>CALANA010000175.1 GCA_937925925.1 uncultured Chloroflexales bacterium | reverse complement strand
TCGTGTCCATGAGGAGAGGCAAAAAATTTGTCGCCCCTACCATGCTGCCGCAGGCGAAAGACGTTGTGTTTGAGCGACCGCGTAACGCCTGTAATTGATACGACTTATACCGTTTCGCCGTGACCATTGCACGGTTGGGGCAGATTCCGAACCCGCCCGTATGGGATTGCACTGGCTTAAGGTTATGGCTCGCTGCTATCGTCCTCACACGCGCCTATGTCGCGGCAGTGGGGGGCCAGGGGGTCGCCCCACCCCCCTCCACCGCCGAGGGGCCGCTGCCCCCACCCCTCCGCAGGGGAGAACCGGCGGTAACGTAAGCCTCCGGTTGGGGGTTTGGGGGCCGTAGGCCCCAAGAATCTCGCTTATTCTGGCAAAAAAGGCCAGCTTCGCTGGTCTTTTTTGCCAGAACAGCAACGGGTTGTAAAGGCAGCAGCCCGTAACGTGATGCGCATAGGGGGGCGAAAAGATACGGTCGGTTGGTTTTCTGACATGCATGTGGTAAAGACTATGACAATGGTTGTCACAACAGCAATGTTGCTGAACTGGTTACGACGGTCTGCGGCATTGATCCATGCGCAGTGTGATGTGTTAACCAGGCTAGATGCGGTTATTGGTGATGCTGATCATGGGGTTAATCTGGATCGAGGCTTTATTGCAGTTGTGAGCGAACTCCCAGTACTTGCAGGCTGTGATGCGGGCCACATTTTACAAACCACCGGTATTCGCCTCATATCAACCGTCGGAGGGGCCAGTGGCTCGCTGTACGGCACGGCGTTCCATCGCGCCGGTGTTGTTCTGGAGCAGCGCTATACGGTGACAAAACCAGAGTTGATCGCTGCCCTCCATGCTTTTGTATCGGGGATCAAGCAGATTGGTCAGGTTGAAATAGGCCAGAAGACGATGCTTGACGCACTGCATCCTGCGCTCGTTGCGCTGGATGCGCTGCACCACCAGGATACGACCCTGGCAAAGGCACTTGAACAGGTGGCACTGGCGGCTGATGCGGGGGCTGAGTCGACCATTCCGTTGCAGGCACAACGGGGACGAGCGTCGTATCTGCACGAACGATCAGCCGGGCATAAAGATCCAGGAGCCGCATCAGCGGCTTTGATTATGCATGCATTAGCGGAGACACTCATAGAGGCAGAATGCAAACAGAAATGACGTTGATCGGCCGTGCAGCCGCACCGGGGATCGCCCTTGGCCCGGCACTGCTCTACCGCGTACCGTCGGTGCATACACGGGGGCAGCCAGCACCCATGGTACACCCTGGGCAGACAAACCTTGCCGATCGTGTGATCCCGGGGCTTGAGCTACAGCGCCTGGATGCAGCATTGCATGCCACTGATGCGCTTATGTCCACTGCGGAGATGCAACTTCAGGAACTGGGGAAGCAAGCGGCCGCCAGTATGTTTAGCGCCTATCGGACGTTTTTGCAAGATCCGGTCTTACGTGAGCGGGCACAGACACTGATCGGTGAGCAGGGTTATCTGGCTGTTGATGCGATTGTTACGGCGGGCGAGGAGCAGGCGGCGCAGATTGCACATCTGGTGCATCCCGATCTCAGCATCTGCGCCGCCGACATTCGTGATGTTGTTGGGCAGGTGCAGCGTTTGCTGATCGGTGATCCGCAACCAGAACAACCTCTTACATCACCCGCAATCATTGTCACCCATGACCTCAGCCCATTTGAGTTGCTCCGTCTGCCACGCGATTCGCTGTTAGGTATTGTGCTGATTGGCGGAGGGGCAACCGCGCATTCGACCATTCTGGCGCGGGCACTCGGTATACCGGCAGTGATCGGCCTGGGGCCAGCCTTACTTGATCATTTGCACGATACGGTGATGCTTGCCGTTGATGGTGACGCAGGCTATGTGATTGTCGCACCGTCCTCTACTACACTGGCGCACATACGGACGCGTGCTGCGGCACAGGATGCGCACCGGGTTGCGTTATACCAGCAGCGTGAACTCGCCAGTGTCACCTGCGATGGCCTGGCGGTAACCTTGCTAGCCAACGTAGCATCGCCAGTCGAGGCACGCATTGCCCGCGAGTGGGGCGCGCAAGGTATTGGTTCGCTACGCACGGAGTTGTTGTTTATTGACCGTCCGGCGTTGCCCAATGAAGATGAGCAGGTTGCGCTCTATGAGGCCGTTATCAGCGCGTTGCCTGGTTGTGCCATCGTAGCACGCACGTTGGATATGGGTGGGGATAAACATCTGCCCGCCTTTCCCTTGCCCAGAGAAGATAATCCGTTTCTGGGCTGGCGCGGTATTCGCATCAGTCTCAGTCACGCGGAGGAACTGCTCCTCCCACAGCTACGGGCGATGTTGCGGGCAGGCGCAACGGCAGATGTACGGATTGTGGTGCCAATGATTGCCACCCTGACCGAATTTCGCCAGGTACGGACGGCACTCCAGCAGGCGCATATGCAGTTGCAACAGGCGGGTATTCCCTGCACCACCCATCCGCAACTTGGGGTCTTGATTGAGATCCCGGCTGCCGTGTTGATTATAGATGCGCTGGCTCAGGAAGCTGATTTTATTAGCATTGGTACCAACGATCTAACGCAATACACATTGGCATGTGATCGCACCAGTCCCCATGTCGCGCATCTGTACCAATCACTGGAGCCAGCCGTGTTGCGCTCGATGGCGATGATCGTGGCCGCAGCACACCATCATGGCAAGCGTGTGTCACTCTGTGGTGAGATGGCAAGCGATACAGATGTAACGGCGTTGTTGATTGGAATGGGCATCGATGAATTGAGTTGCGCCCCGGCTGCACTCCCACGGGTACGGCAGGCGATACGCCGTACCCATGCGGCTGCAGCGCGTGAACTGGCACAGGCGGTGCTGAATGCGGTGAGCCTCGATACGGTGCGCGATCTGGTGTATACGCATGCGTCTGTCTATGGTGCGACGAAAGGAGCAATAGAATCATAATGACAATTTATGTATTGTTCTGTTACATGTAATACCAATGTGACGTCGCCCTTCCGCATCCGTTCGTCCGTCGTACGCTTGCTCCTACGACAATGAGACTGCCCCTAGAAAGGGATGTCGCGGGGCGGCGGGGCGTTGCATGCAACGCCCCGTCGCCGACATCCCCTTTC
>CALANA010000174.1 GCA_937925925.1 uncultured Chloroflexales bacterium | reverse complement strand
ATGTGACTTCGACCTTCCGCATCCGTTGGTCTGTCTTCCGCTTGCGCATACGACCACGAGCCTTCCCCTCGAAAAAGATGTCGCGGGACGTAGAGGCGTTGCATGCAACGCCTCTACACCAAAATCCACACATGGGCGGGGCCGCAGGCCCCCGCACCCCCACCGCAACGCAGGCTCGTTGGAGGACGAATGGCACGAACATGCGGAATGGTCAAGTCAAAACGGTATAACATCATGGTATTCTCATGTGATACAGATGAACCAGAGGACGAGGGTGATCCGCCCTCGTCCCTTGCTCTCAGCTCTACTGCTGGGAAGCAGCCTGATCCTGTGTATCGCAAGGTAAAAGAAGCGTAAAGGTTGTCCCTTCACCCGGACGGCTGGCGACCAGCACCCGCCCTCCGTGCTGACGCATCGCCATTTGCACAATCGACAGGCCCAGGCCACTGCCAGCCGGCCCGCGCATTCGGGCCGCTGCTGTGCGGAAGAAAGGGTCAAAGATGTGCTGGAGATCCTCCTCGGCAATACCAGAGCCGGTGTCGGCGACTGTCAGCGCACCCCAGGTATGGCGTGCATCGAGCGGCGGATCGACGATGGGCAACTCGGTCAGGCGTGCCAGGCGTAGCACCACTTTGCCACCCGCACCGGTATACTTAATCGCGTTGCTGACCAGGTTGGCAACGGCCTGTTGCAAAATATCGCCGTCACCGTGAGTGATCAACACTTCCTCATCCTCGGCCAGACACAACTCCACCTCGGCCAGGCGGGCATGGTCGTGAAACGAGAAAACCACCCGTGTGAGCAGTAAATTCAGGTTCACGACTTCCCGTTTGTCCAGTTCGGTGGATTCCAGACGGCGCAGATCGAGTAATTTACTGAGCAGTTCGCGCATATGCTGCCCTTGATCATACATCGACTGCACCAGTTCCTGCTGTTCGGGCAGCAATTGTCCATACATACCGTCCAGCAACATCCGTGCATAGCCAGTAATGGCCGTTAGTGGTGAGCGCAGATCATGGGTGACAATCGCGATCATATCCGATTTACGTTGTGAGAGTTGCGACAGTTCGGCATTCAAAGCCACCAGTTGCGTGTTCTGGGCTGCGATTTTTTCGTGCAGGAGCAGCAGTTCATGATGCTGCTGCTGGAGGCGTTGTTGCTGTTGACTCTGAACGGTGACATCGCTGAGTAGCACTACCAGGCCTGGCTCACTCTCCTGGGGTAGCACCACCAGCGACACATAGCGTGTCTCGCCATGGCGATCTTCAAAATTAATCTGTTCAATCACCAGATCTGGCACCGTTCTGGCACAAATGGCATAGAGATGCGCTTCATAGCCAAGCAGTGGCAAACATACACTGGTGAGTGCCTGACCTGGCAGGACATGCTCTGTCAGCCCAAGCAGATCAGCCACCCCTGCACTCGCCTCGATAATAGTCAGCGCAGCATCACACATGATATACGCCACACTCAAGGCCAGCAGTTGTTGGGTCTGTCTATCGGTCATAGGAGACTGGTCAGATAGTTGTTTGTGCATGCACTAGTCGTTCTCCAAGACTCTGAAAGAGTTGCTCCACTCCGACGCCAAGATTGGCACTGGACAGTGTCAGCGGAGCCTGAAAAAGTTGGGCTACCTGGTGCGCCACTGTGACATGGGCATGATCGGGCGATACCAGATCCAACTTGTTGCCAGCAATAGCCAGTGGTAGCGCCGGATTCTCGCGGCGCAGCAAATGAATATATTCCTCACAATGCAGAATCGTGCCAGTGCGCGTCAGATCACACACAATCACCGCACCCGCCGCGCCTTTGAGATAGCTTTCCTTGAGTGTTGTGCTATCCTGCCCACCTTCTGTATCCCAGAGGATCAGTGCCAGTTCGTGATCGCGTACCTTAAGAATTTTGCGCTGTACACGTACGCCAATGGTACTCTGATACGTTTCCGAAAAACGATTATACACAAAACGATTAAACAGACTTGTTTTACCAACCGCAAAATCGCCAACGAGACACACCTTACGCTGAACCATCATGCCACTCCATTAAAGGCTGCAACAACGGCAGCATCCATGCTCCGTCAATCGGATCGCCCTGAAATGAGCGGAGTATAGCACCATAAGCCGCGTGTAATTCTGTCAGTTGCTGGCGCAAGATAGCCCGAAAGCCAGCCGGTTGTACGCCTTGCACAACCACCGCCAGCAGTGCTGCCGGGCCTTCTTCGACCAGGATTTGCATATCTCCATATTCGATGCTGTCAAGGGAGTGGTCACTGTGCGGAAGAAATGACTCTTGCACGTAGGCCCGAATCGCCGCAAGCATGCTGGCAATCAGATCGGCATCGGTCAACGTGGCACTGGCCGAGAGATGCTGTATGAGCAACCCCGACTCGCGGTGAATCAAGAACAATTCATTGACCTGAAACGGCAATGCCTCGCGTAGTGCCGCATCGGACGGCCTGATCCCCCGTATCCAGAGAACCAGTCGCCATAGAAAGAACATGCGCATGCTACAACGCATCATATGGTCTATACGTCGGGCCAGGTCACGCATCGACTCAGTGACTGCGCGCTGAATGGTGCGGCCAATTACTGGATAGAGTGCCTCCGCCATTTCATCATGAGCCTCCTGCACCTGCTGGGCAATAGCCCGGCTGATCGCTGGTGATAACATTTGAATGAGCGCGTCACGATCATGTAACTGGCGCTGAAGATCGGCAATGCGGGCCTCCAGTTCGTCGATCCGTTGATACTCTGGAGCCAGCAAAAACTCTCGCATCGGACGTCGCCCACGCCGATCTGACTTGATAATCGTCAGTTGTTGCGGTGTTTCGATGGACTGTTCGGTATCGAGCAACTGTTGCGCCTGCAGGAGCAATTCCTGGAGTAAGGCAAGATCTGGATCAGACTCGTGTTGACGATGAGTAGCAGTGTCGGCCTCTGCAGGGTGTGGATCTACAGTTGCCTGATGCATAGCAGATTCGTGCGCGTGTTGCTGTATCGCCATAATCACGTTCTCGTCTATTTGCGGTACGCCAGCGGTGACCACATCATAGATCATATACTCGTTACAAATCTCTTGCTCCAATTCTAGCATACTCTTACCACAAGCACTTCTAGATACAGTCCCGGTTTTAATCAAAAACCGCCTGTTTGCCAAAAATTAACAATTCGTTGACCTGACCGATGATCTTTATGGTCTGGTCATACACACGCGGTACGCGGTCGCTCCCCACCCATTCGCCCTCAAGTGTAGTTTTTTTGCGCAACGCTCGGTTTTGCGGCAGCAGGACGCCCTCCCAGCGGGTTGAAGGGGGGAAAAGAACCGTGGTGTCAACCCTTTCCCCGGAGTCCCGGCTTCAGCCGGGCCGGTCGTCCTCCGTCTATCCGATTGGTATGAGTTGGTACTGACGCTCCGCGTACAACCAGGTCTGACCTGGCTGTGAGCATATAAAAAGGGCGTGGGACGTATGCTACGTCCCGCGCCCACCAGACACCCGATTGAGGCTATGTACGCTTATGCTTCGAGGGTACTGATGTCACCTACATCCTGTCCCAGCGCCTGCGCTTTCAGAACACGACGCATGATCTTACCACTGCGTGTTTTGGGCAAACTGGCAACAAAATCGATCTTCTCGGGGCGGGCAATCGGCCCCATTTCATGACCGACATGAGCCTTGAGTTCATCCTCCAGGTGCGGGCTACCCGCAAAACCTTCGCGCAGGATGACAAAGGCGTGGATCGCATTGCCCTTCACCTCGTGCGGTAGCCCGATAGCTGCCGCTTCAGCGACTGCGGGATGGCTCACCAGCGCACTTTCAACTTCCGCCGTGCCCAGGCGATAACCACTCACCTTGATCACATCATCAAGGCGCCCAATGATCCAGATATAACCATCATCATCTTTACGAGCGCTATCACCAACGGTATACATGCCTGCTGGTTCTTTATCCCAGTAGGTCGTAACATACCGCTCTGGATCATTCAGAATCGTGCGCATCATACCCGGCCAGGGCTGCTTCACCACCAGCAACCCATCCTCATTCGCAGCGCAGGGGCTACCATCTTCATGGACGACATCAACATCAATCCCCAGAAAAGCCCGTGTTGCACTACCGGGCTTCAACGGCGTAATGGGGGTGGGCGTGATCATAAAGTGACCGGTCTCCGTCTGCCACCATGTGTCCATAATTGGGCAACGCTCGCCACCGATGACCCGATGGTACCAGCGCCAGGCTTCAGGGTTAATTGGCTCACCGACTGTGCCCAACAAGCGCAAACTGCTCAGATCGTGGCGATTCGGCCAGGCTTCACCAAACCGCATCAACCCACGAATCGCTGTTGGAGCCGTATACAAAACCGTTATTGCATGGCGGGCAATCAGTGACCACCAGCGATCCGGGTAGGGATAGTTGGGCGCACCTTCATACATAAACGAGGTCGCTCCAGCCACGAGTGGGCTATAGACAATATAGCTGTGGCCGGTAATCCAGCCCGGATCAGCGGCGCACCACCAGCGGTCTTCTTCCTTCAGGTCAAAGACAAACTTCAAGGTGGTATAGGTACCGACCATGTAGCCACCATGGGTATGCACCACACCCTTGGGTCGCCCGGTGGTGCCACTGGTATAGAGAATAAACAACGTATCCTCGGCGTCGACTGGCTCGGTGGGGCATACTGGTGAAGCAATGGGCAAACTCAACAGATCGTGCAACCAGAGATCACGGGTGTTCTCCATTGTGACTTCATGTCCAGTGTGTTTGACCACAATACACGTCTGCAACGTGGGTGTACGCGCCATCGCCTCATCAGCGATTTTCTTGAGTTCAATGATCTTGCCGCGCATATAACCACCATCGGCCGTAATCAACACCTTACTCCCGGCGTCATCAATCCGGTCAGCCAGTGCCTCCACACTGAAGCCTCCGTAAACGACGCTGTGGGCCGCACCTATTTTGGCACAGGCTAACATCGTCAGCGGCAACTCAGGAATACGCGGCAGATAAATGGTAACAATGTCTCCCTTCCGCACCCCCATGCTCTTGAGGACATTGGCAATACGGCTGACCTCACGATTCAGGGTGTGGTAGGAGAAGGTGCGCTGGCTGCCATCCTCACCCTCCCAGATCAGCGCCAGTTTGTTGCGCCGCCAGGTATTGACATGGCGATCAATGGCGTTATAGACAATATTCGTTTTAGCTCCTACAAACCATTTGTAGAAGGGTGCCTGACTATCATCCAGTACCTTCTGCCAGGGTTCAAACCAGCTCAACTCCCGGGCCTGGTCTGTCCAGAACTCTTGCAGGTTTGCAATGCTCCAATTGTACAACTCTTCATAGGTCTGAAACCCTTTTGAGCGCATATACGCAGTGACATTCGCCTGTTCAACAATTTCATCACTGGGCTTGTAGAAGCGATCAACACTGTTTCCCCCTGCCGTATGGGGTGCTTCCATGGGCGTGGTGCTGTCTAGCGCAGCATTGCGAGTCTCAGTCATCAGTGAACCTCCTTAAGCTTATCTCTTTTGCGAGCAACGCAAACCACACGAAACCAGATATATACAGGTGAAATCAGAAAGGTAAAGATAGAGTCAGTTAAAGCCAAAGAGGGTATAGATAACAGGGTACCGGGTACAGGTGTGTCTGAGCCACCCCGCCTGAGTACCTGTCACCTATACTACCACGAGATTTCGTCTCGGTGGGGGTGCCGGGGCCGCAGGCCCCGTAGTTCCCGCCCATGTTCCCTGTCTGGTACGGCGTGGCTTCGCCGCGCCAGTAAAGGGGATTGCGGCGGAAGCTCTCGCCCCTCGCAATCTCTTTCCGGGAAAAGTCTCGTTGTAGTACCCGTCACTTGTCACCTGTCACCACAATACCGATGCAGCAACGCTGTTACCTGCGGCCTCCCACCAGAAAGGTAGCAGCGGCTTCGTCACACCAGTTCGTGCTATCTTCCATCTGAGCTGCAACTTCACCCGTGGCGTTCTGACCTGTTTGTCTGCAACCGTTGTATGACCTGTTCGGTAGACTTGACTGCAGCTCATCGCTACCATAGACAGATTATACTCGTCGTTTAGAACTGACCCTTTAAGATATCAACCGCTTCCCGTACCATATCCACGGTTGCATCGTCCTCAATCGTACTCAAGTCACCAATCGAATCACCTTGATACACGGCTCGAATAACACGGCGCATAATCTTCCCACTGCGTGTCTTAGGTAAACTGTTAACAAAGTGAATACCTTTGGGCGAGGCAATCGGGCCAATGCGGTCACGCACCAGTTGCCGCATCTCCTCAGCTACGCGATCTTGATCTGCAGGCGCGACATCATTCTTCAACACGGCCACCACCAGCACGCCCTCACCACGCAATTCATCTTTGACGCCAATAACGCTGACCTCGGCCACGCCTGGATGGGCCGAGATGACTTCTTCGATTTCGCGTGTCCCCAGACGATGCCCGGATACATTCAGCACTTCATCGGCGCGGCCAAGCATCCAGAAATAGCCATCTTCGTCTTGAATGGCATAGTCACCCGTCAGATAGAGTTGTTTATCCTTGAAATGCCCCCAGTAGTCTTTCAAATAGCGCTTGTCGTCGTTCCACAGCGTAAGCAACATTCCCGGTGCCAGTGGGCCTTTCTCGACCAGGAACCCCTTTTCGCCGCGTGGTACCGGATTACCCTCCGCATCAACCACTTCCAACTGATGACCGACGGCTGGTTTGGTTGGTGAGCCAGGCTTGATCGGCAGATATTCAATGCCCACCGAATTCGCCAACATTGACCAGCCGCTTTCCGTTTGCCAGTAATGGTCAATCGGTGCGATCCCCAATACATTTTTCGCCCAGTGATATGACGGCTCGTCCAATGGTTCACCGGCGGTAAAGAAGTAGCGCAGCGTGGAAAGATCACGTTCCTTGATCCATGAATCTGGATACTTTTTCAGGGCGCGGAGAGCCGTTGGGGCACTAAAGACGCAGGTGACGCCATATTTCTCGACAATACGCCACCAGATTCCGGGATCGGGATAGTCGGGTGTTCCCTCAAATACCACTGTTGGCAAACCCTTCAGTAGCGGCCCATAGACGATATAGCTGTGACCAACCACCCAGCCAATATCGGACGTTGACCAGTAGACATCGCCCTCACCCATATTATAGATCTGGCTCATGGACGCATACAGCGCCACCATATAGCCGCCGGTATCACGTACCACACCCTTGGGCTTGCCAGTTGTGCCGGACGTGTAAAGGATGTAGGAAGGATCGGTACTGGCAACATAGGCCGGCTCAACGTAATGTTCGCCGCGTTCAACCAGTTGCTCAGCCCAATCCAGGTCACGTCCACGTTTCATTGGACATGGCCCCAGGCCACGATTGAGCACCAGCACGTCTCGCACACTATCGACCGTCGCCGCGTCCAGCGCCGCGTCAACCATCTCCTTGAGCGGCACAATATTACCTTTGCGTGAGCCAGCATCGGCTGTCAGCACCGCTACCGGCGCAGCATCGTCAATCCGTGTCGCCAACGACGTGACACTGAACCCACCAAAGACTACCGAGTGGATTGCACCCAGACGTACACAGGCCATCATACCAATGATCGCCTCTGGCACCATTGGCATATAGATCAACACCCGGTCACCCTTGCGTACTCCTAGCGCTTTTAACACACCAGCGAGTCGGTTAACCTCACGGTACAACTCAAAGTAGGTCAGGGTGCGCGTTTTGCCAACTTCTGAACTTTCCCAGATGATCGCCGCCTGGCCGCGTTTTGACCCCAACGCATGGCGATCAACGGCATTGTAGCAAATGTTGGTCTCACCACCCACAAACCAGCGATAGAACGGCGCATTCGAGTCATCCAGCACCCGATCCCACTTACGGTACCAGTGCAACTCCTCGGCAATTTCTCCCCAGAATGAAACCGGATCTGCAATAGAACGGCGGTAGACTTCTTCGTAGCTCATCTCTGAACCTCCTCTAGCTAGTTCATCCTCGAACTTTCCCGGCTATATCCCTGCTGGTAAAATGAGGATAAGAACGAAACCGGTTGTACGACAACTCATCAATCCTCTATCCGTGGCACAACTGATTAAGATGAAGCGGGCAAATTATGGGTGATCTGGATCTAGAGTTTATCATAAATCCCCACTTTGGCAAATTGGAATACGCAGCGTAACCAGGTGTGGGTACGTGTTCACGGTTTGCCTGGGCGCACGGGCGTCCCGCCCGCGTTGCCTCCTCCTCGAGGGCACGATGCCCGCGCTCCCAGGGAAAGGCGCACGGGCGTCCCGCCGGCCATCACGCACGTGCAGGCACGCTACCCGCGTTCCCATGCGGGCATGTTCCCTTGAGGGTGAACAGGTACAGCCGTTGTTGGCGTTGACAGGGTTGTGGCTGCATGCTATACTCACTGCCGAAAAACGGATACTCATCGAGAGCGGTGGAGGGATCGGCCCTGTGAAACCGCAGCAACCCCCTGGACAACGCTCCTCGCTAGCGTGTGATACGAACTGGTTTATATTTGCGGTGAGGCGGGATGATCACTGAGACGGGGAAGGTGCTAATTCCGGCAGCTCGCGCTGGCAGATGAGAGGAACCAATCCTGTATGTCAGACCAGGTAGCAGAGTATGATTGTACCTCTCATTTCATTATCTGGAGATGAGAGGATAGTATGAGCAGACAACCCGGACAGCCGCAATCTCCTGCGGCTGCCGAGCAGGCGCAACCAGCGGTTGCTGGTATATCAACCACGGCAGTTCACGCTGGTGAAGATCGCCGCCGTGCCCACGACTCAATTACGACACCGATTATTCAGGCTTCAACCTATACCTTTGCCAATACCGCCGAGTTAATTGATTATCACGAAGGGCGCATCGAGCGCGAGGAATATGGGCGCTATGGCAACCCGACCGTACGTGCGGCTGAAGCCAAATTGGCCCTCCTGGAAGCCGGCCCCGACATGCCAGCGGCGGCGCTATTATGTGCGTCGGGCATGAATGCGATTACCAGTACGCTGCTAGCTATGCTACCGACCGGCAGCCACCTGATACTCACCGATGACTGCTATCGGCGTACCCGGCAGTTTATCCAGACATTCCTGGTACGCCTGGGTGTGCAGCATACAGTGGTGCCAGCCTGTGATTATGCCGCAATTGAGGCGGCCATTCGCCCCGAAACACGCTTGATTCTCAGTGAGTCGCCCACCAATCCCTACTTACGCGTGTTAGACTTACCGCGACTGGTAGCCATTGCCAGGCAGCATCGTGTCAAAACCATCATTGATGCTACGTTTGCCACGCCCTACAACCTGCGTCCGTTGCACCAGGGCATTGATATCGTTATCCATAGCGCCACCAAGTATCTGGGCGGCCATAACGATCTGCTGGCCGGGGTGATTATTGGGCGACCAGGTATTATCTCCGCCCTACGCGAGTCACAGGGCATCACGGGCGGTATTTGCGATCCGCATAGTGCGTATTTGCTGCTGCGTGGTCTCAAAACGTTTGCCCTGCGTATGGAACGGCATAATCGTAATGGACTGGCCGTTGCGCACTTTCTGCACAACCACCCGCGCATTGCTCGTGTGCATTATCCGGCATTGCCAGATCATCCCGACCACTTGATCGCCATGGAGCAGATGCGCGGGTGGGGCGGCGTCGTCGCGTTTGAGTTGGATGCCGATATGTCTGCGACCAGTCGCTTTATTGACCGTCTGCGCCTGCCCTATATTGGCCCCAGTCTGGGAGGTGTTGAGAGTCTGGTCGAACAGCCTTCTCTGATGAGTTTTTATGAACTGACGACCGAAGAACGTCTGGCGATTGGTATTCGTGATAATCTGGTGCGGCTGGCCTGTGGCATTGAGGACACCGAGGATTTGATTGCTGATCTATCCCAGGCATTGGATGACAAAGATGTCATTCGGCTTGCTTGAAGCGATCAATTCAGGTATGCTTTTGAGCATTATCGTAAGCTAGCTGAACCATTTCACAGAGGATGGTGTTTGTATGTACAGTTCGCTACAACGCCGACTGGCAGCCGGGCAAATTGTCATAACTGGCGAGATTGCTCCGCCCAAAGGTGCTTCGCGTGCGCCATTAGAAAAATTGGCTCAGAATTTATGTGGCTATGTCGATGCGATTAACCTGACCGATAATCAACGCGGTACGGCCCGCATGTCTGCGCTTGGTGCCGGGGTGATTGTGCAGCAACTGGGTATTGAGCCAGTTGTGCAGATGACGTGCCAGAATCGCAATCGGGTTGCGCTCCAGTCTGATGTCCTGAGCGCGGCTGCGCTGGGTGTTCCCAATTTTTTGTGTATGACCGGTGATAATCCTCGCATTGGTGATCATCCAGATACCAAAAATGTGCTAGACGTGAACTCGTTCCAACTGTTGCGGATGCTGCGTAAGATGCGTGATGAACAGTGTTTTCAGTCGGGTGTAGCGCTTAAGTCTGCACCCACGTTCTTTCTTGGGGGAGTAGCGAATCCCAATATTGAGCGTGCGCAACGCCTGGAAAAAAAGATCGATGCGGGTGCAGAATTTATTCAGACCCAACTGATCTTCGATCCGTGTCGCTTCCGCCAGTGGATGACCGATGTCCGTGCGGCTGGACTACATCAGGCTGCGGCCATTCTGGGTGGCGTGCTTATCTTACGCTCGGTCGAGTCGGCGCTCTTTCTGCGTGATCACTTGCCCGGCATAATTATCCCCGATAGCGTGATTGAGCGCATGCAAACTGCCGCCGATCCGGTGCGCGAAGGGGTCACGATAGCGTCCGAATTAGTGACCGAATTGCTGAGCGTGGAGGGCGTGGCCGGGGTACATCTCATGTCAATTGGCTGGACGCGAGCGATGCCGTGGGTAGTCGAGCAAGCCGGCTTACTGCCCCGCCCACCGCTTCCTACGGGCGAGTAACGAGGTATCGGGAGCGACGTTGCTGGCGTTCAGAGCGCAACTGCCGGTTCTGTACAGCGATACGCCGCTCCAGTTGCACGACATTACCACGCCGCTTCCGCATCAACTCGCGCCGTTGGGCAAGCGTATATCCCAGATGTCTGATATTCCAGCCCCAGGCTGCCAGGAGCGCCAGTTCACGGTAGCGCACAGACTTGACCAGGGTTTTGACCGCCAGCAGCACCACAAAGCGCCAGACTACCCGCCAGCGCATCAGTTTGAGATAGGTGTACAGCCCATTCTTGATCTGCTCCGCATCCCACCGCTGACCCGTACTACTCCCTCCCCGCTGATGATACACCACGGCCTGCTGATCGTGCAGCACCCGCCCGCCCAGCAGCCACGCTCGCCAGCACAGCTCTACATCTTCCCAATAGAGAAAAATCTGTGCATCAAAGCCGCCAAGTATATGCCACGCCGTCGCGGTTACGAGCATGGCACAGCCCGGCACCGCTGCCACTTCCGCCACCGCGGTGGTGACACTGACTGGACGCTGATCCGGGTAGAGGGTTGTGGGACAGATGATCGCCACGTCGGGCTGGGCCTGAATATGCTGCACCAGTATCGTTAACCAGTCGGGTGTCACGGTGACATCAGGATTGAGAAATAGCAACAGATCGCCGCGTGCTACGGTAGCCCCCTGGTTGCATGCGCCTCCGAAGCCAACATTCGCCTGGTTTGCCAGCACACGCACCTGGGGTTGGTTTTGTGCCAGATAATCCAGGGTCGTATCGTGCGAAGCATTGTCCACCACGATCACTTCGTAGAGTTTATAGCGGGTGGTCGCCAGCGCTGCAAAAAATCCAGGCAGCAACCCGGCACTGTTATAGGTGACGACAATCAGCGACACCAGCGGGCAGTCGATCATACGCGCCCTACCATCCAGTGCCATATTAATCGCGGATGCCGCAGGGCACGGTAGAACAGGTGCCGTTCGTGGGCCTCGAAAATGCCCAACACTGCTAACAACGGCAGATAGCACAGCAGGAGTGTCAGGCGCACCGCCAGTGCGGTCGGGTTCACTGGACTGGCGAACAACTGTCCCGCGCCTGCCAGGGCCAGGTAGACCAGAAAAACCAGCAGGGCTTTGTCCCACTGGTAGGGCAGGGGATGCCAGCGCTGGGCAACAACCGCCGTCAGGAGCGGTGCTGCCAGATAGCCAATCGCCGTGGCAATAACCGCGCCCATCACACCCAGGCGCGGTATCAGCAGCAGATTAAGCACGGTGTTCAGGCCAGCCGCGACCATCACTGTCCAGCCCAGATGTCTCACCTGCTTTGTGATATACAAACCTACCGCCATAATTGTTTGCAAACCACTGGTCAAAGACATAAGTATAAGCAACCATACATAGGCCGACGCCCCGATATACGCTGGCGTGGTAACAATGAAGAGAATTTCGGGTGCGAGCAGACTGAGCGCCAGTGCCAATCCCAACCCGCCCACACAGTAGTAGATAAACACGCGGGTATAGGCCTGAGCGGCATCATGCTGTTGCTGAATACTGAGCGCCAGTGGCCCCCAGGCAGCCTTGAACGGCTCCACCAGCAAACTCAGCACCGATGCCAGCCGGACGGCAATCGCATACACGCCGATCTGCTCCAGTGAGACATAGCGCACCAGAAACAGCCGATCCTGGTACATCAATCCCCAGGCGGCCATGCTCCCTGGCACCAATAAGGCTCCCGTGCGGGCCAGTCCCCGCATCAGATCCAGCCGTGGTTTGCTACGCAAACTCCCTGGTGCCAGCGCCAGCCCCAGCAGGCCCATGCTCACCATCGTCACCATGTGCGCCAGGATCACCCCGGCGCTGCCTCGACGCAACCAGACGATAAAGATCAGATTGGCACCGGCAAAAACCAGCAAATAGAGCAACGCCAGTAGATTGGCGCGCCACACGGCGAACTGGAGACGCAAGACCGTCGTTTGCAACTGATAGATCACGGCAAAGGGCAACCCGATTGCCAGCCACGCCAGCAGATCGGCCACATCAGTGCGATTCAGTGTGATCCGGGTAATCTGTGCGGCCCCGATAAAGACACTGCCTGCGAGCATTAGTGACCAGCCGCCGCTTACCCAGATTGCGCTCGACAGGATCTGCTGCTGCTGCGCCTGACGTTGCGGATCATAATAGAACGCGGGCAGGGCCATCGGTAAGCCGAGCGCCCCTAGCATGGTGAGTGCCGACGAGAGCATCATGAGCGTGTCTACTGTGCCGTAGTCGCCCGTCGTCAGCACCCGCGTGTAGATCGGGGTGAGCATAATCGTGAACAGTGGCCCGACCAGGGTACTCATGCTGTAGCCGGTCGTTATCTGCATCAGTCGCCGCATGGTCGTTTGCAGCACGCGCTTACTCCTGGGCGATGACCTGGCGATAGATGGCAGCCGTTGCAGCCGCGATAGTCGGCCAGTCAAATCGGCGCGCCATCTGTAACGCTGCCTGACCCAACTGACCGCGATCTGGATGCGTTAGCGCTCGTGCCAGAGCCGCACGTAACGACTCTGTATTACCAGGGGTAAACAGAAAGCCGTTCTGCCCTTCCTGAACCAGTTCAAGCACCGGGCCAGACGTGGGCACAATGACGGGACAGGCATAGGACATGGCACACATCAGCATCGCCGAGGTCAGCAGCGAGCGATAGGGCAGTACGATCACATCGGCGGCTGCCAGATAGAGCGGGAGTTGCGGATCGGGTACAAAGTGCGGCAACACCAGTGCCCCGCTGATACAACCGGCCCGGTGTTGCAAGGCTGCGGCATAGGCCTGATCCTTCGCTGCACCAACAATGAACAATCTGCCGCGTGTTTCTTCCGGCAACTGGGCAAACGCTGTGAGCAAATCCTCCAGCCCCTTGTAAGGACGGAGTGCGCCCAGGTTGAGCAGGATCGGCCCGTGCGCCGGTAATCCCAGTTCGGCCCGGCTCTGTTCCTGATCACGCAACGGGCCATAGTAGCCAATATAGTTCCCTTGAGGAATGACGTGGCAGGCAGACATGTGCCCATAACGCGCAATCAGCATGTGGCGCGCCGCCTCGCTGTGGGCAATAATTGCGCTACTCCAACGTCCAATCAAACGATATACGTTAAACGCCCACACCGGGTGATAGCACTCATGCGGTTCCAGGTTATGCGCTGTCCACACCAGCCGCACTCCACGGAGCAGAAGCAACCGTAGTCCCGCCAGAAACGCCAGACTACGCACAACCGTCTGCCACGCTGATCGCCGCTGGATGATTTCATCGCAAAAATGCAGGTGCAGAATACGTGGCCCACGCGATAGATACAGAGGCGGCAGCGCATAGCGCGGACGTATACGCCTTACATCTATCCCCATCTCCCTCATAGGGGTGTAAAGCTGATCGAGATAGGGATTAGTAACGAGCTGCGGCGGCAGCGGGTAAACACGGATCATTGTGTGGTATGCCTCCTGGCTCGATGCACACATTCACAAACATGCCGTGCATCGCACTTCTCACCCGCATATTCTACCCGATCCTGACCCGATGCGTAGGGGAATCCATTTGGTAGCGTGAAGAAGCGGTGGGTTCACCTGGGAGCGCGGGCGTCCTGGGAGCGTGGGCGTCGCGCCCGCGTTGGCGCCCGGTCGAGGGCAAGCTGCCCTCGCTCCCAGGTTCGTCTGTGCGGGCGTCGCGCCCCCCTGGGAGCGCGGGCGTCCCGCCCGCGTGTGGGAGCGCGGGCGAAGACGCGCCCAACCTGTGGTAGGATACACCCATGATCCGCTTAGTGGAGAAAGAAGCATCATGAGCGATACGATTGAATTACCTTTACGTCTTGAGGACACCTTATTTATCAACGCAGCGTTCCCAATGCCGTCCAGCAATGCCCGCAAGTTACTGCCAACCCCGGCCCGTGTCCACCTGGTAGAGGGCTTTCCAGGGCAGGCGTTGCTGATTGTCGCTTTTGCCCTCTATCGTCGCGGCACCGTTGGTGCATATGCAGAAGTAACCCTGGCATTGTTGGCGACCCACGAACGAGCCGTCCCAATCATCACCCTGTCCCAGTTATTGAAGGAGCGGCGCTATCCAGCTTATGTCCTGCATATGCTAGTGAACAATGCCGAGGCCCAGCAGTTGGGGCTGAGTGTCTGGCAGTTGCCGCGCCAGATGGCCGAAGTACACGTGGTTGAGCAGGATGGGCGTGCCACATGTGAGGCGTTGGTAGCCGGGCGGAGCGTAGTCCAACTGGTGGCTGAACGCCCGGATACCAATCGGACGTGCAATATGCAGATTGAGACCTATGTGCAGGATAGCCAGGGACTGATCCACACCGTTATGTCCTGCAAAGCCGAAGCCTATGGACGTACCCAGGGTGGCGGCGGAACGTTGCGCTGGGGCAACCATCCTATCGGTCAGCGGTTGGCAAATCTGGGCGTCAAGGCCCAGCCGCTGATGGTGCGCTACTATGATCATATGTTGGCCGAACTGCATGCCCCTCAACGCCGACGACTGGCTTGAACCCGGTTGGTCGGTTGGCACATTGGAATGGTAGAACCTTGGAATGGGCTAACCGGCTTCACCCTTGAGCCGACACGCTTGTCATGGCAACGGGCCAACGGGCGAACGCCCAGACAACTCACGCCGCATTCACATTATAGCGATTCATCGCCATCACAAAACCCTCGGTCAGCGCTAGCTCGACCGCATCTGCCACACGCTGATACACGTCGGGGAGCGCCTGCTCCTCCTCAGGCGAGAAGCGCCCGAGTACATATCCCACCGCATCCCAGGACGGCGGTGGCTGCCCAATGCCGACTCGTATGCGTAAAAAGTCCTGGCTGCCCAGTTGGGCAATAATCGACTTCATTCCATTATGGGTACCGGCGCTCCCGCGCTGGCGCAGGCGCAACTTGCCAAACGGCAAATCCATATCATCATAGATCACTACTAACTCGGACGCACGGTCAACCTTATACCAGTGGCACAGGCCGGTCACTGCCTGTCCACTGCGGTTCATATAGGTCGTTGGTTTAGCCAGTACCACGCGCTGCCCGGCGATAGACCCCTCGGCCACGCGGGCATGCGCCTGCTTGCGGCTAAACTCCAACCCGTGCCGTGCTGCCAGATGTTTCAGGCACGCAAAGCCGATATTGTGCCGCGTTCCGCTGTATTGAGTGCCTGGATTGCCCAGGCCAACGATAAGCCACATACATACCTGCACTAGAGCGCAAAGAGAAACGCCAGATCGTTCACATTCGTCTCTGTTGGGCCTGGCCGCAGCAAATCGTCCAGAGCCGCAAAGAAGGGATAGGCATCATTGTTTGCCAGCGCCGCGTCGGGATCAAGACCCAGGGCATGGGCACGGGCCAGGGTCTCACCTGTAACCACCGCCCCGGCAGCATCGGTTGGCCCATCACCGCCATCGGTTGCCAGCGTAATCAGCGCCACATCCGGTAACCCCGCCAGGTCGCGCACCGCTGCCAGCGCCAGCTCCTGGTTACGGCCACCCATCCCATGCCCGCGCAGCGTCACCGTCGTCTCACCGCCCACGATAATGCAGGCCGGACGGTGAACAGGCTGGTTGGTCGCTACCAATTCACGCCCAATTGCAGCCAGCAAGCGCCCGACGATCCGTGCCTCCCCCTGGGCAAAGGTGGTCAACAGCAGCGGGTTCAACCCCTCGCTACGTGCCGCCAGTAGTGCCGCCGTTGCTGCCTGCGGATTATTGCCAACCAGCACATTCTGCACCCGCGCAAACACCGGATCATCCAGGCCGGGGGTGTCGGCAATTTCGCCACGTATACCCGCCCGTAGCCGCTCAACGACTGACGGTGGAACGTGATTGACCAGATGATAGCGTTCGAGTACGCGATAAGCATCGGCAAAGCTGGTACTATCGGGCACAGTTGGCCCGGAAGCAATCACATCCAGCGGACTCCCGACCACATCGGAGAGAATGAGCGTGAGTACGGTGGCTGGCTCAGCCAGGCGTGCCAGTCCGCCGCCCTTCACCAGATCGAGATGCTTGCGCAGGCAATTGATTTCATTAATGCTTGCACCACAGCTTAACAATGCCGATGTCAACGCCTCCAGGTCAGCCAGACTGATCCCTGGTGCCGGTAATGTCAGCAATGCCGACCCACCACCCGAAATCAACACCAGCACGAGATCGCGGGCTGTCGTATCGGCCAGTAGATCCGCAATGCGTTGCGTCGCGGCAACGCCACGCTCATCGGGTAATGGGTGCCGCGCCGGATAACATGTTATTCGCGCTCCACAATCCTGACCGGTATAAGTCTGCACCGTCTGATAGACCTGGTTGCTGTCCTTAACAATAATGATGCCGGCGGTCAACGCAGATCCCAGTACGGTTGCGGCGGCACGGGCCATTGGCGCACCAGCCTTGCCCGCGCCAACAACAAACACCCGTTCATAGTGTTGCAGATCATAGGCATGCTCTGCAAGCGTCAGCCGCATCTGCTCGCGCCGCAGATGCCGCTGCACGGCCGCCGCTGGCTCTACCGCATCCAGGGCGGCAGCCAGGATACGGGTTACACTGGCCCCCCACGGGGCCGCGCGCAGCGTGGTCGTTAATAAACGCTGGGGATCCATAGCTCGTTAGCTCATATTACACATTAAATAGAAAATGACAGACATCGCCATCTTGAACGATATAGTGTTTCCCTTCCGAGCGTACCATACCGGCTTTTTTCGCCTCGGTCATCCCACCTGCGGCTACGAGATCAGCATAGGCGACCACCTCGGCTCGAATAAAGCCGCGCTGAATATCGGAATGAATCACGCCCGCCGCCTCAACCGCCGGGGTATTGCGCCGTATCGTCCAGGCCCGTACTTCGTCTGGCCCGGCAGTCAAAAAGCTGATCAAGCCAAGCAATTCATACGAGCGCTGGATCACCCGCTCACGGGCCGGTGCCGCAATCCCCAGATCGTCCATAAACGATCGGGCATCCGCATCGTCCAGTTGCGCAAGTTCGGCCTCAATCTTGCCACACAAGGGCACAACCGCGCTCCGCTGATGCGCATAGGGCACGGTCGGTGGTGTCGCCAGTTGCGTTTCGCCGATATTCACCACCACCAGCAGTGGCTTGGCCGTCAAAAACTGATAGCCACGCAGCGAACGCTCCTCCTCATCGCTCAACGTGAGATCCCGAATGGGAATATCGGCCTCCAGCGCCTCCTGCAGGCGCATAAGTAGCTCTCGTTCCGCCACCCGCACCTCGCGCTCCCGCGCCGACATCTTGCCAATTTCGGCGTTCAGCCGCGTCAGCCGCCGCTCGATGATGGCCAGATCTGAGAAAGCTAGCTCAAGATCGAGCGTGGTAAGGTCACGCACAGAATCCACGGTTTCAGCGGGATGCGGAATGGTGGTATCCTCAAAGGCGCGCACAACATGCAAAAGGGCATCGGCGCTGCTGATATAGTTGAGCAGTGCTGGCGGTAGCCCCTCCCGTGAACGACTGCTGCTGATACCCGCTACATCAACATACTGCACCTCAGCCGGCGTCGTTTTACGCGGACGGAACATATGGGTAAGCGTGTCCAGCCGCGCATCGGGTACCTTGACAGTCGCTAGATTCGGCTCAAGTTGACCGGCAGAATAGGCTGTTGTCTCGACCGTGCCGCGTGTCAACGCATTAAATACCGTTGTTTTCCCACTATTGGCAAGCCCAATTATTGCTATTCGCATCGTTCTTCCATTTAATCCTTAGCACCGCATTGCATGCAGACCCACCATTCTGCGCCAGCCAGGCGCAATCCTGTTGTGCGGATCGGTTGCCACGCTAAATGACGACAACGCCGGGCTGTATCTGCTGCGCACCCTCAGTTCATACCTGTGGCAGTATAGCGCGGATAAACGCTGGGCGCAACATCGTCCAGGGAGGCTCTCCCGTGTTGGTTTGTTTACGCACCGTTCGGTTTTGCGGCATCAGAACGCCCCATGCGGGGCCGTAGGCCCCGCACCGCAGCCGAATCGTTCAAGCGCTATTTAACGGATTTTTCCCTTATCAAATGTGCAACAGTAGGCTATAATGCGAGCAGAATGAGGGAACGGGATCAAAGTAGCGCTAGATCCGATTGTACCCCTTTATAGCCACTCATCTGGACGAAACGTTCCGATTAGTTCCGCACCGGCGCATCGCGCAGGTCGTTTGCGTGGTACAGCAAAATGTATAAATGTTCATACCGGGCGCGTATCTTTTAACGTAACCGTGGCGTTAGATCTAAGTGAGAGACGACGCACGGCATCACAAGCTACACGCAGCGATATGTATGCACAAGGTAATCGTTCGCCGTGGATGTGTCGAGTCTAGTCGAATCTGCACAGGCTGGTGATGCCAGCGCTATCAGCGAGCTTTATGATTGCTACGCTGGGGCTATTTTGTGCTACCTGTTTGCGCGTGTCTATGAACGGGAATTGGCGCAAGATCTGACTCAGGAAGTGTTTATTCGGGTTATCAAAGGCATTGCGCAGTTTAAGTATCGTGACGAGAAATCATTTGTGGGCTGGTTGTATACGATTGCGGCCAATGTGGTGCATAGTTATCACCGCCGTCGCAGGATAACGGCCATTCCCCTCGATCACGAAAGCGATCTGGTAGATGCACGCAGCCAGCACGATGTCCATCGCATTTGTGATCGTCTGGCGTTGCAGCAAGCACTGGAACAACTCACGCAGGATCAACAACAAGTGCTGACGTTGCGTTTCTTTGCCGATATGACCAACAGCGAGATTGCCAGTCTGTTGAACCGTACCGAAGGTGCGATCAAGGCCTTGCAATATCGGGCATTGCACAGTTTGCAGCAGATTATGGTTCATGGGGACGAGCAACTGGATCATGCATCAGCGTCAGCACAAACAGCGCTCACAACACCACAACAGACGGAATCCTTGCAGGCTATGCAGAATCGAGAATTACATAAAATCATGTCTCACCGGCCATTGCAGTCTGTAGAAACACACGTAGGAGATTGAGCGGTGCAACAGAGATCCATCGTGCATACGCTCGATGAAGCACTGGCATGCCTTCAGGATGAAACGGCGCTGGAGCAATATCTGCAAAGCCACCCCGACGATGCGCAGGCATTGCAGCCATTACTTGAGATTGCCCGCATGCTCAAGCACCAGGCCCATCAGGAGTTGCCAGATGATATGCATGCATGGCTAACTACCGGGCGCGAAGAGATCGCAACTTTGACTCCCCAGTTGCTGCGTTCTCCCTCACGCCGAAGACGACCACGTATCCCTAAACTACCATTGGCTCACTCACCTGTTTATAGAGGGGTGTCCTTCCTTCAACGTCTGTTGCACCTGAACCCGGTTCTGGTAACCATTGGTTGCGTTGTGATCGTGATATTCCTCTTTACCACATCGCTCGTCCAGACTGCCGCTGCCCATAGTGTTTCTGGCGACATCCTCTACTCCTGGAAACTGGCCCAAGAAACGGTGACACTGGCGATGACATCCGATCCCAGACAACGCAGTCTTTTACGTGTACACTATGCCAGCCAGCGTATTGACGAATTTGAGTCGCTGATCACCAATGAGCCTTCCGCCGATGAAACACAGGTGAATCGTACACTGAACCTGCTGAATGTGCATGTCCGTCACGCACTGAACGACGCCCAATATGGCGGGAACAGCGATGTGGTGCAGCAACAACTGGAGACGCTTTTGACCGATGCTGATACCAGGATCGAGTCAGTTATGGCGCAGTCGCACATGCAGTATGACCACAAACAACAGACGTTGCAGTCTGCCCGTGAGAAAGTCCAGGCATTACAGCAGGATCTGCCCCGTCTTGTGTTTACTACCGTTCCACCTGATGCCACTCCTACAGCAATCGTTACCAATACAAATACACCGAAAGATCCAGCCGCGATCAGCAAATCAGTCACAGTAACGACCACCAGAACGGCTGTGCCTACCAGTACCCACAGCCAGACTACACCAACACCCACCGCCAGTACCGCAACCGTTACCGGAACGGCAACCAGCACCGTACAAGCCGACAATCAAACCCTTTCGCCAACGGTGTACATGGAATCGGCCACGGCAACCATCACCGCGACAAGCCTGGCACTTAGCTTGACCATAACCTCCACAGGGATAAGCGATATGCTGCCAACCGATACCAGTTCCCTCTCATCAACGCAGACGATAGATCCCAGAACGCCTATCGCTACCACGACTCCGGTGCCGGAAGATTTGTCGTTCGCGCTCCCAACCTGGACTGCAACAGCGACAACGACTCCGCTATTTACCCCCACACCCACCACTCCTATTGCAACATCCATTGAGATTGATCCGTCCAATGACACCGCCACGCCGACTGCCGTGCCTGACGACACCGCCACGCCGACTGCTACACCGACTGTCCTACCCGACGACACTGCTCTACCCGATGACACCGCCACGCCGACTGTCGCGTCTGGTGACACTGTCACGCTGACCGCGACGCCGACCCCCAGTCAGACCGCGACGCCGACCCCAACAAATATTTCCGGTGCAGTAGATCCGATTCTAGAATGTATTGCCCTGAGCACGGATGGTCGGTTGATCGCGTTCTTTGGTTATGAAAACCTGACGAATGCCCCGGTTGTTATCCCAATTGGTCGAAAAAATACGATCATACCGAGACAGTATGATGGGGTACAACCACAGGAATTTATCCTACCGACGATCATTGCGGATCGTCCGGGGCGGACTGGCTTCTACCCTGATGGCCCCTTTGCTTTCACCCTTACCTTCCACCCTACGGAACAGGTCGTATGGACACTAGAAGGGCGCACCGCAACCGCATCGAGCGATTCGCCCCGATGTGGAGTATTAGACGTAACCACGACCGATGATCTACCAACAATACATACGCCTAATCCTGAACCGCCTCTTGCTAACCACTGACTTATTTCGACCAATTCTGGTGAAAAGAGCGACGAGGATGCGCAAGACGCCAGGTATGTGGATTGATTTAACGCAAGGGCACACAGGGGCAGAGACGCACACCACACTATATGGATGGGCATTGTCATGGGGGGAGGCGCGGATGTGCCCAGGTATCGTCCGCTGCGTCCCTCCGCGTTTCTCCCCCCCAGCGGGGTTCACATGTGTATGTTTTTTTCATGACATCGCATGGGGATGCGACAAAACGTCCCTGCTATCGTCATCAACTTTTTTGGCGTCCTGATGCAGCAAAACGGACGTTTGCGCAAAAAAACCTACACGTGTGAAGGGGCTGGGAGGGACACATGCGTGGACGGTGGGCGGTTGCATCGCTGCGGTGCTGACCGATCTGATGGCGCTAACAGAATCGTTACCCACGACGCGAGGATGCCTCTGCGCCTCTGCGCCTCTTCTGCTATAATAGACCTACCCGCCCTATACGGCGGCATCGATCATGCATGGAGTAGCAAGAGCCTGAGCGCCTATGAAAGACCGACCGGTAGCCTATGCTTGAAAGCCTGACCGCACTGATCGCCTTCGTTGCCGTAGCGAATACGACCCTCAAGAGTACCACCGGCGTTGGCCTCGACGATGTCGTCGCCAACACGCTCGGCAACCTGACCACCGAGCGCCTGCAGCGCCTGTTTCAACGCGACGACCCGCAGACGCAGTTTATTAACGGCGATGTGCAACGCGCCTTCCGTGCGGCGATCTATGCCGCGCTGCACGACGTAGGCGGGCAGGCCTGCTTCCCCGCCGCCTGGACGCGCGACCGCGCCGTGCCACCGGAGGCGGTCTATCCCTGGCAGAAGCGCCGCGTTGATCCCCACGACTGGCGGCTCACCTGGCTGCCCGGTGCCCGCAACGACCCCGAACGCCAGGACTGCGCCACGCTGTGGGCCATCGGGCGCGCGGTGCAAGACGAGACGCTCTTCCCCATCGCGCCACCGACCGACCAGCTCGCCGCCAGCGCCTATACCTATCTGCGCCTGGCCGCGCCCGACCGGCCCGCCCCCGCTGCCGCCCCTGCCGCCGGCCCGTATGACCCGACGCAGACCATGGCTGACCTGGCACGCCTGTTTGTGGAGGAGATCCTGGCCCACTTGCCGCCGACGCCACACGCCACGGTGAGCGCGGCGCTGCGTGCCCACCTCGAAGCCCACCTGCTCAACCGCACGCTGTTTCAGGTGCACGAGTTGCTCAAGTCGCCCACCTATACCCGCGCCTGGCGCGGCTTTACGCGCCTGATGCTCGCAGGGCTGCGCGACGGGATGCAGCAGCAGCAGCAGGCGCTCCAGCGCATTGAACAGGCATTAGAGTCCCTCCCCACCAACACCGCCCCCGCTGCCACCGACCTGGATCGCCTCATGGCCGATATGATCGGCGCCGCCGGGCGGATTGAGCAGCGCCAGCAGACGAGCTTCCTGGTGTTGCTGGCGCGGATGGACGATGCCTTTGCGTCGGTGGGGCAGCAGTTGGACGCCATCCGCGCCACCCTGGGCGGGATGGACGCGAAGCTGGACACCCTGCTCGAGCGGGTGACGCCATCCACCACCGACCGCCGCCACCAGCTCCGTGCCCCAATCGGCGATTTCGTGGGCCGCACGGACGAGCTGGAGATGCTGGTACAGGCGCTGTGTCGCCGCAATGGCGCGGCGGCGATTGTTGGCGTGCGCGGCATGGGCGGCATTGGCAAGACCGAACTGGCCTACCTGGTGGCGCACCACGTGCGTGACCACTTCCCCGACGCGCAGATTGTCGTGCCGCTGGCGGGCACCATGCCCACCCGGCTCACGCCCGAACAGGCGCTGCAGACGGTGATCCGCGACTTCAAGCCCGAGGCCAAACTGCCCGACGACCTGCCCACGCTCACGCAAGACTACCGCGCTTGCTTGAACGGGAAACGGGTGCTGATCCTGGCCGACGACGCCTACGACGCGGCCCAGGTGCACCCGCTGATGCCGCCCGCCGGCTGTGCGCTGCTGCTCACGTCGCGCCAGCGCTTTACTCTGCCGGGGATGCAGTCGATAGACCTGGGGCTGCTCGCGGCGGATGAGGCGGCGACCCTGCTGCGGCAGATCGCGCCGCGCATCGGCACGCATGCGCCGGAACTGGCGCGGCTGTGCGGCTACCTGCCGCTGGCGCTGCGCCTCAGTGCCAGCCTGCTGGCGAACGACGACACGCGCGCACTGCCGCGCTACCTGGCCGAGCTGGAGGCCGAGCGCCTGCGGCACCTGGCCGACCCGGACGGCCACCCGGACGACCCGGCGGCCAGCGTGGAGGCCTCGCTGCGTCTGAGCTATGCCGCGCTGCCCACCGAGGCGCAGACCACGCTGGCGCAGCTTGGCGTGTTTGTGGGCACCTTTACGGCCGCGGCGGCAGAGGCGGTCGTGAGCGAACCCCCGACCCCGCTCGCCGACACCCTGAGCCTGCTGCGGCGGCGCTCGCTGCTGGAGTACGA
>CALANA010000173.1 GCA_937925925.1 uncultured Chloroflexales bacterium | reverse complement strand
CGCAGTGGGCGCGGTCTCAACCAGGTGCAGGTCGGGATAGAAGACACGATCGGCGGGCACATCGACAATCCCCAGATCGAGCGGGCTGATCACATAGCGTTTTGCCAGCAGCGCCACATATTTCGGCGTCAGCCGTGGCATGAGTTGCATGCTGATCTGATTGGCAAGCCGTTCGTGAAACTCTTGCCACATCTCACCTTCGAGATAGGGATCCATTCCTGGAAATGGCGAGGGCATACATTACCCCTCTAGCAGCAAAGCTTCCGGGTCTTCGACCAGTTCCTTGATCCGCACCAGGAAACGTACCGCCTCACTACCATCGACAATGCGGTGGTCATACGAGAGCGCGACATACATCATCGGGCGAATCACCACCTCGCCGTTGACTGCCAGCGGGCGTTCTTCGATCTTGTGCATACCCAGGATGCCCACCTGTGGCGTATTCAAAATAGGCGTGGACATCAACGACCCGTAGATGCCGCCATTGGTAATGGTAAAGGTGCCTCCCTGGAGGTCAGCCAGCGTCAGCGTATTGTCCCGCGCCCGCCTTGCCAGATCCCCGATCTCGCGTTCGATCTGCGCAAAGCTTTTGCGGTCAGCATCGCGTACCACTGGCACCACCAGTCCCTCCTCGGTACCCACTGCGACACCAATATCATAGTAGTGCTTAATCACGAGTTCGTCACCCTGGATCTCAGCGTTGAGCAGCGGAAAGGCTTTCAGTGCGCCTACCGTAGCCCGGGTGAAGAACGACATAAAGCCCAGGCCGATACCATAGCGCTGCTTGAACTCGTCTTTGCGGCGCTGGCGCACAGCCATAACCGCGCTCATGTCGATCTCGTTGAACGTGGTAAGCATAGCCGCTTGCTGCTGCGCCTCCACCAGTCGTCGCGCTATCGTCTGACGGCGACGCGACATCCGCACGCGCTCCTCGCGCCGTGCAGCGGTGGCTGCAGGCGTAGAAGCGGGAGGCAGTGTAGGGCGCGACGGTGCAATGGCAGCGGGAGGTACGGGCGGTGGTGTGGAGGCTGGACGAGCCACGGGCGGCGATGAGGCAGCGGCTGTCCGCTCGTCCACAGTCGTGGATAGGCTACCATGGGAGGTTCCCCGCTCAACATGGCTCAACACATCCTCTTTGGTTATACGCCCACCAGGGCCGCTGCCCCGAATACCACGGATGTCGATGTCGTGTTCGGCGGCCACCCGCTGCGCAACCGGGGTGGCAAAGATCTCATCTGGATCATTGGCATCCGAAGCAGGTGACGCAACCGCGGGTTCTGAATGCAGCGTAGGGGTACGTGGCTGGCCGTTATCGATCGCTGGCTGACTGCTTGTTGCTGACTGCACAGACCTGGTCACACTTGCTCCCGCCTCGTCAATCACACCCAGTCTGTCCCCGATCTGCACCGTTTCCCCTTCTGCCTTAAAAATCGCCCGTAACACCCCAGACTGATCGGCAGGTACCTCCAGGTTCACCTTATCCGTTTCCAACTCGACCAGCGCCTCTCCGGCAGTCACCGGGTCGCCAGTCTGCTTGAGCCACCTGCTCACAGTTGCGTCTACTATTGATTCGCCCAACGGCGGTACTCGTATCTCAACTGGCATCTTCTATCATCCCCTTTTACCTTACAGCATCAATTGCTTTTCCGCAACACCATGCACCGCATCATACACAATGCGTGCCTGTTCTGGCTCATGGTGGCTGAGCGAACCCTCGGCGGGACTGGCCGACTCGGGCCGACCACAGTAGATCACTTTTAACGAGTTATGTACCAGTTCGCGCAGTCGTGGTGCCATATAGCTCCAGGCACCCATGTTATGCGGCTCTTCTTGCAACCAGACAATCTCCTCCAGCCGGTGCTGATAGGGTTTGATCACGGCCTCCAGTTCCAGCGCCGGAAAGGGATACAATTCCTCTACCCGTGCTACCGCCACGTGGTTGACCTTATCCAGTTCACCACTGCTGATCAAGTCTACATACACCTTGCCGCTACACAGAATCAAGCGGGTGACCTCCTCGGGCGGCGGTGTATTGGCATCTGGCGGCAAGACCGGGTGAAACCGCCCGTCAGCCAACTCGCCAAGCGACGAGGCTGCCAACGGATGGCGGAGCAGGCTCTTCGGAGTCATGACAATCAGCGGACGGGGGTCACTCTGCAAGAGAGCCGCCTGCCGACGGAGCAAGTGAAAGTATTGCGCCGCAGTGGTGCAGTTGACGATCCGAATATTGTTATCGGCGGCGAGCTGCAAGAAACGTTCCAGGCGGGCGCTGGAATGTTCCGGCCCCTGGCCCTCGTAGCCATGCGGCAGCAGCAGAACCAGCGCAGGCAACTGGCCCCACTTGGCATGCCCGGCCACGATAAACTGATCGATAAATACCTGCGCACTGTTGGCAAAGTCGCCAAACTGCGCCTCCCACAACACCAACGTATCCGGCGCGTGGATGCTATAGCCATACTCAAAGCCCAGCGCGGCATTCTCAGAGAGCGGACTGTTGTAAATCGCAAACGAGGCACGTGCCTGCGGGATCGTCTGCAATGGGATATGGCGCTCGCCGGTGGTTGGATCATACAGCACCAGGTGCCGCTGGCTAAAGGTGCCACGTTCACTATCCTGCCCGGTCAGGCGGATGGGCATCCCATCGGCCAGAATAGTCGCGAACGCCAGCGCTTCGGCATGCGCCCACTCAATGCCCCCCGCTTCGGTAATAGCCGTACGGCGACGTTGCAGCATACGCTCCAGTTTGGCATGCGTGGTGAAGCCTTCGGGTCGTTCCAGCAGCGCTGCGTTCAGTTCCAACAACCGCTCAGGCGAAACATGGTGTGCATCGGTTACAGGGCGCCGGAAGAGTGATGCCGCCGATACGGCGACGGTCGCATCAATCCGCCCATGCCGTTCAACCTCTTCTAGTGCCATCTGGAGTCGCTTACGTACCCTGGTGACGAACGACTCGACTTCATCGCGGGTGACGATCCCCTGCCGCTCCAATTCACGGGCCCACAACTCGCGTACTGTCGGGTGGGTACTAATCTCACGGTACATGAGCGGCTGGGTGAAGGCTGGCTCATCACCTTCATTGTGACCCCAGCGCCGATACCCCACCAGATCGATCAAAAAATCTTTTTGGAACCGTTCGCGGTAGGCCCAGGCCATGCGCGCTACCGCAATACAGGCGATCGGGTCGTCGGCGTTGACATGCACAATCGGGATCTCAAAGCCCTTCGCCAGGTCGCTGGCATACAACGTCGAGCGCGAATCGTGGGCATTGGTCGTAAAACCAATCTGATTATTGATAATAATATGGATTGTACCGCCGGTATGATAACCGGGCAACCGTGAGAGGTTCAGTGTTTCGGCCACGACCCCCTGACCGGGGAAGGCTGCATCGCCGTGGATCAAGATCGGCAGCGATGCCTTCGAGTCTTTTGTCGGCAGACCAGGATGTTCGCGCCATTCCTGTGCAGCACGGGCGCGCCCTTGCACCACCGGGTTGACATACTCCAGGTGGCTGGGATTGGGCACCAGCGTCAGCGGCATCTCATACACACCGCTATCGCGGTAAGCTCGCCGCGCTCCCAGATGATATTTGACATCGCCAGCCCAACCCATGTAGGTGCCAATATGGTAGAAGTTGGGTCGCTGAAACTCGGCCAGGATCGCGCTGTAGGGCTTGCCCAGCACATGCGCCAGCACATTTAAGCGCCCACGGTGAGCCATACCCAACACCACCTCACGTGTACCTGACGAGGCGGCGTTGCGAATAATCGAGTCCAACATCGGCACCAGCATATCCGTGCCTTCCAGCGAAAAGCGCTTCTGACCGGTAAAGGTCTGATGCAGAAACCGCTCAAACGTCTCAACCTCAGTCAACCGTTCCAGCAACTCACGCTTCCGCTGGGCATCAAAGTCGGTAAAAAACTGCCCGGTCTCAGCCGCATCGCGCATCCACTGCCGTTCCTCGTGGTTCTGCACATGATCGTCCTCATAGCCAATCGAACCTGAATAGACCCGACGGATGCGGCCGATCGCCTCCAGGCCATTTTTCGCTCCCTGGGACAGCGGGCCACTGACCACATTCGCTGGCAATGATGCCAGCGCCTCAGTCGTCAACTGGTGCGTTTCCAGTTCCAGACCTGGATCGCCAGGCGGCTCGCTGCCTAATGGATCGATGTGGGCATCGAGATGACCCAGTTCTCGAATAAGCCGCACCAGACGGGCAGCATGCACGATCAAATCGACTTCTTCGGGCGGGATGGACGCGAGGGGCGCATGTGGGGCCGCTTCCAGTGACGGTTCACCCGCTGGCGGATCAGCTTGAACCAGTGTGGTACCATTGCTATGTTCCTGTTCGATGAACTGATCAACCGCTGGCGCTTGCTCTCTGGTACCATCCCAATCGTGTTCAGTGTGCCAGCGCCCGTTGCGCTGGCGCAGTGGGGGCAACTCGGTCGTAGCCGTTGCGTCTGACGAGGCAGCACCGCCATTGGTGGTGGGCGACCAGGCGGCAAACATGGCGCGAGTGTCCGCGTCTACTGCTTCGGGATTTTCAAGATACCGTTCGTATAATTCCAAAACATAGCCAGCATTCGGGCCATGAAAGAGTTCTAAATCATTCATAATCAATGTCCTTACATTGCCTGCTTCACTGTATATCGCATAACACGCGCCAGGCGTGTCGGGTGATGTGTCGTGCAAATCAATTCTATTGTAACACTGCTCAACACCAGGCTCGACCCATTTCGAGGTGTCAAGCACAACGTGCATATCTTGTCAGGCGCTAGATTAGGATATTATATACCACATTTACTATTGGAATGATACTTTGTGGGTATGGGTGTGACAC
>CALANA010000172.1 GCA_937925925.1 uncultured Chloroflexales bacterium | reverse complement strand
CGTTCAGGTGGTACCTGCGCTGGCAGGGGCGCGGGGGCTTGCGGCCCCCGCAAAACCAAGAGACTCCCAGAGGGGCAACACCCCTCCTGACCACCCCACCTGAACGGTTACCATCAAAGTTACAAGATTTGATTTTATCATGACTCAAAGTTATAGAGAAATTGCAACGACTGTAACTGTTCACACCTGGGGTAACGTGTACACCTGGGAGCGCAAACCGGACGCCCTCCATTGCAGAAACGAGGGCAAGATGTCCGCATTCCCAGGAGAAAAGTGAACATGTACCAACGATTGGACACACGACCGAGCCATCGTCACTTTTCACAGCAGGCACTAACGAATATGTTGCCGTAAAACAAAAGCAAAGTACTACTCTCCCCCTTCAACTGCGCTCAAGGGAAACGTTGACGAAGAAACCGTCTGGTTCGAGCGACCACGTACATTGTGTCATTAGTACATTACGCCGTTGCCGAACGAACCTGAGCAGTCAGTTGGCGGTGTTCTTCGCAAGCCAGACGAATTGCTGGTAGCAGCTCAGCCATATCGAGCGGTTTGATCAAAAAACTGGTGCGTTCATCCATGGGCAACGTATCTATGTTGTATACGCCGGCACTTATCAAAATAACGGGAATGGTAGTGAGACCACAGCGACGCATATGCAGGAGGAGATCAATACCGCTCATTCGTGGCATTGAGAGATCGACCAGAACGAGATCAGGGCGTACTCGTAGCATCTCAGATAAGGCGCTCATCGCATCACAGAATGCGCAGACATGATATCCTTCAGCACACAAGATCATGGTAATCAAATCGATGAATGCCCGATTATCATCAACAACAAAAATGGTGCTAACAGGCTGCATAAGGTAGTCCTTTCCACTGATGCATCGTGTTACGACCGAGAGCCTGGTTGAATATAAAGCGCGGGACATTAAATAGTACACGTCTCTCTACGACACCGCCACAGATGCAAGGTGGCTCGTAACCGTTCAGGTGGGTTGGTTTGGAGGAGCAGTGCCGCTCCAGGAGGTTCTTGTTCGGCCCGGTTTGGCGTCAAAGCCACCAAACCTGGCCGAACAAGGGGTTGCGGGGGCCTGCGGCCCCCGCAACCCCTGCTGGCGAACGTTCCCCTGAACGGTTACAGGTGGCTCTCGTTGAACCAATATTTGTATTACTCACTATAGCATACAAATATTGTTCCACGCTTCACCAAATAAAGTCGTATATAACCGTTCAGGTGGGGTGGTCAAGAGGGGTGTTGCCCCTCCTGAAGTCTCTTCGTTTCGCCCGTTTTGGCGGCTGCGCCGCCAAAACGGGCGAAACGAAGGTTTTGCGGGGGCCTGCGGCCCCCGAACCCCCGCCGGCGAACGTTCCCCTGAACGGTTACAAGTCGTATTGTTCGTAATTTGGAGAGAGATCTTGACCATCCTGCTATGCATGATTGCGCTAGTGGTTGACCACCGTGATGGTGAGGAATACATCGGAACGACTTTCGTCATTCCTGAAGCTGTAGGAACGACGAAAGTCATTCCTACAGGCTGCATATTCAGTGTGGCTGACCACTAGCCTTCTGATATGATAGAGCGATCCCAGGATAATTGTGTCGGTTGATGCGCTATTCCGCTCGTGCTATGATAGGAGCATGTCTAGCCACACGTGTCGAGTGAGGGTGATCAACCAGACATGCATCATCACAGCGGGCGTTTCTCAGGCGTGCGCAACGCCAGCATCTCCTATCAAGCCTGGCTTCCGAGTGGAAATATACAGGCTGTCCTGATCGTTGTGCATGGACTGGGAGAACACTGTGGGCGCTACATGCATGTGGTTAACCACTTCGTGCCGCCAGGCTATGCGGTCTACGGCTTTGACCATATCGGCCACGGCCAGTCAGTGGGCCGGCGCGAAGTCGTTGAGCGCTTTACCGATTACACCGACACACTGCAGCTTTTTTATAAACTGGTCAAAGGTTGGCAACCTGAAAAACCAATCTTCCTGCTCGGCCATAGCATGGGCGGGCTGATTGTCACCGCTTACCTGCTTGACCATCAGGACGGTTGCCACGGTGCGATCATCTCCGCGCCGGCGATCAAATCCAGTGAGCGTACATCACCAGCGATGATCTTCCTCAGCCAGACTCTCTCGGCATTCCTGCCCTGGATAGGAGTGCGCAAACTGGTGGATGTACATGCACTATCGCGTGACCCGCAGGTGGTGTCGGCCTATGTCAATGACCCGCTGGTTTTTCATGGCAAAACGTCGGCCCGATTGGTAGCAGAGTTGCTCGCCGCCATGCGCCGCGTTACGACCGAGGCAGACAAGATTCACCTGCCACTGATCGTCCTGCAGGGTGAGGCCGACCGACTGGTCGATCCCCAGGGGGCACAGATCCTCTATGACCGTGTCAGTTCCCGCGACAAGACACTGAAGATCTATCCAGGGCTGTATCACGAGGTGTTTAATGAGCCGGAACGGAACCAGGTACTCCAGGATGTGGAAGCCTGGCTATCCGCACATATTACGAAATATGACCATTACGTATAAAATCAACGTGCCCATATCGACGGATCAATTCATTGAGTTGCTGCGTGCCTCGACATTGGGCGAGCGCCGTCCGCTGGAAGATCGCACATGCAAGGAAGGTATGGTGACGCAGGGCAATTTGATGGTGACCGCCTGGCATGACGCAGTGCTGGTCGGTGTAGCCCGTTCCGTGACCGGCTTTCATTATGCCTGTTACCTGTCTGAGTTGGCCGTGCATCAGGCCTATCAACGGCGCGAGATCGGCAAGCAACTGCAAGCTCTCACGCAACCGCAACCTGGCCCGCAATGCAAGCTCATTCTGCTTGCCGCTCCGGCTGCCAACGCCTACTATGAGCAGATCGGCTTTACGCCCAATCCGCGCTGCTGGGTGCTGGAGCGCGAGCAGCGTATTCGCGGTTAAGTGCGCCGGGTTGCTAACCCCGCAACTGCCGAGCGGTCTTCACGTTGCTTGCGCTTTGCCATGCGGTAGAAAGGCCTACTGCTAGCTGAGTTACGGTATGGTATCATGACCACCAGATACCAGAGCGTGGAAGAGGAGCAACCATGGCTATCAACATTACGCGTTGGCAGTTTACTGTCGCTGATTATACCCGCATGCGCGAAGTAGGCATTCTCCACGAGAATGATCGCGTTGAGTTGCTTGATGGGGAAGTACGTCCTATGCATCCAATTGGCCCCTTCCATACGGCGCTGGTGAATCTGCTCGTGGTACTGTTTACCCGTCAGATTGGCGACCGTGCGATTGTGAGTGTGCAAAACCCGATTTAACTTGATGCGTATAGTGAGCCACAACCAGATATTGCTATTGTCCAGCCGCGAGCTGACTTCTATGCGTCTGCCCATCCCCACCCTGCCGATGTACTGGTCGTGATAGAAGTTGTCGATAGCTCATTAGCGGGCATGGCGAGCAGATAACAGCCCAGGCTCTTGATCAGGTGATTGTGTCGGTTGATGTGCTATTCCGTTCGTGCATAATATTGCGACTTCTTCCAACGAGCCATCTGCACGCGCCAGAACCGTCAATGCGCAATGACTGAAAAGAACCCACCACACGCCACGCCGTTGTAGCGGCAGTGGTCAGGCGGTTTTATCCCTCGCTTGAGACAGAACGAAGACCTCATTGCATGTGTTGAACAAATGTGCTATAATACAGGCATTGGTGGTTTCGGCTGCACCGTTCCCCGCTTCGGCGGGCACACCTGAACAGCAGGATGTGTTGGCAGATGCACGACGAAGCCCACACAGAATGCTTTATTGCCACCTCGGTTAAAACCGAGGTGCGCTGCGAACCGGTGTATGTGTGAAGCGGTGCGCTAGAAGTTCCGCACCCACACCGAACTGCGCCAGTTGTTGCTCAATACTGGCAATGAGCCAATTATTGAAAATGCGCCCGGTGATTACTACTGGGGCTGTGGGGCCGATGGTACCGGTAAGAATATGCTGGGTAAAATCTTGATGGAAGTACGTGATGAACTTCGGCAGGAGTAGCTATGAGTCTATCTTATAAACCACAGGAATACAGCACAGTCTCACCCTATCTGATGGTCAATGGCGCAAATGATACGATTGACTTCCTGGTACGTGTCTTTGATGCCGTTGTGTTGCGCCGGTTTCCCGACGCCAATGGCAACGTGATCCACGCCGAAGTGCGGATTGATGATACGATCCTGATGCTCAGCGATTGCAATGCCGACTGGCCGGCAATGCCCGCCTATGTGCATGTCTATGTTGCCGATGTTGACGCGACCTATCGGCGTGCCCTGGAGTTGGGCGCGACATCGGTGCAGGAGCCGGTGCAGCAAGATGACGAGGATAAGCGTGGGGGGGTAAAGGATGCGGGTGGCACCACCTGGTGGATTGCCACCAGGGTTGGATAGCCGACGCACGATCCTGGTGTGGTGGTAGCCAGGAACCGCTTCAAGCCGGGCCACCCGACTGGTAAGGATGCCTCCACCTGGTATTATCCAGAGTCGAACCGACGCCCAGGTGCTAGTAGCGGCGTATCCAGCGCATCATTCAAGCTCTGGCCCTGGTACCAGCGATAGGCAGGCACGTGCAACTCAGCGATGTGCGCCAGCACCGGAGCCGGGTCGTGTAACCCGCCAAAACTCTGCGGGTCGATAAAGAGTATCGTTGCTCGGACGCCGCGTGCCAGCAGGTGCTGCAGAGCCTGCGGCCAGCGTTCATCACATGAAGCGGTGATGATGAGCAAGGTAGTATTGTGACCAAAGCGCGGACTCTCGCCCATCAACATGTCTGCCAGCGGACGGTTGCCACGCGCCTGCAAGACGGCCAGCATCTCCAGAATCTTGAACATCTGCCGTGTCTCACGTTCAGCCGAGAGTATTTGCACGTGCAGTTCCCATGTAATCAACCCCACAGCACGCTTCTGATCCAGCAAGTGCCGCGCCAGCGATGCCGCCGCCAGAATCGCATACTCTTCGGTTGACTCAACCGCGAGGTTGTATGGTGAATGGGCAGTGTGCAACCCACGGGTATCAGTGACCACGCTGTCGGCATACATATCCAGCACGATATAACAATCGGCAGCCGGTTCCAGTTCAAATTCCTTGACCATCAGTTGACCGGTACGAGCGGTCGTGCGCCAGTGGATACGGTTGAAGCTGTCACCAGGCGCATATTCGCGCACCGAGAAGACATTGGGCGTAATGTGGTGTGTATGCTGATGCATTGTGCGGCCCCCAGACATCCTGGTACCTGGAAGATCGAAGCGTGCGAGAGCAATGAGTGGCGGGTAGACAATGATTTCATTGACATTCGGCAGCCGACGCTCGGTGCGAAAGATCCCAAACGGATCGCCGCTGATCAACGTTGCCGGGCCTAACGTGAAACGCCCGCGCCGGGTGCAGCACGTCCGTGCCGTCCAGCGATAACGTTGCTTACTACCCAGCGAGGCCACGAAGCCGATGCCATGTTGAGGGAGATCGGAATGATCTTGAAACTCAATCCACAGCCGAGGTAGTAACCAACGATTACGGATGGTCAGTCGTTCACGGGCATACTCGCCAACGTGGGCACGATGGGTCAGAGCCTCACGCTGAATTGTTAGCCCACGCAGATTACTCCAGGCCCAGAGATAGGAAAAAATGAGCATGAACAGCAGAATGTAAAAGAGATGCAAGAAGAGCTGAATGCCGGTGCCCTGAGCGGCTAGAAAACAACCCACGGTAAATGCGAGAATACTCAGCGGACGAATGTGGCGTGTCAAAAATTTATGCATGGTCTTTAGGATACCGTTTGAACAACCAGGGTAGCACATAGAAAAACTGGCGTAGATGATACCAGGCGATCCGGCGCGGCTTCTGCACATGCTGCAAGTGAATCGGAATTTCTTTCAACCGACCGCCGTGGTTCAGCACTTCCAGCGCAAAGATGCCGCAAATACATCGGCCCTCTAATGTTAACTGACGGGCCAGATCGGTGCGCAAGGCGCGCATGCCGGTGCCCGAATCGCCAACTGGTGCCCGCAGGCCTGCCATCCAGGTCAGGAAGCGCTCCGACGGACGCGGCACAATATCGCGGTGACCCTGTACCATCTCGGCCTGCCCATCGAGGATGGGCTGTACCAGTGCCGGAATCTGGTCAGCCGGAAACTCGCCATCAGCGTCAATGACGACTACAATCTCACCCTGAGCTTCCTGGAAGCCGCGCTTGATGGCTGCAATATAGCCCTGGTTATGCGGTTGACACACAACGCGTGCCCCGGCCGCTGCTGCACACTGCACCGTAGCATCCTGGCTGGCATCATCAATAACCAGCATTTCATTGACATATGGTTGGATGGCCTGCAATGTGGCGGTGATCCGTTCGGCTTCATTATAGGCAGGAATAACAGCCGTAATTTGCATCAGTATACTCCTCTGGTATGGTTCTAAGCAGAAACCCTGCTCATCTTACAAGACTTACACAGACGTCTGGTTCAACCGACCGCATAACTTTTGTATCTTAGCACATCCAGTATAATAGCATATCGGCCATCGGAGGGTTGGTGAGAGACTACGGCGCGATTGAATTGCCAGCATTGTCTGGTATGGTTAGCATGCACACGAGAAGGAAATCCTATGCCCATGAAAATTGCTGTTTTCACCGAGACGTTTCTGCCCAAAGTTGATGGAGTCGTGAGTATTCTGTGCTTGATGTTGCAGCGACTCAATGAGAAAGGCCATCAGGTATTGGTTTTTGGGCCGCCGGGCGGCCCGCCTGAGTATGCGGGCGCGGAAGTGGTGGGGGTTGGCGGGCCACCGTTGCCGTTCTACCCCGAAATTCGCATCAACATTCCACGCCGTCGGATCTGGGAGCGTATTCAAGCTTTTAAGCCTGATCTGGTACACACAGTCAACCCCTTTTTCCTGGGGCCTTTTGGACTCTCATATGGTCGCCGCTTAGGGGTACCCATCGTCGCCTCGTTTCATACCAATATCCCATACTATGTAAAGCACTATGGTGGAGCCATGATCGAGCCGTTGATGTGGTCATATCTGCGCCTGTTGCACAATCAGGCCCATCTGAATTTATGCCCTTCTTCGGCGGTATTAAAAGATCTACGAATGCATGGCTTTAGCCGTGTACGCTGGTGGAAGCGTGGTATTGATACGCAGCGCTTTAGCCCTGGCCCCCGCGATGAGGAAATGCGCCGCCGGTTAACTGATGGACATCCCGAAGATTTTCTGTTATTGAACGTAGGACGGCACTCACCCGAAAAAGGTCTGGAAATGCTGCGGGATGCCGTCAGTTCGTTACCGGGGGTACGTCTGGCAATGATTGGCGGAGGCCCGATCCACGAGCGGCTCAAGGCCCACTTTAGCAACACGCCCACCACATTTCCAGGCTATCTCTATGGTGACGATCTGGTGAATGCCTATCGTTCTGCCGATGCGTTTGTGTTTCCTTCGACCACAGAGACCTTCGGGTTAGTAGCGCTGGAAGCCATGGCGTGCGGTGTTCCTGTGATTGCGGCACGAGCGGGGGGGGTAGTTGATATTATTTCCGATGGGCACAACGGCCTGTTCTTCGATCCTGACCATCCTGAGCAGATCAGAACCTTGATTGAGCGGTTGCGGGATAACCCGGCGCTGCGGGCAGAACTGGCCGAGCGGAGCCTGGAGCATGCGCGGAGTCGATCCTGGCAAGTTACGATGGATCAGTTGATTAATTACTACTATCTCGCGGCACGTCTGTTTCAGCGCGTTCAACTACGGCGAAAATCGCAGACGGCAGGGGCATAACATTTGCCCAGTGCGCTTGCACTGGCAAACAAACCTGACGACTGGCGCGTGTGGTCGAGCATCACACGCGCACTTCACCAGAGAAATGGTACGCCCCTTGTCACTTACCTTACCCGTTCACCGTCTGGCGCCAGTTGACGCCCGGAAGAATCAAGGTGTCGTTCACCCGGTTCTTGTGCTGCTGCACAACATGAATGACCGACTCGAGCAGTGTATCGTTGAGATAACGCGGTTGTAGACCGAGTTTGAGCAGCGAGGTATTGATCGCGTTATAGTAGTGTTGTTCGCTTTCGACGCGGGGATTCGGCAGGTTGTTGATAGTTACTTCCAGACCGCATTCCCTGGCTGTTTCCTGCACCGCCAGTGCCAGATCCATCACACTAAATTGCTCGGTAAACTGGTTGAATACGCGAAACTCACCACGAGCGGGCGGATTCAGAATGGCCAGTTCTACACAGGCCAGCGTATCCCGAATATCCAGGAAGCCGCGTGTCTGCCCACCCTTGCCATAGACAGTCAGCGGCATACCCGCCACGGCCTGTACCAGGAAACGATTCAAGACCGTACCAAAAACCCCATCGTAGTCAAAGCGGGTGCGCAAGCGTTCATCAAACTTGATCTCATCGGTGTCCACACCATAGACCACGCCCTGATTCAAGTCAGTCGCACGCAAGCCCCAGATCTTGCAGCAGAACATCAAGTTGTGGCTATCGTGAACTTTGGAAAGATGGTAGAAGCTGCCGGGTTGTTTGGGATAGGGCAGGGTATCAGTGCGGCCTTTGTATTCGATGGTAATATACCCTTCTTCAATGTCGATGTTTGGTGTGCCATACTCGCCCATTGTTCCCAGTTTGACCAGATGGCAATCGGGGACATGGTCTGCAATAGCATAGGCGACATTGAGCGTACCAGCAATATTATTGACCTGCGTGAACACCGCATGGCGGCGATTAATCATCGAATATGGTGCCGAACGCTGTTCACCATAGTGAACAATCGCCTCTGGCTTGAAATCGCGTACAACTGGCTCAAAGAACGTATAATCGTTCAGATCACCAATATGGATTTCAATCCGTTTCCCGGTGACCGCCTCCCATACAGCGACACGTTCTTGCAGCGATGCAATCGGCACCAGGCTCTCCGCTCCCAATTCATGATCCCATGTACGGCGAATAAAATTGTCTACCACTCCAACCTCATGGCCACGCTGCGAGAGGTACATCGCTGTGGGCCAACCAAGATAACCATCACCACCCAACACGAGAATACGCATTGTGAACTCCTCGTCTACTCTATGACTGATCGGACACCTGAATTCTTCGGGCTAAGTAGCCCCGTATGATACCAGTTCTGGCTTAAATTTCAAGCAGATCCCCTTATTACAAAGCCATAATCTTTTCTTAACACAGACTTAAAACAAAATGCTGCCTTGAGCTAAGGCAACAGAGTTGGCAACGACGTGCAGCACCATCCACGCCTGTGTGGCCGAGATTGACATATAGCAATCCTACTCCAATTGTGAACGGCAATTCAGGCTTGACGCTAGACGGAGCGCTCCCAGGGCTAAAGCCTGGACTCCGGTCTTCACAACGCATGTAGGATTGCTATATGACGTATCTACACAAAGTATGCCAGTCTCCTGGCTTAACTGGCAGGTGCGCATACCAGCCTGTCAATGACACGACGTGTGCGATGGTCTGGTACGTATCATGGTCAGGCTCTCCCCGATTCATTCGGGGTAGCAGGGCCTATACGTCTATTCGTTCCTCGATTTGTTGACGAGGGATAGCCCCACCCAATCCGCTCAGACCGTATACCGTTTCGACCTGATCCTTCCGCATGGTCTTGCCATTCGTACGCCACCGAGACTGCGTCATGGCGGGGGTACGGGGGCCTGCGGCCCCCGCCCATGTGGGGATTTCGGTGGAGAGGCGGTGCATGCACCGCCTCTCCACCCCGCAACATCCCTTTCCTGGGGCAGCCTCGTTGTCGTATGCGCAAGCGTACGACGAACCAACGGATGCGGAAGGTCGACGTCACATTGGTCTTAGATGGAACGAGGTAATTCGCCTTGCGTCTGCCGTACCAGTTCTAACAATTCCTCATCAGAAGGGCCACCGCCATGTTTTTGCCACCAGCGCCGATACCAGCGCAGGTTCTCGGTGAATGCAGCCAGGACTTCGTCATGACTGAGCGGTGGTACTTTGTCCTGCAGCATTTCCAGAATCTCTTCGCGATCACTGCTGGCTAACTCCTGCACCGTTAAGAGAATGCGTTCAGCACGCAAAATAAACAACTCGCGTTCGATAGCCGGGAAATTTCCTCCTATCTGACGAATGTTCCCCAGATAGCAGATGGTTCGCTGACGGGGACTCCCCGACTGATCACGATAGCTTTCAACCAGATAGGCATCATAAAAACTGGTATCCGCAACGGCTACATTTTTATGACGACGTACAATCCAGCGCACATACATAGGCAACCTCCCTCTCCTACTCCATAGGTGATCCTCTGGGTGCGTATGATGCTGCCTCAACGCTGGTGATACCTGAGCAGTCCTCGGCGCTAGCCATGGTACGAAACTGATTGAGGATTCTGAGGCATACCGCAGTTCTCTGTTTGATGACATTTAAGACAATTTTTGATCTCTTACTCCATTATATATGATCTTGTCCTATTTTTGAATACCATGCATACAATTTGATTCCAGGAACATCAGATACAGCAGCAGCAGGCCACCCCTAAGGAACGAAGACGAACGAAAAGATGCGGTACTTTGTTTATTTTCCCAGATGTTCGCCTACGGCGAACATCTGGGAAAAAAGAGTCCCTTCCACACTGCCATAGGCGTAAAGATCTCGAAATAGCACGGCAATCAGTTGCCACCATCTCTTCACCGCTGCCGTAGGCGCAAAAGCTTGTCCTGGGCGTAGTCGAAGGAACGTTGTGTTCACGCGACCGTGTTAGTCCTGACCTGGAGTTCAGGCTCAAGCTGGTACAGAGCGAGACCAGGTGAAAGCCGGGACTTCGGTTTTTCACCACTGATGCAGGCTTGCTCTTGCAAGCCCGGAAGTATCGTGAAAAACCAGAGTCGCGGTTCAAGCTGCGACTCCGGTTGATCCTGGGAAGCGTATTCCTGGAGGTGTGAACACTTTGTTCGTCTTTTGCACAATAACTGCACATATTGCGACGTTTTTCACTATGTGCTATACTCAAACCATCCTCACATATAGACAAAGTTAAATTACCACGTCATCTTACTTCAGATGTAGTTCGCAATCTGAACTACATTGATGAACATAGTATTGTTACAACATAGGGAAAGGGTTGATGACAATGAAGTTTTGCCAACTGGCGTTGAAAATATTGCGGCTTGCAATGATTCGCGTTGGTGCCGGTTGGATGTTTGCCCTGCTTACCCTCAATTTTAACCGGATTGCGATCCATGAACTCGGCGCACTGGGAATTTTCGTTACGACATTAATTGGATTGCATCACTTTATTTCCCCTTTTCAGGTGGTCTGGGGCCGCATTAGTGATCGCTATCCCCTCTTTGGGTATCGACGTGGGCCGTATATTCTCTTGAGCGCGATGGTTGCCAGTCTGGTGTTTGTGCTGCTTCCATCGGTGGCTGTCCTATTAGGCCAGCGCGGTCTTCCCGTATTTCTGGCGGCTTTGTTGCTTATGGCGCTTTTTGGGATGGGTATTGCGGCCTATGGTGCTGCAAGCAATGCGCTTGTTGTAGATACGACAACAGAACGTGAGCGGGGTATTGTTGTGGCTGTCATCTGGACGTTCGTGATTCTGAGCGGGATTGTTTCGGCGCAGGTCGCCAAAATAATTATGCCGATCTATGATCCCCTCCAGATGCAGTTTCTGTATAACCTGACACCATTTATTGTTGTCGGCTTTATCTTGGCTGGCTTGATTGGCATGGAACAGCGAATGACCCCAACCGAGCAGTCGGCGCTTCGAGTACAATCGCTCGCGGGTGTCTCTCACAACAAGCCTAACACACTACAGGTAACCTGGGATCTGTTCCAACGTAACCGCCAGGTACGTAGCTTTTTTGTCTTTATTCTCCTTTCGATTTTCGGAATTTTTTTGCAAGATGCGATTTTAGAGGTGTTTGGGGCCGAGGTCTTTGGTTTGACTCCCAGGGATACCGCTGAATTTCAGCAGTTCTGGGGTGCCGGTGTCCTGGTGGGTATGTTGCTGATCGGTACGCTGTCAACCCGTCTGTCGATTGCCAAAAAGACGCTGGCAACGGTAGGTGGGTTTAGTATTAGCCTGAGCCTGGCGCTGGTGGCAGTAGCCAGTAGTATGTATCATGCTGCATTGCTGAATCCAGCCCTGTTGTTGATGGGATTAGGTACCGGGGTATTTAATGTTGGTGCCCTCTCAATGATGATGGAGATGACCATTGATGGACATATCGGCCTTTTTATGGGGATCTGGGGTATGGCGCAGGGTCTTGGTACCGGTCTGGCGAATGTTTTAAGCGGGGCATTGCATACGTTGCTTATTACCACCGAGTTGCTGTCCCCAGCCATGGCCTATACGTTCATCTTTGGGGTCGAAGCGCTGATTATGATTCTGGCCATCGGTGTTCTGCGAAGCATTAGTGTACAGGAGTTTCAGGGATTGAGTAGCACGGATATTCATACAGCGATGGCTTTTGATACGGCGGCGTAATTGCGCAAGATGCTGCGCTGGTCACGGAGAGAAAGAGGACAGATGTATACTCCTGAACAACTTGTACGGCGTGAAGCTTCGCCCTGGACACGGGTGCAAATTATTCTGGCACCGATCCAGTTTCTGGCTTTTCTCATCAGCTTTTTCCTGGTTGTGCGCTACCTGATGACGGAGCAGGGATACCTGGCGGCAACGATTAGCGTCTGGATCAAAATTGCGCTGATCTGGGCGTTAACCATTACCGGAATGCTCTGGGAAAAAGACGTGTATGGGCATTATTTTATGGCCCGTGAATTTTTTTGGGAAGATCTGGGCAATCTCATAGCAATTTTGACCCACAATGCCTACTTTATCGTCCAATGGTCGGGGTGGGAGCGGCGGTCAGTGATGGTCGTGATGCTGTTTGCGTATATTACCTATCTTTTGAATGCCACACAGTTTATCATCAAAGGTATTCGTTCGGGACAAGAGCGACGGAGACTACGGGCACAGTCGCTGCATAGCCAGGAAGGCTTGCAGGGTGAACTAACATAAAGGAATATGGTGGAGGTAGGACAGGTCACAGCCAGTAGGTCACTAAAGAGGTATAGTAAATGATGGGTGTATGCTCCTCCATATCCCCTCTATCAATCAATTCTATCAACGATGTTTCACGGCTGAAAAGTTATGTACTGCGGTATATCAGGTTAGATTAAGTAAAGGTTGTGAGTATGGCTCTTAAATCAAGGTCTGTTGTCATTCCGCAACGCAATGCTATCGAACTTCGTGAGGTGCTGGTAACTGAACCGAAATCGAACGATGTCCTCATTCATACGGCTTATACGTCCATTAGTGCTGGAACGGAGCGCATGCTGTTGGATGGGCGGATGCCGCATCCCGCGCTTTCCTTTCCGGTCGTACCGGGCTATGAAACGGTGGGCCAGGTGGTACAGGTCGGCAAAAAAGTATCACCGGATCTCCTGGGGCAGTGGGTATATGTCGGTGGGGCGCGATGTTTCAAGGGCGTGAATGCGGCATGGGGTGGTCAAAGCGAGTATATTACGACTGAAGCTGAACGCGTTGTAGCACTCAACGGCATGCCACCTGATAAGGGGGTGTTGTTGGCACTGAGTGCAACTGCACTGCACGGCTTGCATGTGGCACAGTTACGCAGCAGTGATCGCGTGCTGGTGTTGGGTCAGGGAATTGTCGGGCAACTGGCAGCTCGTCTGGCACGGTTGATGGGCGCGGCGCATGTGGCGGTACTGGATCGTGTGGGTATTCGTCTGGCCGTTTCACAGGCAGATCTGATTATTGATGTCAGCAAAGAATCGCTGGAAGAAGCAATGGGTGGCGAACGTATCGATCTGGTGATCGAAGCGACTGGTTCGATGGCGGCATTGACCAGTGCATTGCCCCTGTTAGCCAACCATGGGCGGGTGTTGTTGCTTGGGTATTACGAGCATATTGACATTCCCTATGCACCAATGTTTATGCGTGAGGCGCAAATTCTGGTGGCACGCGAGTGGGATTTTGGGCCGGATGGCGACTTACCACGTACACGTGATATGCTGACCAATGGCGAGTTGAATGTGGATGGGTTGTTGACCCATCGTGTGCCATTGGAACGTATTCAAGCCGCCTATCGTCTGGCATTGGAAGATCCTTCGTGCCTCAAGGTGGTCGTAGAGTGGCCGAATGGGGACGTAGATAAAGTGAGTCAACGCTAAGTCTGCAATCTAGTACATGATGACGGAAATAGCTCCAGGGTTTGGTCACGCTGAGCGGAGCGAAGCATCTTAGCGCCTCGATTCCCGCTGTTTCCGCATCGCTTTGCGGAGTTTTGTCATGCTGAGCGGAGCGAAGCATCTTAGCGCAGCGAAGCATCGTACGCAGCGAAGCATCGTACGCAGCGAAGCATCGTACGCAGCGAAGCATCGTACGCAGCGCGTTGTCATGCTGAGCGGAGCGAAGCATCTTGCGCAGCGAAGCATCTTAGCGCAGCGAAGCATCTTAGCGCAGCGAAGCATCTTAGCGCAGCGAAGCATCTCACCTTCTGATGGGATCACGATCCTTCGCTCCGCTCAGGATGCCATTCACTCCGGCTACGCCTCCGCTCAGGATGACCGACAACGAGGGAGGGAGGGAGGCCCGCTTGTACTAGTAATATGTCAGGTTCGGCTCTACCGGGCGCTGGTCGTGCGTATATTATCATCTGCTGGTGCGTAGAATCAGCGCTCAATTCCACGAATTACGCCAAGGACATAGGCTGCGAGCAACCGCGTAGCTTCTGTCAATTATAGGAAGGAGAACAGTGATGCCTGCACATGTCAAACAGCCACAGACGGGCGGCGCGCGGATGTTGGCGGTCTATGGCAAAGGCGGTATGGGAAAGTCGTTTTTTACGACGAACCTGGTGAGTAAGCTGGCATTGCTCGAGAATCGGGTGTTGCAACTGGGGTGCGATCCAAAGCACGATAGTTGCAATGCCCTGTTTGGTGGTGTGAGTTTGCCAACGCTGGGCGATACGTGGCGCGAGTTCAAAGCCGCCGGTCAGGAAGACGATCTGCAGGCGCATCACGTGATTTTTAAGACGACAATTATGGGCGGAAAGGCCACCGTGTATGGGTGCGAAATTGGTGGCCCGGAAGTAGGGCGTGGTTGTGGTGGCCGTGGTATCACCTTCGGCTTTGATATGCTGGAAAAGTTGGGTATGAGCCAGTGGTCGCTGAACTATATTGTGATGGATTTCCTGGGCGATGTGGTGTGTGGGGGGTTTGCCACGCCGTTGGCGCGTTCACTGGCCGAAGAGGTGATTATTCTGTGTGGCAATGATCGCCAGAGCCTGTATGCGGCCAACAACATTGTGCGTGCGGCGCAGTATTTCGCCAGTATGGGCGGCAGTACGCGTTTGCTGGGCCTGGTGATTAATCGCGATGACGGCAGTGGTGTAGCAGAGCGGTTTGCTACTGCGGTTGGCTTGCCAGTACTCCTGAAGATCCCCCTCAGCCGTAAGATCCGCGAACTGGCAGATACCTACCAGTTGGCATTGCTCGATACCGAGTTTGACCAGTTGTTTGAAACCCTGGCGCGGCAGATCATTAACCGCTCGACACCGCCGGTCGATATGCATCAGGTGTCACCGCTCGAATATCCGGCCTTTTTGTCGGTCTTTGGCGTAGAAGAACCGGATATTATTCCCACCGGGGCGGCGGCAGAAGAGTTGTTTGGCACAGGACGCCCGGTGCAGCCACTCCCAATCATCAACTTGCAGGAGTCTACGGTGGGTGATAAGCCTGATATGGACGAGCCGACAAAGCGCGTGGTGACGCGGTTGCTCAAAGAACTGGGCATGTATGTCACCGAAGCCAATAGTGATCCGCAGAAAGGGTTGATGCTGACCGTTGATGGCAACACGACCATTTGTTTTGGTACGGAGCAGGAAATGGATAGCAAACTGGCCATTCTGGCAGCCCTTCAGAAGAGTGGCGAGCCATACCGTTATGTTGATCTGCGGCGTCCTGCGTCACCTTTGTATCGCTAACTCTGCGGGAGCAGTGCCTGTGATCGAGCCGTCGGTAACAGCATGTATGTAGTACTGATCCAGAACAGCACTATTTGCATCTATGTCATGAAAGGAACCGCTGAAATTATGCCAATGTCTATCGCTCTTGACACTGCTCACATAACCTGGTGGCAACGCTTCTGTTTACGTTGTGAAGTATATGTATGGCTCTGGATTGAGCAATTTGCGGACTCGCCTGCGCCCGAGCAGATGCATCCCTACTGGCGTTACCGTTAATCTGCGGACATGCCCTCTATACAACCACTTGCGCGATGTGGTAAAATATATATGTACAATATTTTTCATATAGTGCGATATGAATCGTGTGGTTGTCGTAGGGATCTGGGCTGATCAAGCGCAGGTTCGTCAGGAGTAAGCTATGGGTTCCTCACAGATGGTCGGGCCACTCACCCCAATGATTGTTTGCTGGACGGCATTGCTGGTTACGGTTATCGGTCTGGGAGTTTCGTTCTTCTTTACCAACATTACTGCCTTTGCACGCCAGTTGCGCGATGGATATCGGAAGCCGGCTGCCGGTGCTCCTGAGCCAGATAAAGCTTCCCGATAACATGTAGTGTATCTGGTTCTGTTATTTGAGGGACAACCTCAGCGCACCTGGAACGGTTCTTAATGGGCGCTGAGGTTGCTTTGTGTTCGTAAGAGGTGTCATTTTATTTTACACGGGTTACGCCGTGATATGGTCAAATAGTCTTTTCGCCTGTGGCAGCGTGGCAGCGTTGGAACGTTGGAACGTTGGAACGTTCCAACGCTGGAAAGTACTGCACTGCCGAAGGCGAAAAAGCTTGTCCCGTTCGACTACGCTCAGGGCAAGCTCTGAGCGAAGGTGAAGGGACGTTGTGTTGGAACGACCGCATACCTCGTGTCATTTTACAGAACTTACGCGGTCGCTCGATCAACATGTCTTCTTTGTCTGTGGCAGCGTGGAAAAAACGCTTTATTTCGCTCCACATTTTCGCCATAGGCGAAAATGTGGAGCGAAAAACAAGACAAGTACCGCTCTGCCGAAGGCGAAAAAGCTTGTCCCGTTCGACTACGCTCAGGGCAAGCTCTGAGCGAAGGTGAAGGGACGTTGTGTTGGAACGACCGCGTAAGTCCTGTCATTTTAATGGTATAGTAAGGATAGTATTGGTTTTCACTAGAATGCGTTGAGTGGGCGCACTCTGTGCATGGGGCAGGAATGATAAGATGGTAGACTCTATAACCACCCAGGCTCCTGAGATTTCCGGGCCAGAACATATGAATGGGCGTGACACCACGCCGCCACCACCCTATCCCTTTACCGCCATTGTCGGCCAGGCCGATTTGAAGCAGGCGCTCTTGCTGTGTGTGGTCGATCCGACCATCGGGGGTGTGATGGTGATGGGTCATCGTGGAACGGCCAAATCGACGGCCGTGCGGGCGCTGGCGGCGATGTTACCGCCGATCAAGGCCGTCGCCGGCTGCGCGTATGCCTGCGCAGCCGAGCGACCGGCAGGCCTGTGCGATCGCTGTGACGGCCAGGCGAAGCGCAAAACAGCCAGTGCCGAACCAGAGACGAAAAGCCGCTTACGTACTGTGACGATACCCGTCCCCGTGGTCGATCTGCCACTGGGTGCTACCGAGGATCGTGTCTGTGGCACGCTGGATATTGAACGTGCGCTGACGCAGGGGGTGCAGGCCTTTGCCCCTGGTCTGCTGGCACGCGCCAATCGTGGCTTTCTGTATATTGATGAGGTCAATCTGCTGGAAGATCATCTGGTGGATGTCCTCCTCGATGTGGCGGCCAGTGGGGTGAATGTGGTTGAACGTGAAGGTATTAGCATCCGCCATCCGGCGCGCTTTGTACTCGTCGGCAGTGGCAACCCGGAGGAAGGCGATCTGCGACCGCAGTTGCTAGATCGCTTTGGCCTGCATGCCCGCATTACCACGATTACCAACGTGGAGGAGCGCGTAGAGATTGTCAAACGGCGGCGCGCTTTCGATGCCGATCCGTATGCGTTTGCGGAAGCCTGGCAGAAAGAGCAGGCGCGTCTACAGCGCAAAATCAAGGCGGCTCAGCGGCGGTTGCCCGAAGTCGAGTTGCCTGATCCCATTCTCCATAAAATTGCCGAGTTGTGTGTCCGCCTGGAGATTGATGGGCATCGCGGTGAGTTGACCATCAGCCGAGCAGCCGGAGCGTTGGCTGCTTTTGAAGGCCATACACAGGTACGCGAAGACGATGTGCGTCGGGTGACGCTGCTGGCCTTACGGCACCGGTTGCGTAAAGATCCACTCGAAACCCAGGACGACGAAGCCAGAATCGAGCGTGTGCTGGCCGAGGTATTTGATGCTGTTCATAGTCAATAGGTAACTGGTTATGAGTATCGAACGGACGCTGCCCTTCCCGGCTCTGGTTGGTCTGGATGCGGCGCGGCAGGCATTGCTGCTGCTGGCGGTTGATCCACGACTGGGTGGCGTGGTGCTGGCAGCCGGGGTAGGTACTGGCAAAAGCTCATTGATGCGCAGTTTTGCACGCTTGCTGGCGCTTGAGGCCACGATGATTGAGCCGGAGCAGGTGCCTCATGGCTCGCAACCAGTGTTTGTCGAGTTGCCAGTTGGCGTTACTGAGGATCGGCTGCTAGGTGGCCTGGATCTGGAAGCCACGCTGGCCACCGGGCAGCGGGTGTTGCGTAGCGGGTTGCTGGCACGGGCGCACGGCGGTCTTCTGTATGCCGATGGCGTCAACTTGCTCGAAGACAGCACGATCAATCATATGCTGGCAGCGCTGGATACCGGTGTGGTACGCGTGGAGCGTGATGGCCTGAGTCTGGTTGAGTTGGCGCAGTTTGGGCTGCTGGCGACCTATGATCCGGCTGAAGGGCCGCCGCGCCGCCATTTGCTTGATCGCGTTGGCTTGATCGTTGCGCCGATTACCCGTGCGCCTGTCACCGAACGGATAGAGGTCGTGCGGCGCAACCAGTTGCTGACGGCCAATGGGTGTATGGCGGAGCGATTGACCGACTGGATCGAGGAAGAACAGGTGTTGTGGGCGCTGATTATGGCCGCACGTGAGTTGTTGCCGACCGTGCAGATCGATGATGCTCAGATTGAGCAACTGGCCGGCACGGCACTGGCGCTCGGAGTGGAAGGGCATCGCGCCGACATTTTTGCGACACGAGCCGCGCTAGCGTCAGCCGCACTGGCCGGCCGCGACCAGGTCGAGCATGAAGATATCGAACGGGCGGTGCGTTATGTGCTGTTGCCACGGGCTACGCGCCTGCCGCAGATGGCCGAAGAGCCGCAGGATACACCTGAGCCACCACCGCCGCCTGATCCGCCGCAAACCCCGGAACAGCAACACCAGGACGAAAATGAGCCAGAGCAACCGCCGGAGCCACCTCAGGAGTTGATGGCGATTGAGGATCTGGTGCTGTCGGCATTGGAAGCCGAGATTCCTCCCGATGTGCTGGAAACACCGTTCACCATCAGGCGACGCGGGCGGAGCGGTTCACGCGGAACCACTTCCGGCCAACGGGGCCGGCATATTCGCTCGGTGATTGGCCTGCCGGGGGCTGGTCGTCTGGATGTGGTAGCGACGTTGCGGGCGGCGGCCCCCTGGCAAAAGGTGCGGCAGCAAACGATGAAGAAGACCCGCAGCAAAAAGAAGGCCGGGTATCAGATTCTGTTGCGGGCGGATGATTTGCATGTCAAACGCTTTCGCAGCAAAGCCGGGACGCTGTTTTGTTTTCTGGTTGATGCCAGCGGCTCTATGGCATTGCATCGCATGCGCCAGGCCAAAGGCGCGGTCAATGCGCTGTTGCAGCAGGCATATGTGCATCGGGATCAGGTGGCGCTGCTGGCATTTCGTGGCGAACGCGCCGATGTGTTGATGCCACCATCACAGAGCGTCGAACTGGCGAAGCGTGCGCTGGATGTGTTGCCCACCGGCGGTGGGACGCCGCTGGCAGCCGCTTTGCTGAGTGCCTATCAAATAGCGGAACAGGCCCGTAGTCGCGGGATTCATCAAACCACGCTGGTGTTAATTACCGATGGACGGCCCAATGTGCCGTTGCGTTTTAATCCCGACCAGTCCAAGCAAGAACGCCTGGCTCAGGCGCGGGAAGAAGTGCAGCGCCTGGCGACACGATTACAGGCGGCTGGCATTGGTGCGGTGGTGATCGATACACAGCGTAGCTTTGTTTCCCGTGGTGAAGCGCAGCAACTGGCAGTATGGCTCGGCGGGCGCTATGTTTATTTACCACAGGGGCGCGGTGAGGAGATTGCGCAGGTTGTGCTGGACGCAAGCAGTGATTCGTAGACGCTTTGTTCGAGCGACCGTGTAGTCATATCAGAGAATGATTTGAAAAATAGTGTTCCTGGCCCGACTGCTCCTGCTGCTGCGGCTCCCTCCTGCTGGTTGTTGTTGCGCGTCTGGTTGCTGTTGGGCGCACAATCTTTTGGTGGTGGTGCGGCGACACTCTTCTTGATTCGCCGCGCCGTGGTTGAGCGCTATGGCTGGATTTCAGCCGAGGCATTTACCCGCTACTGGGCGATCTGCCAGATTGCGCCCGGCATCAACTTGCTTGGCCTGACAATCTTGATCGGCTGGCATCTGGCGGGTGTGACTGGCGTTACGCTATCCTTGCTGGGCTTGCTGTTCCCCAGTGTGCTGATTACGATCTTGCTAACCGCGTTGTATGCCAGCATTCAAGATCTGGCGCTGGTGCAGGCGGCATTTCGCGGTGTTATTCCGGCCACGGTTGGACTGGGCTTCCTGCTGTCGATCCAGATGGGGCGACCGTTGCTGGTAGCGGGTTGGCGCACGAGCCGGCTGCGTTTCTGGCTGAGTTGCGCCCTGTTGATCGGGAGCGGCATTGTGGTAGCCGTGTGGCATCCGCCTGTCATTGCCGTACTGTGTGTGAGCGGGGCAGTCGGGGCAGTAGTGGAACGCTGGGTGGCACGGGCTGGCTAAAGCGCATGGCTTTCAAACAGCACGCGGTACGCTGTGGCGGGTGCCCGGACGTGGATACGTCGCGTGACAGCGGCGCACCGGCCGCCAGGGCGATCTGCGCGCCAGCCCGCGCCAGCGGGCGTCGCTCCTGCGTAGACCGTCCGTTCACGAGGGCAGCTCTCTGGTATTGAACCACGGCTTATACCAATGTGCTTTCGACCTTCCGCATCCTGTGGTCAGTCTGACGCTTGCCCATACGACAACGAGCCTGCCTCTGGAACGAGATTGCGCGTGGCGCGGCGGGGCGTTGCATGCAACGCCCTGCCGCTGCCCCGACCCCCCTGCGCGGGGGGAGGGCGCGGCTTCGCCGCGCCGCACCAGACAGGAACATGGGCGGGGGCCCGCGGCCCCCGCACCCTCGCCGCAACGCAGTCTCGTTGGAGGACGAATGGCACGCACATGCAGTCTGCGGTCGTTTATCACCCCATGGGTTTCGCCGGAGTTTATCCTGAGCGGAGCCGAATGGGGCAGAGCGGTACTGTTTTTCTTTTTGGTTCCCCCGTTTCGCCTTCGGCGAAACGGGGGAACCAAAAGCGAGTACCTTCCACCCGGCGGCGGACGAACCGCGGCGGCGGATGACCCACCGCATACATCTGGACATACGGCAGGGGAAGACGAACCACAAGATGCGGAAGGGCGAAGTCAAATTGGTATTACGCGGTGTAACCGTTCAGGTGGGTTGGTTTGGCGGGGCAGTGCCCCCCAGGAGGTTCCCGGGGTTGCGCGGGGGCCTGCGGCCTCCGCAACCTCCGCTGGCGAACGTTTCCCTGAACGGTTACTTACGCGGTAAGCGTTCCAACCGCTTGATCTGTTTCAAGACGAGTATGGCGCAAGCTGGTTGCCAGCGGAGTATTGTATGGATGCACTGACCTATTTCTGGATTTTGCTGAAAGCTTCATTTTTCTCAACCTCAGGCCTGGGCAATGTGCCTATTCTGCACGATGACCTGCTGGCACGCGGGTGGGCTACCGACAAGCAGTTTGCCGAAGCACTGGCGGTAGGTCAGATCAGTCCGGGGCCAAGCGGGTTATGGGTGATCAGCCTGGGCTATCTGATGGGTGGGCTACGCGGCTCCGGGCTGGCGCTGCTGGCGATCTGTGTACCGCCTTTGCTGGCATTGCTGGTGGAGCAATTCCATCGTCGGGTTGGCGATCATCCACTGGTGCGCGGCTTTGTGTGGGGCTTGAGTCTGGCCGTTGTGAGTATTTTCCCAGTTGTGATGGTCAATCTGCTCCGTAGCACTGGCGTTGATCGCATCAGCCTGCTGATTGTACTGGTCAGCCTTGGACTGGGATTGACCAGGCGCGTGCCGCTGATCGTGTTGTTGGTTCTGGCAGCGCTGGTGGGCATGGTGTTATATTAGCGCGTGGCACACGCACTTCGAGTCTTCCCTGGTTTCTTTTTGAACGCAAAGATGCCTTACACTGGATAGGTGATACCAATGTGACTTCGACCTTCCGCATCTGGTGGTCAGTCTTCCGCTTGCGCATATGACAACGAGACTGCCCCTGAGAATCTCGTTCCAGGAGCGAGAGTTTCCTCTGTCTGGTGCGGCGCGGCTTCGCCGCACCGCACCAGACAGGAACATGTGTGGGAGCCTGCGACCCGCATCCCCGCCGCGACGCAGTCTCGTTGGAGGACGAATGGCACGAACATGCGGACTGTTCACGTCGAAACGGTATGACAGGTAACAGAGTATAGAGTACAGGGATCAGAGCCAACCAGTCTGCTCACCTATCACCTATCACCTGTCACCTGTCACCTAAAGACGCCTCACGTTCCCTTCTTGTAGCGCGGCTGGTAGAAGGGGATTTTGACGACCCGCGCTCGTACTGGTTTGTTGCGAATAATCACATCAAACTCGCTGCCCGGCTTGCTCAACGCGATTGGCACATAGCCCAGGCCCAGCGGTACACCCAGCGTTGGCGCAAACATACCAGTGGTCACATACCCGACCGGTTCGCCAGCAATACTGTGAATGGGATAGTCGCCACGTGCAATACCGCGTCCGATCAGCTCGAAGCCCACGAGTCGGCGGGTTGGGCCGGCGGCTTTCACCTGCTGCAACGCTTCACGCCCGACGAAGTCACCTTTATCGAGCTTGACCACCCAGCCCAGACGGGCCTCATAGGGGTTAATATCGTCACCAATTTCGTGGCCGTAGAGTGCCAGGCACGGCTCGAAGCGCAAACTGTCGCGGGCACCCAGGCCACAGGGTTTGATGCCACCTGGCGCACCTACGCGCAAGAGTTCCTCCCAGACATGCGCAGCATGATCGGCATTGAAGAACAGTTCAAACCCATCCTCGCCCGTATAGCCCGTGCGGGCGATCAGGCCATCAACGCCAAAGAGTCGACAGAGTGCAATCGCGTGGAATGGAAAATAGGACAGGTCAGCCGCCTGCACGTCTTCAGCCTGATCGAGCATAGTTTCTGCCGCCGGGCCTTGAAGCGCCAGCATTGCCCATCGCTCGGAGTGGTCATCAATCACCACATCAAAGCCATTCGCGTGCTGTTCTAGCCAGTCCCAATCCTTCTGGCGATTAGCGGCATTGACGACAACCATGTATTCATCGGGCAGATGATAAATAAAAATATCGTCCACAATTCCACCGTGGGGATGGCAGAGCAGGCCATAATTCGATTGCCCAATTCCAATCTGGGTCACATCGCAGGTCGCCACATATTGCAAGAACGACTCCGCATCTAGCCCGCTGACCAGAAAACGACCCATATGGCTGATATCAAACAGACCAGCCGCGTTGCGCACTGCGGCGTGTTCAGCGAGAACACCAGTGTATTGTACTGGCATTTCCCACCCACCAAACTCAACCATGCGTGCGTCCAGGGCCACATGCTGCGCGTAAAGTGGTGTCCGGTGAAGCATATATTCCTCCATTCATCTAGTACAAGCGTGTCTCCATACCTCCGTAGTTGTCTGTCATCCTGCGCGGAGGCGTAGCCGGAGTGAATGGCATCCTGAGCGGAGCGAAGGATCTTGATCCCATAAGAAGGCGCGATTCCTCGCTGCGCCAAGATGCTGCGCTGCGCTCAGCATGACAAAACCATGGAGCTACTTCCGTCATCGTGTACTAGCGCTCCTGCTGAACGAGTTCTGCCAGCAGTTCGCGCCGTTGCTCAAGATCGTGTGCCAGGCGGTCGTTACCAGCATCCAGTGCCTGATCAATGGCGCTGATCAGCATGCTGTCGATCCACGGTTCCAGCAAGATCGGATAGGTGTGGATGGCCTGTCTGAGTGCTGCCGCTGAATCGGCCATTAGGAAGGCCTGGTATGCATCGGTGGGCAGGGGCGGTGATGTCGGGTCAGCCGTCACTGTTGTAGTGTCTGCTCGCGGAAGTGCTGTGGCCCTGGTGATCATAGCGACATCTTTGTTGCGGTGTAGATCGGCCAGGAAACGCCGTGCCTGCACCAGTCCTTCCGCCAGATCATAGTCGCGCTGTTCAACTGCCACGTCGGCAAGCCGAGCGATAAACGGATCGATGGTGGGTTGCAACAGGATGGGATGTCTGGTGATAACTGCCTGTAGTTCGGCGGAACTGTTGGCGTTGAGGACGGCAGATAGGGCTATCTGGGCGCTGAATTCGACCGTACTATCCACAGATGGCTCTGCTTCGATGAGAGAGCGGACGCTTGCTAGTGACGATGAAGCTGGTAGCGACGACCTGCTGTCCGGTGCAGAAGCGGCGTTCCGCATACGGCGGCGGGCCAGTTTGGTCAAAATATGTGCTACGCCGGTAAGGTCTTGTGCAATATGCACATCGCCCAGATAGGGTTGTTGCTGTTCAGCCGGCAGGCGCTCTACCAGCATGGTATGCAAGTCACGCGCCTGCTCGCGCCAGACATGTTCGGCTACACCGGGCGTGGGCGCAAAGATGACGCAGGGAGTGGTGCTATCGTGGAACAGCAACGGTGCGGCAGCGGGTGCAGTATAGGCGCAATGGGGACAGGTGACACAGTTGAGGGTATGCTGGCGCAAAGCTGCAACTTGCTCTGGTTGTTCCTGGGCATCAAGCAGCACCCAGACCTCAGCCTCGAAATTGCCGCCACAGTTTGGACAGACAAGCGCCGTATGTTCACGTAGGGAGATAGGCATAACATCCTCTCGATATCATCGACAGACAGGACACAGGGTGTTGATAGTAAAGATAGCTTGAAAAATCTTCTATACCTGGGCTAGCAGCGAAACCGGAGTGCGGAAAACATCTTCATTTTACAGGACTTACACAGTTGTCCATTACCTCATGGGTTTCGCCTGCGGCAGAGCGGTATGTTTCTTGTTTGTTGCTCCAAATTTTCGCCATAGTCGAAAATCTGGAGCAACAAAGCGGTTATTCCCCACTGCTGTAGGCGAAAAAGCTGTGAGCTTCGAGTAACCGTGTAAGTCCTGATACAGACGCAAAGCTCCACTGTGCCGATGCGCGATCATTGTAACATATCACGTCACGTCAATGGTATAGGCTTGCCAGACCTCATGTGGTACACCAGTTAATTTCAGTTCAAGCATATACTGTCCCGGTTGTGCGGGCGTAAGGCGCAGGCGATCGACCTCTTTTGCCAGGCAATCAGCTTCCAGTTCCACCGTATGCATCACCACTGCCAACTCTGTACCATCGGGAGCGGTCAGGCGTGCCAGCACCTGGGCCTGGGGAATAGCATAACGGGCGTCATTCACGGCATAGATCGGTAAGGTGATCGGTTCAGCTACGTGATAGATCCGTGGCGAAAAGATCGTAAAGACGTATTGTGGGCTAAAAGCCATACGCATGGCATCGTATGCACGTTTTGGTATACGCCAGTAGTCTACAATGCTCCACAGAATGGCCGGATAGGGATCGCAAAACAGAAACGGCACGATCCCGCCAGTGGGTCGATACTTGTGGTAGCGCAGGCGGTCAATGTAGAAACGGTTGATAAAGGTTTGATAATCTTGTGACAGGTCAATCAGTTCTTGCAGCGAACTAACCGCGCGCCAGTTCACCCAGTTGCTCATAATCTCGGCTTGAAAGCCGTGCCGTTGTGCCAGATACTCAAAGTCAATAGCGTTAATGTCGGTGGGCATAAATTTCTGGCAACTCTCCAGGTTAGGAAAGCTCTGGGCACCAAACTCGGTGATAAAGCGCAAATTGGTAGGGAAGCGCTGCAACAAGGTTTCTGCATCGTGCAATGTGCCATAGGCGCGATACCAGCCAAAATAAGTATGCGCATCGGTTCCGGCCCGCAATCGCGGCACATACAGTTCGCCTGAAGAACGAATAACCGGACGCTGCTGGTCTTCGTGTTCGGCTACCTGCTTCAGTTGTGTATCTAGCACATCCCGATTCCAGCTAAAGCCCAGCGTGGTATGGTAGGTGCGCAGGCGCGTCATCAGTGTTTCATCGCTGGTATCGCCTACAAAGACCGGCTCATTATGCATACACCAGACGACAATGCTGGGATGGTTATAGAGCAGACGTACCATGGCTCGTGCTTGCCGCCGTGCTTCTGGGAGAATAGTTGGCCGATAGAGCCATTGCAATGGAAAATCTTGCCAGAGCAAGACGCCCGCGGTATCAGCCGCAGCATAGAACGCCGGATGATCGACATGGGCATGCACCCGTAACAGATTCATATGGCTTGCACGTACCAGGTGCAAGTCGTACTCACACCGTTCAGCAGTAGTGGAGGCAATCCGCATATCACTGGGGGCATAATTGTTGCCCTTGACCAGAAAGCGCACTCCATTGAGATAGGGAATCCAGTTTCGTAGCTCGAAGTGCCGCACACCAAAGTTAAAACTGGCAGCATCACTGAGTATACCATCCTGCAGTACCTCCAGGGTAATAGTATACAGGTCGGGATTGCCCAGATCGTGTGTCCACCAGAGGCGTGGATCGCGCAACTTGAGCAGACCATAAATCTCCTGGGGGCCAGCCTTCAGGAGGCGCCGCTGCTCAATCACCTGTACGGCCCCCTGAAACGTAAGCGGAGCCAGCGTCCAGCGCAACACGACCGGGCCAGCGTGAAGTGCATCGAGCCGGGCCGCATAGCGCAACTGGGCAAACTGGGTGTTGAACGACTCGCTATGGCACCGTACGGCATGCAGCCGTACTGGCCCACTCTGACATAGTTCCGGCGGTAGCCAGATTCCGCCTGGATTCGCCAGCGGGTCAATACAATCCCAATGTGAGAAAACACCCGTGATCATGCGTTTGTTAAACTTGTTGCGTTCATCAGGGCATTCAACCTCAACCAGAACGGTGTTTTCGTGAGCAATACAGTGGGTTACTTCTCGTTCATATGGAATGAAATACCCCTCATGCCGATCGAGATCAACACCGTTGAAATAGGGCTGTGACCAGTAGAAGGCACCGTTGATGCGTAACCAGAACCTGGTATCCGCCGTTGTGTCGCGGGTGTCAAACTCTGGATGGCTGGTGCGTAGTGTGTCTAGATCAAAGTGGCAACGATAGACCACCCGCCCTGTATGGTGTTCCAGGCCTGGATGCTGCTGCCAGTGACCAGGAATGGGTGTGGCCTGCCACTCCGGATGATCATATGGATAGTGTCCCTGACAAAACTCATCGAGTGGGCGCAGCGACCAGTTGTCGATCAGCGGTACCGCCCACTGGTTACTGAGCGGCGACCAGCGCCAGATGATTGGTAACCGTTGCTCGTCGGGCAGCGTATGTCGTTTTTCCGAGATCATGCGTCCCTCTTTTTATAATAAGCACTCAGGGCTGATGTTCTGAGCGCAGACCACTACGTAACAGGGTAGCATAGACGCCGATACGCTGGCGGCGCAATGGGCGTCTATGTCCAAGCACAAATTTGATGCTTTCGCTCGCCAGTTCCCAGACATAACAGACTAGTACGAACATACGCACCACCAGCGCAAACCAGCGACCATAGAGTAGACAAGCCAGACGCAGTTTACTCTGCTGAAAATGCAAATGTCGGGCCACAGGTACCTGTTCGCTACTCTGCCCTTCATAGTGGATAATGACCGCCTGGGGCAGATAGGCAATGGCAGACTGCGTCGGATGTGTCGGGTGTCGAGCCGGTGATCGATGTGTTTCTGAGGAGCGTCGAAAAACAGTTGCCTGCAGCCGATACTGCCACTCTAGTTCTTCACTATACATAAAAAACCGGGTATCAAGCAAGCCTGCCTGGGAAATAGCGGTACCCCGCACCAGCAAGGCCGCACCAACCAACCAGTCTACCCGTTGCACACGACTGGCATCGCAGTCAAGGCAATGATACCGGCGTGCCCAGGGATTCGTCGGCCAGCACCGTTCCAGCGGCGTACTCTCCCAGAAGAACGTCAGTCGGGTGGGAAAGCGGCGGCGCGAAGATTGCATATGTCCAGTGGCATAGCGTAACTGCGGGCCAACCGCCACCAGATCGGGATGCACGGCAAGATAGGCCACCAGTTGCGGCAGCGCATCGGCGACGATCTCGGTATCCGGATTGAGCAGGAGAATGTAGGTTGGGCGCGGTGCAGCGGCCACAGCAGCCTGGTGACACACTGTTGCAGGCTGGTCACTGAAGCCCAGGGCGCTCAGGGCCAGGTTATTGGCCGCGGCGAAACCCAGATTACGATCTAGTTCATAGACCTGTACCTGGGGAAACTCCGTATACAGCATAGCTGGCGTACCGTCGCTACTGGCATTGTCAACCACCACAATCTGGTAGTCAATACCACTCTGCGCCAGCGAAGCCACAACGGAATGCAAGCAGCGCCGCAGCAAATCACGTACATTCCAGGAGACAATAATAATGGCTAGATCGGGCATAGCATGCCTGCGAACAGTCAATGGTTCCATGAACTATGATTATACACTGACTTCGCTGCTGGAATGCTGCGGGGTGTTGCCTATCACGCTCCGGCGCGCTTTGTGTTACACTATGATCAGGGTTAAGAGATTTCATATAGTCGCTGATAGTGTCATATGATACGCACACCGTACCCATCTGTCATTCAGGTTCTCATTGTATTACCGTTACTGGCGATCCCGCTCAGTGCAATCACGGTCTTACAGCACATGCTTGCCGTAGGAGAGTATACCCGCTTCTGGCTTGTCGTGGGATTGATAGGTCTGCATGGAGTGTTGCTCTTTCTTGTGCCGGTTAGGCAGTTGCGTCCGTGGCAACAACTGCTGTTTCTGGCAACCCAGTGCGGTCTGACTGTATCAGGACAGATTATCTTGCCGGTGCCGCTCTTCGATTATGTCTATCTGGTGGTCGTCCTGCAAGCCATTTACCTCTTCCGCCCCTGGTTCTGGATCCCGTTTGCCAGTAGTGTCTGGTTCGTGTGGAACGGGACGATCTTGATTGTTTCGGCCAGTTTTATCGACTGGCTCCAGAGCAACCTGATTGTCGTCTTCCCGTCTACCTGTGTGATTATTGCGGCGATTGCCTATGCCCGCCAGCATCGCCGCTATGAGCAGGCACACCAGATGCTGCAACATGTGCAGCGTCACTATGATGCCCTGACACGGCAACTCCATGATGCCCGGCAGCGGATTATCCAGGAAGAGCGGCAGCGGCTGATACAGGCGGTCGCGGGCGAACTCCAGTCCGCCCTGTTGCGCACTGAGCAAAGTATTGTAGCGGCAATCAACCAGACCCAGACCAATCTAACGCGCCTGCAGATCACTGTGGCGCAGACACGTGCAGCCACCAGTGTAGCCATCGAGCATTTGCGCACAACCGTGACCATGCTGCGTAGTGGTGACCTGGATCTGTGCGAAGCAACACCGAGTGGAATGGCGCTGACTCTCTCCTATGGCCTCAGTTCTGGCACGAGACGAGCAGACGATCTGCTGCTCCCAGCCATCACCTACAAAGTGTTAACCTGGGTGCTACCCCTGATTTTTATCGTCTGTGCATTGCCGATCATTCTGCTCGAATCGCAGATTACACCGGATCGCATCTGGACAGCATTGCTCTTCTGCGCCCTGTTGATCCTCATCTATACCCTGACCCAGCGCATCAATCATCCACTCTGGGTGCAGGCCGGTCTGGTGGGGCAGGTGGTGGTAGTCCTGTTTCTGGTACTGCTGACCCATACCTTACCGCTGCTGCTGGGCCTGTTGCTGGTAGTGTGGCAAATTGCGTTGCGCCTCTCTGCAATGCAGATCATTGCCTTCCTGGCCGGAGTGCAAACCTCAACTGGTCTGACAATTCTAGGATTGGTGCCCACCAGTCTTGAAGAAAATACCACCAGCCTGCTGATTTTTGCGATTGTGGGCACGGTGGTGGTTGAGTTGTTGTGGATGGCACGCCATCAACTGCACTGTCGGCATCAAGATGAATTGCGCATGAAACGCCTGGCAGAACTGACAGGCGAGCTAGAGCGTCAAGAAACAGAGGCACGAGCATTGATCCTGGCCGCCGAACGGATACGTATGGCCCATGAATTTCACGATCACCTCGGTCATCAATTGATGCTGATCAACCTGCAGCTCCAACTGGCTGAGGAATTTTTGCAGGAAGACCCGGCAGTGGCACTGGAGTACCTGATCGCAACGCGGAACCATCTGCGTCTTGCCTGGCAGCATGTACTGGCAACCACTACTGCTGATCACGTGATTGATGGCTCGACTCTGGCGCAATCGTTGCAGGCACTGGTACAGCAATGTCAGCTTGCAACCCAGGTAGCAATTACCTTGCATCTTAGTGGTGATTTTACGTATATATCGCCAGATATAGCTGATGTGTTATATGCGGCGGTTCAGGAAGGCTTGACCAATGCCTGTAAACATGCGTATGTGCAAACTATTCAGATCGTTCTGGATTGTAGCCAGCAGCAGGTCAGCTTGCAAGTGTATAATGATGATCAGCACTCAAGCTCTAGCACACATAACACCATGATGCCGAGCAAGATGCAGGAACTTACAAAATATGGTCTGATAGGCTTGCGGGAACGGGTCGAGGCGTCAGGTGGAACGATGATCGCCGGTCCAGATCCTATGGGGGGCTTTTGTTTGGATATATGCTTACCCCTGGATACAACGAGGCAATGAACAACACAATCCGTGTACTGCTGGTGGATGATCAGTCGCTGGTGCGCACTGGCATTCAAACGCTGCTTAATCGCAAACCGGATATCGAGGTGGTGGGGCAGGCCAGTGATGGCGCGGAAGCGTTGCATCTGGTATCCATACTCGATCCTGATGTGGTCTTGATGGACATTCGGATGCCAGGGATGGATGGAATTGAGGCCACACGCCAGTTGACTGCACGTGGATCGCGCCCGGCTGTGATTATTTTGACCACGTTTGACGATGATGAAAATGTGTTTGGTGGATTGGCGGCTGGTGCCCGCGGCTATTTGCTCAAGGATGTTGACCACAAGGCGCTAGCCGAGGCGATACGAGCGGTAGCTGCGGGTCACGCGCTGCTCCAACCAGAAATTACCCCGCGTGTGTTGCGTGAGTTCAGCCGCCTCTCTAGCACACACTCCCGATCAGCACGTTCCCCCCTTACTGCCGATCGTCTGGCACTGCTTACCGAGCGCGAACTGGCGATCCTGAAACTCCTCGCAACCGGTAAAACGAATCAGGAAATGAGCGAACAGTTACTGATCAGCATTGGTACGGTCAAGAATCACATCAGCAGCATTCTGCATAAACTTGATGTGCGTGATCGTACCCAGGCGGCATTACTCGCACAACAGGCGGGTATGCACGAGTGACGGTAGTCATAGGTCGCCCGATAGATACGCCTGGTTCGCATGCTCTGGTTTTATCTATCCCCCGACTAGCCTGCTAGCACTTCCCTCGCTGCGGTATCACTGCTACACTTAGATTCTGGGTGTATTTTTAGATACTGTACCCCGTACATAATGTATGCATTGCATACATTCGGTGGGGGTTTTTGAGGAGTGCCGCCGTGGTCGAAGTACAAAGAACAAAACCTGAGAAACCGTTTGTACAGAAAATGATGGTATTGGCTGTAGTGGTTATCCCATTTCTCGCCACTATATACGCCATCGTTTTACTCTGGCAACGTTATGTGAATGGCCTCGATCTGACATTAATGATTGGCTTGTATCTGCTATCCGGTCTAGGCATCACCATCGGCTATCATCGCATGCTGACCCACAAGAGCTTTGAAACATCACCAATAATGAAGGCGATCTTGCTGATCCTGGGGTCGATGGCAATCGAAGGCCAACCGAGTGATTGGGCTTCAACACATATTCAGCACCATGCCCATTCAGATAAAGAGGACGATCCGCATAGTCCGCTGGTTGGTCTCTGGCATTCGCATGTGGGCTGGATGTGGCGACATGCTGCCCAACCAGATATCTATGGTAAATGGGTAGCTAAAGATCCGCTTGTAGCCTGGGTTGACCGCACCTGGTTAGTCTGGGTGGTTCTCGGATTACTCATTCCACTGGCAATTGCGGGGTGGAGTGGCTTCTTGTGGGGCGGGTTGGTGCGTGTCTTCCTGACCCACCACATCACATGGAGCGTGAACTCGATCTGTCACACCTTCGGTCAGCGACCTTTCAACACCAGTGATGCCAGTCGTAACAACTGGATAGTCGGCCTGTTTGCGTTCGGTGAAGGTTGGCATAATAATCACCATGCCTTTCCGCGTTCAGCGTTTCATGGGTTGCGCTGGTGGCAGGTTGATCTCTCGGCCTACATTATCCGCCTGATGGAAGCGACAGGCCTGGTGTGGAATGTTTATCGCGTCAATCCTGAAGATGAGCATAGACGTGAGCTACAGGCCGCCAGACTGAACGTGAAATAGCAGAGTGCCCCCTGGTGCCGACACCCCGCGTCGGTACCAGGGATCGACGCGGGGTGTTCACGTTTCCCCTGGAAACGCAGGCAGTTCGCCCGCGTTTCCGCGATGGAGATCGTCCTGCCCTCACGCTCAGGTGTACGTGTTACCCTGCGTGTAAACAGTTTATGTATCGATTTTCTAATGAAGTGCATTATGCATGATCCTGTTCGTTTGAACTCGAAGTATATGGCTCGATCAAGTTCACTTCCTGATCCAGGCTAGCATGCAAAACGCTCGGCAATTCCAGTGAAGCGAGGATCTGTGCGGCAGGGCCTTCAACGACCACCGTTTTGCCCATCGTTCCACCCCGGGTTGAGAGTGAGAGATCATGGAGCGCCTGCAACACGTCGTGCATATCATCAGCAACCTGGTTTTGCCTCTGTGCAATCAGGGCCTTGCGATAGGCCAGACGTGAAGAAAATTGTGATGGGTCAACGTGTGGTTCTGGTGATTGGGCACAACCATTTTCACTATCCTGACTCTCGGCACCAATCACCATGACCGCACGCAGAATCTCCCGCTCTTCCGCATTGCTCAACGCCTGCTGAAGCAATGGATCTGTTTTACTGTTGTGTTTATTATCGACTTTCATACAAACCCCCTTACCTGGATTAACCCCCGTCCCTGGCGATCATCTGGCATGCCCAGATCGGTACAAGCTAGCAACAACGCTTCTTCCAGATCGGTCACGGTAATATCAGGATATTTCTCAAGCATTAACGCCGCTATACCCGACACCACGGCCGTAGCCATGGAGGTACCATCCCAGGCTGCATAACCCCCACCAATGATAGATGAATAAATCTGCTCACCTGGTGCCACGAGATCTGGCACAATATACTGATGATTTTCCGCCACCAGGGTGCCACTGCCGCTAAAGCTAGCAACGCGCCGCTCGCGGGTCATAGCGCCCACTGAGATGACTTCAATGTAGTTACCGGGACTGCGCGTTCGATTGCGGCCCTCGTTGCCCACCGCGATAATCGGCAAGACCCCGACGGTGACCAGTGTTTCGACCGCCGGGCGCATTTCGGGCAAATAGCCAGCAATACCCGCTGACATATTCACAATCTGAATTTCGGGCTGAGTACCAACCCACTCTAGCGCCAGCACAAAATCCGAGAGCCGTCCCTGGCCCAGCGGCAACATTGTCCCACTCACAATATCTACACCGGGGGCCACGCCAATTGTCTTGCCCCCAATAATCCCCGCAATATGCGTGCCATGGCCGTGTGTATCCTCTGCCTTGTCCAGGCGGTGAACTTGCCACTGTGCGACATCAAAGCTATAGGCGGCGCTTACTTTCCCTACCAGCTCCGGGTGGGTCGCATCGATGCCGGTGTCCAATACCGCAACCGTGATTCCCTGCCCAGTCCCGGTAAAGCCCTGCGCCCGTGCTGCTTCCAGACCGATCGCTTCCAGATGCCAGAGATCGGATGCACTGATGGTGTTGGTGGCAGCTACCGCCGATTGCCGGGGATGAATGAGATCGAGCGGGCGGTCACGCACCACCAGAATGTCGGACAGTTCCTGGCGCATGCGTTCGGCTTCGGCATCCGGCATCGCCACAACGGTCATACTCGTAATACCACCGCTCAGATCGTCATCGGAAATGCGTGTCACCCCGTGAGTCAGCGACTCCTTGATCCAGCGCTGGATGTCTTGATCAACCGGATCTTCGCGGCGCAAAGCCAGGATCTCTTCAATCTGGGCCTGACGACTGGCCGGAGCCAGCCTGGTTGAAATCAACTCAATCGTACTGTTTGCCAGGGGCGACCTGGGTTGCACAATATAGATACTCATACGATCTGTTCCTCAAACAGGAGTGTACTGATGATTAATCGCTGCGCCCTGGCTATACGAAACTGCATAGTAACCCTTATTATACCATCATGTCACGCCAGGTGCAGCTATGTGCGGCGTTGCGGCGTTGCTGAGCCGGTTGATGCATATCTTACCAGAAGATGCACGATCGGGGAAAGGCAGGATGCCAATAAGCCAATGCTGCGGTACCCCGACCAGATATGATACAATCACAACAACAGCGATAACTAGTACAAGAGGGCCTAAATACCTCCATACGTCGTATGTCATCCTGAGCGGAGGCGTCGCCGTAGCGAAGGGCATCCTGAGCGGAGCGCATCCTGAGCGAAGCGCATGACATCCTGAGCAGAGCGCATCCTGAGCGGAGCGCATGGCATCCTGAGCAAAGCGAAGGATCATATCCCATCAGAAGGAAGATGCTTCGCTCCGCAAGATGCTTCCTCCGC
>CALANA010000171.1 GCA_937925925.1 uncultured Chloroflexales bacterium | reverse complement strand
GTGACTGTCATCTTGAAGATGTTCCAGAGGTGACTGTCATTTGAAGATGTTCCAGAGGTGACTGTCATCTTGAAGATGACAGTCACCTTTCCAGAGGTGATTGTCATTTGAAGATGTTCCAGAGGTGACTGTCATTTGAAGATGTTCCAGAGGTGACTGTCATTTGAAGATGTTCCAGAGGTGACTGTCATTTGAAGATGACAGTCACCTTTCTTCTTTCTCTTTCTCTGGTATCATGATAGAGATAGTATACGCAATCACAATATGCAGGCTTGAACCGGTTACCGGTGAACCGGATAGCCAACCCGGTGCGCCGGTTCAGCCTGATAAGGAGATAGAACAATGCCGCAGAAATCGGCAAAGTCAGAGCAAGAGTGGCAGCAAAAACTGACACCCGAACAATATTATGTCACACGACAGAAAGGCACCGAGCGACCTTTTACCGGCCAGTACTACAATACTAAAGAGAGCGGTATTTATCGCTGTGTGTGTTGCGGAAATCCCCTATTTAGCTCGAACACAAAGTATGATTCGGGAACAGGATGGCCCAGTTTCTGGCAACCCATCGCCCCTGATAGTGTGCGTACCGAAGCCGATGTCAGCCTGTTCATGCGACGGACGGAGGTACTCTGTAACGTGTGTGACGCACATCTGGGTCACGTCTTCGATGATGGCCCCGCACCAACTGGCCTGCGCTATTGTATGAACTCGGCGGCGCTCAAGCTGGACAAAGACGCTGCACCATAATCATAATCGGCTGCTGCTGAGACACTAAAAGAAGTAACTGTTCCGTAACCGTTCAGGTGGGTTGGTTTGGAGGAGCAGTGCCGCTCCAGGAGGTTCCCGGGGTTTCAGGGGGCCGCAGGCCCCCGCAACCCCCGCTGGCGAACGTTCCCCTGAACGGTTACACTGTTCCCATCTGGGGTAAGTGTTGTCGTCAGCGTTCATGGTGCGCCTGGGAGCGCGGGCGGCCCGCTCGCCATCACGCACGTGCGGGCACGCGGCCCACGCTCCCAGGTGTGATATTTCCTTGAGGGTGAACAGGTACGAAAAGAATGAACCGGTGGAACAGGTTCACCTTCCACCGGTTTACTGATCGTTCTGAACTGGCTGCGATTAATCTACATCATCCTCGTCAAATGTAGCTCCACCATCCTGTAGATCGGTAGCACTGGCCGCAGCGCTATCATTACCGAGCAGAACCCGCAGCACTTCAGCCAGTTCGGGATCGACATCTGTCGGCGTATCAGTCGGCGTGTCAGCAGGTACCAGATCTGCTGGCTCCAGTTCTGCATCGATTCCCAGCAACGCCTCGGCCCGCTGAACATGATCGTCCTTGAGACCACGTGTACCACCATTGCTGTCGGGTTGAATAGCACCACCTTCTAGCATCACCGCCATCTCGTCAATCAAAGCGTCACGCTTGCTTTCTTCACGCTTGCCAAAGCCCGATCCAGCGGGGATTAGCTTCCCAATAACCACATTCTCCTTCAGGCCGCGCAAATAATCCACCTTCCCTGTAATCGCCGCCTCGGTCAGCACCCGCGTGGTCTCCTGGAACGAAGCCGCTGATAAGAAGCTTTCCGTATTAAGCGAGGCTTTGGTGATCCCTAACAACACTGTTGCCGCCGTTGCTGGCTCACCGCCCTGGCTGACGATCTCCTCGTTGATACGCTTGAATTCAAACGCATCGATCAACTCGTTATGCAACAACCCGGTATCACCCGGCTCCTCAATGCGCACACGTCGCAGCATCTGGCGCACAATCACCTCGATATGCTTATCGTTGATACTAACACCCTGGCTGCGATACACCTTCTGCGCTTCCTTCACCAGATAGCGCTGTACCGCTTCCTTTCCCTGTAACATCAACAATTCCTGCGGATCGGCGCTCCCATCGGTCAGTTGTTGACCCGCCATCACCCGTTCACCATCTTCAACCCGCAGGCGCGCAGTATGCGGCACCACCATTTCCCGTTCGTCCCGATCTTCGAGGCTGATAACCAGCCGATCGTCATGGATATGCAACTGACCGCTCAGGCGGGCAACAATCGGGGGCTCATCGCTGTCAGTACGATTGGTTTCGGCAATAACCTGACCTTCGGTGACCTCACTTTCGTCATCAACGACAGCGGTATATCCGGGCGGTAACCGATACTCATCGGTATACACCTCACGTGATACGATGCGCAATGTACGCACCCCTTCTTCGTCCTTCACGAGTTGCACCACACCATCAATTTCAGCCAGCAATGCCTTACCTTTAGGTGAACGGGCCTCAAAGATTTCCTGGACACGTGGCAGACCCTGGGTAATATCATCTGCGCTGGCCACACCGCCGGTATGGAAGGTACGCAAGGTCAATTGCGTCCCCGGCTCGCCAATCGACTGCGCAGCAATAATCCCGACCGCCTCGCCCGGCTCAACGAGCTTTCCGGTCGCCAGGTTACGGCCATACGCCATGCAACAGATCCCATATTCACACTGGCAGGTGAGGGCCGAACGCACATAGACCGAGGTGACATTCGCCTGCGTCAGCAGTGCTGCCACTTCCTCATCAATCTCCTGATCACGTTCGGCCAGGATTTCCCCCGTTTCAGGATGCCGGACTGGCCCGGCCAGAATACGCCCGATCATGCGCTGCTCCAGTGGCTCCATCAGGTCAACATCGTCGGCATGATGCAGCCAGATGCCTTCATCACAGACACAGGTGCGCGTGGTGGTAATCACATCCTGGGCCACATCTACCAGGCGGCGCGTCAGATAACCGGCATCGGCGGTACGCAAGGCAGTGTCAGCCAGCCCTTTGCGCCCGCCGTGGGTCGAGACAAAATAGTCCAGCACCGATAGCCCCTCGCGGAAGTTGGTCTTGATGGGGAGTTCGATAATCCGTCCGGTTGGATCAGACATCAACCCGCGCATACCCGCCATTTGACTAATCTGATTGATGTTCCCACGTGCCCCACTGATCGCCATCATCGCCACCGGGCTGAAAGGGTTCAGGCTTTCACGCACGGCTTCGGTCGTCTTCTTGGTCGCCTTCTGCCAGATGTCCACGACTTCACGGTAGCGCTCATCATCAGTTATCAACCCCCGCCGAAACTGCTTCTCGACATCGGCAACGAGTTTTTGCGAGTCCTCGATAATGACGTATTTTTCTTCCGGTACCTGAATATCGTTGATCCCAATCGTCATACCACCCCGCGTCGCATACCGAAAGCCGAGGGTCTTGATCCGATCGGCTTGATCGGCGGTGCGCTCGGAACCATAGATCCGCACCAGTTCCTGTTCAGGCTTTTCACCGTAGATTGCTCGCACCTCATTCAGATCGGTGGCATTAATATGTTTGAGGTTTGTGTAGTATTTGTAGCAATCGGCAATAATTTCCTTGAGGCCCTTCTTATCGATCAAACGATTACGATAGCGCAATGGGGGCAACAGTTCGTTGTTCAGCAAGACCCGACCAATGGTGGTTTCGATCAACATACGGGCATTCCCGGACTCATCCGGTTCCAGAAGCCGCACTTCACGATCATTTTTGCCCTGTACCCGGCCATTCATCCGAATGTAGATGGGGGCTTGAATATCGAGCAACCCCTTGTCGTAGGCCAGCATTGCCTCATCAATACTCGCAAACTTCTTGCCACTGCCGCGCGCCCCATCCTTCACCATGGTGAGATAATAGCAGCCTAGCACAATATCTTGCGAGGGTGTAATGATCGGATCGCCATGGGCTGGACTTAGCAAGTTATACTTACTGAGCATGCGTGTACGTGCCTCCTCTTGCGCATTACGCGAGAGTGGCACATGCACCGCCATCTGATCGCCATCGAAGTCTGCGTTGAAGGCTGCACACACCAGCGGGTGTAACTGGATGGCACTCCCCTCAATCAGCTTGGCCTCAAACGCCTGGATCGATAAACGGTGGAGCGAAGGTGCCCGGTTGAGCAGCACCAGATAATCCTTAATGACCTCTTCCAGCACATCCCAGACTTCGGGCCGCACCCGCTCCACAATCCGCTTGGCACTTTTAATATTGTGCGCAAAGCCTTTCTCCACCAGACGGCGCATGACAAAGGGCTTGAACAATTCCAGCGCCATTTTCTTGGGCAGACCACACTGGTGTATCTTCAGATTGGGGCCAACCACAATCACCGAACGTCCGCTATAATCAACGCGCTTGCCCAGCAAATTCTGGCGGAAACGACCTTGCTTGCCTTTCAGCATATCGCTGAGGCTCTTGAGCCGATGCTTGCCCTTCCCACTCACGGCACGCCCGCGCCGCCCATTATCAATCAGGGCATCGACCGCCTCCTGGAGCATACGCTTCTCATTGCGGACAATAATTTCCGGCGCATGCAGTTCAATCAAGCGCTTCAACCGATTATTGCGATTGATCACCCGTCGATACAGATCGTTCAGATCACTGGTCGCAAATCGTCCACCATCAAGCTGTACCATCGGCCGCAGATCAGGCGGAATCACCGGCAGCATGGTCAGGATCATCCATGCCGGGTTGTTACCACTCTTACGAAAGCTCTCGACCACCCGTAGCCGTTTGGTCGCCTTCTTGCGCCGCTGACCCTGGGTGCTGTGAACCTCAAGCTGTAGCTCTTCGGCCATCTTGTTCAAATCAATGGTCTTCTCGATAATCTCGCGGATCGCACCCGCCCCCATATCGGCCCGGAAAGCACCGGCGGCCACATCGCGCAAGGTACGATGTTCGGCCTCACTTAAAATACGGCACACCTTGAGATTGTCAAGGTGTTCAAACTTCTCTTTTTCTTCGCGCACCAGCGTATCCAACTCGCGTTGGAGCCGCTCCTGGAGCTTCTCCTGTTCCTGCGTCGCCTCTTGCTCTTTGCGCTCACGTTCGGCACCAGTCAACAATTCCGCGTCACTCATATCACGGACACGGCGTGTCTCAATGGCCTCCAATTCCTGTTCCAGTAGATCATCAAGTTGATCCAGCGTGCGCTCGGTGATCAGCTCGCCTTCCTCCACCAGTGGAACCCCGCGATAGAGGAGATCTTCATCCGCCTTCAATCCCGTCAATTCCTCCAGGCGTTCACGTAGTTTCTCGGCCTCGCTGGTCAACTCTTCGCGCTGGGTGCGATACTCCTCCTCAATCCGCCGTTGCGTACTCATCTGCGCCGTCTCCATACCACCCAGATCCTGGGTTAACTGCGAAGACAGCTCAATCCGGCGCTCCTCGGCCTGAGCCTGGATCGCTTCCCGCCGCTTGCCATACTCCTGCTGAATAGTGTCTCGTAACGCAGACCGCATCTCCTCATTGACTTCCGTAATGATGTAAGAGGCAAAATACAGCACCCGTTCCAGGTTTCGTGGGCTAATATCAAGCAAGAGACCGATACGTGAAGGGGTTCCTTTGACGAACCAGATATGACTGACCGGTGCCGCCAGGCTGATATGGCCCATCCGTTCCCGTCGTACCTTGGAGCGTGTCACCTCAACGCCACAACGATCACACACTACTCCTTTATAGCGAATACGCTTGTATTTGCCGCAGGCACATTCCCAATCTTTGGTCGGGCCAAAAATACGCTCACAAAAGAGACCATCTCGCTCAGGTTTGAGCGTACGATAGTTAATCGTTTCTGGCTTGGTGACTTCACCATACGACCAGGACATAATATCTTCCGGCGAGGCCAGGCTAATACGGATGGCGTTAAAATCATTTATTTCTGGCATTTTATTCTCCGCAGACTCGTTGGCACGTTCCTTCAGGGTTCCGGCTCCCGATTCTCTAAACCGGTTCCAGGTTAGGGTTGTCTCGGTCACCTGAAACCGGTTCCTGACCGTAGTGCCTCTTCCCTGTCCTAAAACTCTCCACGTTCCATCCCGCTCAAGTTAATGCCGTCCAATGCCGCCACATCTCCATCGATGTCGTCGGTCAACTCTACTGGATGTTCATCCTCGGTTAACACTTCCACGCTCAAACCGAGCGACTGTAACTCCTTGATCAGCACTTTGAAGCTTTCAGGAACGCCGGCTTCCTGGATCTGCTCCCCCTTGACAATGGCCTCATACGTCTTTACGCGACCAACCACATCGTCTGATTTAACGGTCAACATTTCTTGCAAGATATAGGCGGCACCGTAGGCCTCCAGGGCCCACACCTCCATCTCACCGAAACGTTGGCCACCGAACTGGGCTTTTCCACCCAGCGGTTGCTGCGTCACCAGGCTGTAGGGGCCGGTACTCCGGGCATGGATCTTATCCTCGACCAGGTGGGCCAGTTTGAGCATATAGGCATAGCCAACCGTTACCGGATGATCAAAGGCCAGGCCCGTGCGCCCGTCATACAAGGTGACTTTCCCATCACTGGGAAGCCCGGCCTCCTGGAGCAACGATTTGATCTGCTCCTCATCAGCACCATCAAAGACGGGTGTCGCCACGCGATACCCCAGGCGGGCTGCTGCCCAACCCAGATGCGTTTCGAGAATCTGACCCACATTCATCCGGCTTGGGACGCCAATTGGATTGAGAATAATATCCACCGGGCGACCATCGGGAAGGAATGGCATATCCTCAACGGGTAGCACACGGCTGACCACTCCTTTGTTGCCATGCCGCCCGGCCATTTTATCGCCGGCGCTAATCTTGCGCTTCTGGCACAGCAACACCCGTACCGTCTGGTTGACACCGACCGGCAAATCGACTCCCTCGGCCCGGCTGAACACCTTGACATCAATCACCTTGCCCCGCACACCGTTGGGCACACGCAAGCTACTATCCTTAACCTCACGCGCCTTCTCACCAAAGATGGCCCGCAACAGACGCTCTTCTGCCGTCAGGTCGGTCTCACCTTTGGGCGTAATTTTGCCCACCAGGATGTCATTGGGTTGGACTTCGGCCCCAATATAGATAATACCGCGGTCATCCAGGTTGCGCAGGCTATCTTGCCCTACATTGGGAATATCGCGGGTAATTTCTTCCGGGCCAAGCTTGGTGTCGCGGGCCTCAACCTCGTATTTCTCAATGTGAATGCTGGTAAAAATATCCTCACGTACCAGTCGTTCGCTCACCAGGATGGCATCCTCAAAGTTCCCACCTTCCCACGGCATATACGCCACCAGCACATTCTGCCCCAGTGCCAGTTCGCCATTATCCGTGCTGCTGCTGTCGGCAATAATATCTCCCGCACGTACCCGTTGCCCGCGCACAATAACCGGACGCTGATTGATACACGTATCCTGGTTACTGCGCATAAATTTCCGAAGCGGATAGCGGCGCACTGTCCCATTCTCTTCTTCGATCTCAATCAGTTCTCCGGTGGCACTCAGCACCTCACCCGCATGTTTCGCAATCACCACCTGCCCGCTGTCACGGGCAGCCATATATTCCATGCCCGTACCCACAATCGGCGCATCAGGACGCAGCAGCGGCACCGCCTGGCGCTGCATATTCGAGCCCATCAAGGCCCGGTTCGCATCGTCGTGTTCCAGGAACGGTATCAGGGCCGTACTCACACTCACCACCTGCTTGGGCGACACGTCCATGTAATCCACACGGTCAACCCGTTCTTCAAGGAACTCCTCGGCAAACCGGCAGGACACTGTACTGCGTATAAAGCGATTGTGTTCATCTAACAGCGCGTTGGCCTGGACAATCACAAATCGATCTTCTTCATCGGCGCTGAGATAATCAACTTCCTGCGACACTATCGGGCGGATCTTGATCGACTTGATCGGCAGTTTCACAATTTTCTCGGCCAGCACCCGATTAATTTCATGCCCCGTCTCGGCAATAGTATCGCCCGTATCTGGATCAACAATATCTTCACGCAGAATCTGACCACGCAGTAATCCGATGGTGATCCGTTCAGCGGTTTCGTTATCAATGCGACTCCCCCTGGCCGCAATCAGTACACCTGTACGCAGGTCACGCACATCACGGATGAGCAGGCCTTTCTCCAACCACACGGCCGCATTGTCAACACTGTTGTACACTTTACGATACGGCGTTTCGAGAAAGCCCATCTCATTGACGCGGGCAAAGGTACTCATTGTCCCGATCAACCCGATATTCGGGCCTTCTGGAGTTTCAACCGGACAGATGCGGCCATAGTGGCTATGATGCACGTCACGCACTTCAAAGCCAGCTCGATCCCGGCTCAAACCACCTGGCCCTAATGCAGATAACCGGCGCTTATTCGTCAGTTCTGCCAATGGGTTGGTCTGATCCATAAACTGCGAAAGTTGGCTGCCACCAAAGAACTCGCGCATCGCGGCCACGACCGGACGAATATTGATCAAGGCATTCGGGGTCGCATGCTCAGAGTCCTGCAGACTCATGCGCTCTTTGACCACCCGCTCCATCCGCAACAAACCAACGCGAAACTGCTGCTGGATTAACTCACCCACCGTGCGTACGCGACGGTTGCCCAGGTGATCAATATCATCGGCCCGACCCACGCCGTTGTTCAGCATAATCAGTTGCTCAACGATCTTGAGGATATCGTCGGGCAACAAGACGCGCACCTTCTGGTCTGGTATTTTATGTGTTCCATCACGGAGGGCTTCACGCTCCCAGAGGTTCTTGTTTAATTTATACCGACCAACTCGAGCCAGGTCATATCGACGCGGGTTAAACAGGAGAGACTCGATTAACGAACGGGCATTTTCCAATGTTGGTGGATCACCTGGACGTAACCGCTTATACAGTTCCATCAACGCTTCACGTGCATTGCGTGCGGGATCTTTATCAAGCGTCGCCCGCGTATAGGGATGCTCGGCGACCGTATCCACCGCCTGGAGCAAGGCGATAATGTCATCGTCGTGACCGCACTTTTCCAGTTCATCATCGGGTAACCAGTGCCCCTCGCCATCATCACGGGCCTGCCAGGCCAGAATAGCCCGCATCAAAATGGTCACAGGGATCTTGCGCTTCCGATCCACCTTGACCGAGATCACATCACGGCGATTCGTCTCAAATTCAAGCCATGCGCCACGGTTCGGGATCAACTTGGCTGAGTGCAATGCTCGACCGCTGGCCGGATCTTTCTCGTCCTTAAAGTAGACTCCCGGTGAACGGATGAGTTGCGATACCACCACCCGCTCGGCCCCATTGTAGACAAAGGTGCCGTTTTCCGTCATCATCGGAAAATCACCCAGAAAAAGTTCACTCTCCTTGATTTCACCAGTTGCCAGAATGCGCAGTTGCACGTTCACGCGCAATGGCGCGGCATAGGTCATATCCCGTTCGCGGCACTCGAACTCCGTAAAGCGCGGTTCGCCAAAAACATAATCCCCAAAACGTAACTCTAAATTTTTGCCAGTAAAATCAGTGATGGGCGATATTTCATCAAAAAGTTCACGCAGCCCCTCACGCTTGAACCACTCAAAGCTGTTAATTTGCGTTTCGATCAGCCGTGGCAGATCAATCGCGTCGTGAATCCTGGCAAAGGATCGACGCTCAATACGCTGACGATGCAGACCATCGTTTCCACGATCAACAGGCGTAATCAGCGGCTGGAGCACAACGGTTTCAGTCAACGGGGGCATACTCACCTCGTTACTACATGATGAGTGACGAACACCAGGTGATAGCTGACGTGCAGAGACCTCATCCAACTCTGTCTGTCATCATACCACTGTCTGCTGTCACTCTTTGTCCAAGGGACGGCAGAAAACACAAAGCGCCGGTTCCACGGCTCCTACCCAACGGGGGGTAACGGCCTCTGGACTGGCGTGATCTACTCCGAACCTGTTCTTGAAGGATGCACCGGCTGGCGCATAGGTGGGCTAATTACGTAGTTATTCTTTCCTGGTATACTCATATCCTCTATAAACTGCGAAAAACAATGATACCATGTTAGTAGAACGTTGTCAAGCCAGGATTTCGCATTTTTGCATTTTGGTATTTGCAGTCCGTGTTCCCTTTTCTCCTGGGAGCGAAGGCGTCCCGCCCGCCATCACGCACGTGCGGGCAAGCTGCCCGCACGCCCAGGCGGGCGCGTTCCCCGCGTGTGAACGGTTACATGTTGCACAGTCCGTGTTCCCTTTTCTCCTGGGAGCGCGGGCATTGTAGTGTGGGCGAGATCCCCCCCGCTAGATGGCGTCTCGCCCGTACTCTCCGGGGTGCATAGCACACCCCGAAGGCGAACAGGGCGATTTTGCAGGCGCTGTTCCCTTCCGAGATGTGCGCGCATCATTCGGTGGACTGCAAGTGGTTCTGCACTCATGCGGGCGAATTTAGCTTGGAGAATGATCAAAGGGTGATGATCTGATCGGGGGGATTGCTCCCCAGTGCTGCGTACAGATCCGGGAAGCAACCAACCTGAACGCCAGCGACTGTATTCACGGGTTTGATTTCATTGGGTTCTGTTCGTCCGGTGCAATCAGGATTGCACCAGCGCGGCGATCCTTCTGCCAGATTGCGTTGCAAGGCGCACATGTCGCACATCATCAGGAGTATCCCTTTCTCACGCGCCACCTGCGCCAGCCGCTCGCCGATCGGGTCACCCTGACGTAGAATGAAGGTGTTGTCATCGAAAAAGAACATGCCCACAACGTCGGCTCCGTGTACCCCGGCTTCAAGCTGCGGCAGAACCATCTGCGCCAGCTTGTAAACCGAAGCCCTGGGTGTGGCCAAAATATACGCGACTTTCATGGTTTCGCCCTTTCCTGTCTATTTAACTGATACCTGGTATCAATAACGCCGTGCCACAAATCATACGACGTATCAGTCAAGTTTGCAAGTCAGGAATGCAACCAACCGCTTTCTCTGCGTCTTATACCACTTTGACGTAGCCATTCCGCATCCTTTGGTTCGTCGTACGCTTACGCATACGACCATAAGACTTCCCCTGGAACGAGCTGTCGCGGAGCGAAACGCCTCCGAAATCCCCACATGGGCGGGGGCCTGTGGCTCCCGCCCCCTCGCCGAGACGCTGGCGCGTGGGCGTACGAATGGCACGATCATGCGGAATGGTCACGTCGAAACGGTATTACCAGAGCCGGTTATACTCTTCATCTGCGTGGATTACAACAAAACGGACGATCGGCATC
>CALANA010000170.1 GCA_937925925.1 uncultured Chloroflexales bacterium | reverse complement strand
CGACCACGAGACTTCCCCTGGAAAGAGATTGCCAGGGGCGCATAGCGGCGTGGCATGCAACGCGCCTCCTCCGAAATCCCCTTTCTGGTGCGGCGCGGCGAAGCCGCGCCGCACCAGAAAGGGGATTTCGGAGGAGGCGCGGTGCATGCAACGCCGCTATGCGCCCCTGGCAATCTCTTTCCAGGGGAAGTCTCGTGGTCGTATGAGCAAGCGTAAGACGGATCACAGGATGCGGAAGGTCGAAGTCAAATTGGTATAATACCAGGCACTTGCAGAACCTGATGCAGCAGTATCTCATCGAGTTTGCCGCCCAATGTGGGTTGCCGCTGGGTACCGACGGGCCAGTGCCGTTGTTGTGTGCCCAGGATTGGTATGATGACGGGATCAGGCTCTGGAATGAAAAGGAGGGAAACATATGCTCCATCGCGCAGATCCTGCGGGATTAGTCGTCATTACCCAGCCGACCCATGCCTGGGTCTCTGGGCAACTGGCGCAGGCCTGGGGTAATACGCACGTCGGCCATTTTGAGCCGTGGGCCGACGTTTGCCTCGGTGCTGAACAGCACGACATTGGCTGGCTGGCATGGGAAGCCAGTCCGACTTTGAATCTACAGACCGGTCGGCCTCACAGCTTTCTCGAAATGCCCACGACGCTCCACGTCGCTATCTGGTCTTCTGCGGCGCGGATGGCGCTGGCGCTGGGCCGCTATCCGGCGCTGCTGGTATCGCTACATGGGACAGGGCTGTACGAGCGCTATGGCCGTACCTATGCTACTGCGGATGAGGAGCGAGCTGTGCAGGAATGGCTGGCTGGCGAATATACGTTACAGCGTGAGCTTATCGCCAGCTTGCAAGCCGATACGCACTACGCACCGTATGTCACCCCAGAGATGATCGCTCGCAATCGGCAACTGGTCGCCGTATGGGATAGGCTCTCGCTGGCGCTGTGCATGGGCCTGGACACCCCCCACACGTTTGACGCTGTCCCGGCTACGAACGGCACCATCACGCTCACCCTGACGCCAATGGCCGAAAATCCACAGCAGATCCAGGTGACACCCTGGCCGTTTCGGGAGGAGACGGTGACGCTGATGTGTGAGGGTCGGCGGTTACCGCAACCCTATGATAACGAGGAACGTATGCGGCAAGACTTATTGGCGGCACCGTGGGTAACAATCCGTGTGTGTCTGCATCCAGTCGCAGAGCCAGGCATGCCGGTTGCAGAAAGATAACTATGCTCTAACTGGATGCATGCGCGCTTGGCGTCGGTGCCCGTTCCAAGGACAACCCGCATTGTAAACCGGTACCGACGCCAGGCGCCGGCACTGGTTTCCTCGCTACCCAGCCTATGCACGCTCCGGCGCAAGGCCCCAGCGCTCGGGTGAACGCCACAGGCTGGACAGGATCAACTCACGGATGAAAATCAGTTCCTTCGGTAGCTTGTCGTACAATTTGAGAAACAGTTCTTCGTGCGAGAGAACCTCGGTGATCCAGGTATCGCGATTGATCTCCATCACCTCGTTGAAGCGGTCGGGCGAAAAATCCTCCATCCCGCGCCAGTCGAGATCCTCATAGCGCGGCACCCAGCCAAGCGGACTCTCGACACTGACGGCGTGGCCGCGTGCCCGCTCGACGATCCACTTCAGCACGCGCATATTCTCGCCAAAGCCAGGCCAGGCAAATTTGCCGTTCTCGTCCTTGCGGAACCAGTTGACCCCGAAGATGCGCGGCGGATTGGGGATCTTGCGGCCAAATTGTAACCAGTGGTTGAAGTAGTCGGCCATATGGTAACCACAGAACGGCAGCATTGCAAACGGGTCACGGCGCACCTGACCGACACCACCAACCGCCGCCGCCGTCATCTCCGAACCCATCGTGGCGGCCATATAGACACCATAGTTCCAGTTAAAAGCCTGATAGACCAGCGGCACCACCGAGCTGCGGCGGCCACCAAAGATAAAGGCGCTGATCGGCACGCCTTTGGGGTTTTCCCACTCCGGATCAATGCTAGGGCACTGCCCGGCAGGAGCGGTGAAACGGGCATTGGGATGCGAAGACAACCGCCCACAATCCGGCGTCCACTTTTCACCTTTCCAGTCGATCAACTCAGGTGGCGGGGTTTTGGTCATACCTTCCCACCACACATCGCCATCAGGCGTGAGTGCGACATTGGTGAAGATCGAATTGGCTCTGACCGAGAGCATGGCGTTGGCATTGGATTCCATCGATGTACCAGGTGCCACGCCAAAGAAGCCATATTCGGGATTGATCGCATATAGCTTGCCATCCGGGCCAGGCTTGATCCAGGCAATATCATCGCCAATCGTCGTCACTTTCCAGCCTTCGTTCTCGAACGCGGGTGGTGGGATAAGCATAGCAAAGTTGGTCTTTCCACAGGCACTGGGGAACGCAGCCGCCACATAGGTCTTCTCGCCTTTGGGATCTTCAACACCGAGGATGAGCATATGCTCGGCCAGCCAGCCCTCATCACGCGCTAACACCGCAGCAATACGGAGCGCGAAGCACTTTTTACCCAGCAAGGCGTTCCCACCATAGCCACTCCCAAATGACCAGATCGAGCGCTCTTCGGGGAAGTGGACGATGTACTTGGTGTCGTTACAGGGCCATGGCACATCTTTCTCACCAGGGCCGAGCGGCTTGCCCACGGTGTGTAGACAGGGCACAAACTCGCCCTCCTCGCCCAGCGCATCGTACACGGTCTTGCCCATACGGGTCATAATGCGCATGTTGGCCACAACATAGGGCGAGTCACTCAACTCGACGCCAATATGGGCAATCGGTGAACCGATGGGGCCCATGCTAAAGGGAATGACATACATTGTGCGCCCACGCATCGCGCCATCGAACAGACCGCCCAGAATCTGCTTCATCTCGCGCGGATCCATCCAGTTATTGGTCGGGCCAGCATCGTTTTTGCTCTGGCTACAGATAAAGGTACGATCCTCCACACGCGCAACATCACTGGGATCAGAGCGAACCAGATAGCTGTTTGGGCGCTTCTCTTCATTCAGCTTGATAGCCGCACCAGACTCGACCAGCAACCGACACATCTCGTTATATTCTTCTTCCGATCCGTCGCACCAGTAAATGTTATCTGGCTTACAGAGGTCAGCCATTTCCTGCACCCAGTTGCGTAGTTTCTCGTTCTTCACATAAGCTGGAATTTCCATAGTACCTCCCTGGTAGTATGCGTCCGTCTCACTATGTAGGACACCCCTTCGTCCCACCGAACGTGTTCGTGCAACACTCGTTCTTGCCAGAATAATCCATGATTGCCTGACGAATAGCCATTGAAGAGCAATTCAAGGTACAATCGCATACATAACTGAATGCACATAGCGTGTTCGGTGTTGCGCAACACACATCTCCGTTGAAAAAAACAGATATAATGCCTTCTTTCGCCTCATGCACTGCTCAGGAGAAATAACCTGACGCCTGCCTGTTGCGCATCTGGCATAGACTGGTTTTCCCGGCAGCAGCGATCACCGTGCTGAACCGATTGATGAAGCAAGATAGTGGTGAATAGATGCCGGTTCTGTGAAGCTGTTACAGCTCATACCCCACAGATTCTCAGTTCTCGACTATGCCTGAAGCGCCCCCAAAGACCCCGTCCGAAGTTGTGAAGTTGTTCGTGCAACCTGTTTTTGATTCTCTGGCTTACAGAGATGATACCACAACATTGTTAAATGATAAAGTTTTCCATAATTTTGGAGCGGTTCATGCTAAAGCTGTACGTATCCGTTCAGGCCCCCTCGAAGAAAAAGAGACACGCCATAGGAACCGACTGGGTTCGCCCATCTCGCTCGTCAACACGCAACGGGCTACGATGGAGAACCACACAGCAGCAACCGTGATCAACCTCTTTTCGCCCGCGCCCTTCGCACGGGGCGCGGGCGGTGCGATGCTTCGCCCGGTAACCGTTCAGGTGGGTTGGTTTGGAAGGGTTGCGCGGGGGCCGCAGGCCCCCGCAACCCCCGCTGGCGAACGTTCCCCTGAACGGTTACAAGCTGTACCATGGGTGGCATTGCTATCAGGGACGGGAGTTCACCACAGTCGCCACCCGGTCTGCCCACCTGCGATGATAGCAGAACGTGCTACAATACTACGGTGTTCTTGATGCAATACCTTAGAGCGTTAGAACGCTCCAACTGGGAATTGTATGTCCACCGTGTACCTTCTATGAGGTATCCTGACGCATGATCAATAGGCCTGAAGCAAACAACTGGACACCGCTGGCACTGGCACTCGTGTGGGACTGGTTCCTGGGTGAGCCACCCGATGCACTGCACCCGGTGGCCTGGCTAGGGCGGCTGGTGACCACGCTGGAGCAGCACGCTCCACACGACGCACCCCGCGCTGAACTGCTGTATGGGGGGGGCATCACCGTACTGACCGTCGGCGTTGCGGCAGGCGTTGGGTACGGGCTGGAACGGACACTGCAAGCACATGCTCAAGCCGGAGCATTTGCGCCGATCAGCGTGGTTGGGCTGGGCCTATTCCTCAAGACCACCTTTGCCGCCCGCGCCTTGATCCGTGCCGGAACGGCTGTTCAACACTCGCTCCATTCCGGTGATCTCAATGCGGCGCGGCAGGCATTGCGGGCGCTGGTCAGCCGCGATACTGCGCACCTCGATCCGTCACAACTGGCTGCCGCCGCGATTGAGTCGCTGGCGGAAAATACCAGCGACTCGTTTGTGGCCCCGCTGCTCTACTATCATCTTCTGGGACTCGGCGGTGCCTGTGCCTATCGGGCCGTCAACACGCTGGATGCCATGCTTGGCTATCGCGGGCGCTATGAGTTTCTGGGCAAAGTCCCGGCGCGGCTTGATGATGCGCTCAACTGGCTGCCAGCCCGGCTGACCGGCCTGTTACTGGTGACCGCGGCTGGGCTGGCGGGTGCCCGACCACGGCAGGCGTGGCGGGTGTTGCGCCAGGATCATGCCCGAACGGCCAGTCCGAATGCCGGTTATCCGATGAGCGCTATGGCGGGCGCACTCGATATTTGCCTCGAAAAAGTGGGGCATTACCGGTTGCATGCAACCGGCCGACCGCCCACACCGGGCGATATTCAGCACGCCGCACATCTGGTGTCGCTGACATTGGGTCTGACTGTCGTCGGCATACTCCTGAATTGGAGGTATCGTAGGAGCAACAATGCACGATCGTAAGAACGCTGCTGGCATTCAGCCACGCCCGGAGTTGGCGCACGTTCCATCTGTACCCCATGGCGGCTTTCATTGCCGATCGGCCTTGCTGCGCGAACCGGCAGGCTGGCTCGATTTCAGCGCCAACGTCAACCCGTTCGGCCCATCACCCCGCATCTGGGACGCCATGCGGACAGTGCCGATTGAGCAACATCCCGACCCACGCGCCACACCGCTGCGCCTGTTTCTGGCGGAACACCTGGGTGTTGAACCACGCCAGTTGCTGGTAGGCAACGGTTCGGTCGAACTGATCTACCACCTGGCGGTCGCCTACCTGCGCACAGGCGATCGGGTACTGGTGATTGAGCCAACCTTTGGCGAGTATGCTGCCGCCGCCGCTGTGATGGGTGCCGAGGTAGTGCGCTGGCGGAGCGATCCAGCCACCCATTTTGCGCTCGACATAGAGGCACTGCTGGCGCTGGCACGCAAGACACAGCCGCGGCTGCTCTTTCTCTGCAACCCGAATAACCCCACCGGCACCTATCTGCACCAGGAAGCCATCGCGCAGATTATTGGGCACTGCCCCGATACGCTATGCGTGCTGGATGAAGCCTTTGTGCGCTTTGTCCCCGCTGCCTGGTCATCCCTGGACGTGCTGGCAACGGCCAGCAACCTGCTTATTCTGCGCTCGCTGACCAAAGACTACGCCTTGACCGGCCTGCGCGTGGGGTATGCCCTGAGCCACCCGCCGATCATTGCGGCGCTCGAAAAGGTGCAACCGCCGTGGAGTGTCAACGCGCTGGCGCAGGCGGCTGCCATCGCTGCCCTGCAAGACGAGGAACACCTGCGTACCACGCTGACCACCCTGGCGCGTGCCAACCATGCCCTGGTGCAAGATCTGGCCGGAATACGGCTGTGGCCGCTGCCATCACGCACCCATTTCTGCCTGCTGCCCGTCCCCTCGGCGGAAGTGTGGAGCCGTGAGTTGTATGCGCGGCAGATCCTGGTGCGCGATTGCAGTTCGTTCGGTCTGCCAACATATATCCGGCTCGCCGCACGCGGGATGCAAGACAATGCCCGCCTGATCGCGGCGCTGGCCGAGATAGGAGGACGCCTATGCCCGGCCAGGTGCTGATGATTCAGGGGACGATGTCTTCGGTGGGCAAGAGTCTGCTGGTTGCCGCACTGTGCCGCATTTTTTATCAGGATGGCCTGCAGGTGGCTCCCTTCAAGGCGCAGAACATGGCGCTCAACTCGTTTGTCACCCACGATGGGCGCGAGATCGGGCGGGCACAGGCGATGCAGGCTGATGCAGCCGGGATTGATGTGACGGTCGAGATGAATCCGATTCTGATCAAACCCGAAGCCGACTCGTTTGCCCAGATCGTCGTGATGGGTCAGCCGTGGACACGCCTGCCCGCTCGTGACTACATGCACCGTCGCGCTGAACTGTGGAGCGTTGTCACTCAGGCGCTCGACACGCTCCGCTCCCGGTATGATCTGGTGGTCATCGAAGGGGCGGGTAGTCCGGTCGAACTCAATCTGCGGCATAGCGACATTGTCAATATGGCGATTGCGCGCTATGCTCAGGCACCGGTGCTGCTGGTGGGCGACATTGATCGTGGCGGCATCTTTGCCCAGTTGCTCGGCACGCTGATGCTCCTGGAAGAACCGGAACGGGCGCTGGTGCGTGGCCTGATCGTCAACAAGTTTCGTGGCGACCGCCGTCTGTTTGAGACCGGTGTACAGATGTTGAAACAGCGTGGCCGCGTTCCGGTGCTGGGCGTGGTGCCCTTCATCCGCGATCTGCGCATTGCCGATGAAGATTCGGTGGCACTCGATGACGCTCGCCACCTGCCAGCCGCAGGCGCACCTGGAATGACCGAGGCGCGGCTGGATATTGCGGTCATTCGGCTACCGCACATGAGCAACTTTGATGATTTCGACCCGCTGGCGGCTGAACCTGATGTCAACGTGCGCTTTGTCGAACGTGTTGCCGATATGGGCCATCCGGATCTGATCATTCTTCCCGGCACCAAAACCACCGTCGCCGACCTGCACTGGTTGCAAGCCTGCGGCCTGGCGGCATACCTGATTGCCTGCGTGCAATCTGGCACGCCGATCATTGGCATTTGTGGTGGCTATCAGATGCTTGGCCAGGCGATTTACGACCCGGACGGGATTGAGGCCAGCAGTCCGACCACCAGTGGCCTGGGGTTGCTGCCAGTACAAACCATCTTTGCGGGCAGCAAACAAACCGTTCGTGCGTGCGGGCGCATTGCTGCCAACCGCGGCCTGTTTGCCAACGCGCACAACCTGGATGTGGTGGGCTACGAGATCCATATGGGCCGCACCACCCTGGCTGCTGATGCGACCCCGCTGTTGCATATCACCGCCCGTGGCGCACAGCCGACCGAGGACACCGATGGGGCGCTGGCAGCGGCAGGTCAGGTGGCCGGTACCTATTTGCACGGCCTGTTTGACAATGATGCCCTGCGCCAGGCACTCCTCACTACTCTGGCTGAACAACGGGGCAAGCCACGCACAGCCCGCACGACGCCATTTGACCGCACGGCGATGTATGATCAACTGGCCGCAACCACGCGGGCCAACCTCGATCTGGAAGCCCTGTATCGAATTATTGGCATAGAACACCGGGGGCAGGGTACAGAGTGGGGTGAGGGGTAGGGCGCGGACGTGCGCCCCTATGTGCATCACGTTAAGCCTCCGGTTGGGGGTTTGGTGGGCCTACGGCCCCCAGGAATCTCGCAACGGGTTTTAAGGGCGGCAGCCCTTACATTGATGCGCATAGGGGCGTATGGCCGTGCGCCCCTATGCTGTGGGGCGAGACGACTGCGTAACTCCTGGTATTGTTTGACGACATCGTAATCCAAAGTACCTCATTGTGACCCGAACAACTGATGCCGGGTCTCTGGACACACCGCACGTCGAGCCATCTTTGGGGTGGTACAGGTTCAAATATATCCAGGGCATAATCCTTCACACAAGTTTCTCGCCTGTCGCCCGCATAGCCACACTGGCATAGCTTTTATTGTAAACATTATCACGTAATGAGAGTCCGGAAATATTGTTCAAAATATAGTATAATGCTCACATCAGGCGATGGATTCGACAATATGTACGACCAATTCGACTCAGGCATTTCGTATAGTCTGGTCAAGCCTGTCTTTCACAACGGCAAGAACATGCGGAATGTTCGAGTCGAATTGGTAAAATGGAGGTATAGGTAATGCATCAAAAGACCGTTGCAACTGATGTTGAGCAGGTTTCAGCCCCACATGCGCGACTGGTGGGAGCGACGCAACTCGACTGGCGCAAGTACAATCCACCGGCGGATGCGGCAGACATTCTGGCAGCCTGCCCTGATGTCACTATTGCCAGTTCAGTTGCCGAACTGGTTGATCTGGCCTGTGGCGGCCCGCAGAGCGACACCTATGAGGTACGGTTTGACACACCGGGTGTTGGAAATGTTCTCGAAGCAACCGTCGTGCGGGTACGTAATGGAGTCTCGGCCAACTATATAGATCCGTATATGCGCCGCCGTGACCCGGACTGTATGGTCATCGCCGACGAACGACCCACTGACAAGCCGCGTTTTACGGAGCGCTTCGGGTGTGACTTCGCACAGTTGCGTGCTGAGACGTTTGCATGGCTCAAGACGCAACCACTGGCGCTCTTCGGTTTTATTGCCGGACAACAGGGTATGGGGGAAGACGCACTGGTGATTACACCGGCCAATACCGGCTTCTTTGCTCTGGGCCTGGCTCTGCTCCAGGGGATTACGCCCTATGATGAGATTCCGTCCAGCTTTCGGCCTGAGGCGATTATCTATGTCGCGCCACCCTTCCGCCATACGCACTTTGATGGTAAGCAGGTGGTTATCCATCATCGCAGCGCGGAACTGCACGAAATCTTCTCCTACAACCTCTATCCGGGGCCAAGTGCCAAAAAGGGCATTTATGGCGTGCTGATCGGGCAGGGTGAGCGTGAGGGTTGGGTGACAGCCCACTGCTCGACGGTGCAGGTGGTAACACCCTATGACAATGTTGTGACATTTATGCACGAGGGTGCCAGTGGTGGTGGCAAGAGTGAGATGTTAGAGCAGGCGCATCGTGGCCCGGATGGACGGTTGCTCCTGGGCGAGAATGTTGTCACGGGCGAGCGGCGCTACCTGGAGATCCCGCGCCTCTGTCGGCTGATGGCTGTCACCGACGATATGGCGCTCTGCCATCCATCAATTCAGAAAGGTGAACGCAAGTTACGCGTCGCTGATGCCGAGAATGCCTGGTTTGTGCGGGTCAATCATATTACCCACTATGGTACCGATGTTCATCTAGAACAACTAACGGCCCGTCCGTCAGAACCGTTGCTCTTTCTGAATATTGATGCCGCCCCGCATAGCCGCGCCATGATCTGGGAGCATATTGAAGATTCGCCCGGGGTACCCTGTCCAAACCCACGGGTGATTATGCCTCGCTCCATCGTTCCCGATGTGGTGAATGAAGCGGTGACGGTTGATATCCGCAGCTTTGGCGTCCGTACACCACCCTGTACCCGCGAACGACCAAGCTATGGCATTATCGGGCTGTTTCATGTGCTGCCGCCAGCGGTGGCCTGGCTGTGGCGCCTGGTTGCCCCGCGCGGTCACGCCAATCCCAGCGTCGTCGAAACAAGCGGTATGAGCAGCGAGGGAGTCGGCTCCTACTGGCCCTTTGCCACAGGTCGCCGGGTTGACCAGGCTAACCTGCTCCTACATCAGTTCCAGGAGTATACCCGTATGCGCCATATTCTCTGTCCGAATCAGTATATCGGAGCCTGGAGTGTTGGCTTCATGCCACAGTGGATTGCCCGTGAATACCTGGCGCGGCGGGGTAATGCGCAGTTCAAACCCGAACAGGTTCAGCCCGCGCGCTGTCCACTACTGGGCTATGCGCTCTATCAACTTGCCGTCGAAGGACGGCCCATTGCGCGCTGGTTTTTGCAGGTAGATACGCAACCAGAGGTGGGCGAGGAAGCCTATGATCAGGGGGCAGAGATGCTCTTTAAATTCTTCCGCCAATGCCTGGCCGACTTTGACGAACCGGATCTCGATCCCCTGGGGCGGCGGATTATCGAGTGCTGCCTGGATGGTGGCTCGCTGCAGGACTACGAGGCATTGATTCCAATAACAGAGTTGTAAGTATAGGCTAGAACGCTCAACGAAGAGAAAGCAAATAGTGCATTCAGGTTTTTATTCTTCTATAACTTCTGACTCCGCAACCTGTAGCTGACAGGCCGTACGCGGTCGTGTGAACCAGACGTTCCTTCGACTACGCTCAGGACAGGCTTTTGCGTCTGCGGCCGCGTGGAAGAGACGCAACGCAGTTCAACCCCCCCTCCCTTCGCATTTTGCGTCTGCGGCCGCGTGGAAGAGACTCTTTTTC
>CALANA010000169.1 GCA_937925925.1 uncultured Chloroflexales bacterium | reverse complement strand
GCTCCGCGTTCCAGGGGCAGTCTTATGGTCGTAGCGGAATGGCTATGTCAAATTGGTATTAGACACTCCGCATATGGTGGTCAGTCTTACGCTTTCCCATATGACAACGAGACTGCCCCTGGAAAGAGATTGCGCGGAGAGCCGGCGGGGGCGCGGCTTCGCCGCGCCCCACGAGAAAGGGAACATGAGCGATCCCCGCGCCGCGACACAGTCCCGTTCGAAGACGCATAGCAAGCACATGCGCAAGGATCACGTCGAAACGGTATGAGCCAGGGGCTGGGAGAAGCATATGATCAGGTGTCTCCCACAGGGGGTGCAGAGAACACAGCGGCATACGTATCTCTACATCCTGCTACGCTCTCTGTGCTACTAAAGGCGCGTTGTCGTCATGGCAACCAGCCTGAACAGGTGGATCTATGATTCGATTTGGCTTTCCGGTGCGCATTGTGGGGCAGCCGACATTGCGGGCATATGATGGGCGGCGTGGCGGCGCAGCCCATCTGAGTATCAGCCTGGTCTACTTGCGTGATGTGCTGCTCTACCTGCAACGCATTGGGGTACGGTACTATCGGGTGGCACCGTTACTGATACACTGCTCCCCCGACAACGCGCTGGCCCAGATTGAGGAGTGTACACCAGAACTGGCCGCTATCGCCGCCCAGATCGCCGCGCAAGGCACGCGCGTAACGCTGCACCTGCGGCATGAGGTAGCACTCGGTGGCGAAGATAGCACCCAGGCCGGGCACAGCCTGGCCGAAATTGAAACCCATGCACTGTTGCTGGAACATCTCGACGCCGGGCTGTCGACAGAGCGGTGTCCACAGGCGATCATGGTGGTGCATATTGGTGGCGCTGGAGGCTCACGAGCGGCGCTCGAACGCTTTGCCACACGCTATGGGGCACTTTCGCAGCGAGCGCGGGCGCGCCTGGCGGTGGAACATGATCCAGCCGGCTTTAGCCTGGGAGCGCTCCTGTGGCTCCACCAGCGCTGCGGCGTGCCAGTGGTGTTCGACTACCTGCACTGGGTGCTGGACAATCCCGAACGGCTACCGCTGGATCTGGCATTAGGGCTGGCGCTGGCCACCTGGCCGGTGGGGGTACGGCCCGAAGTGCATTTGAGTACCCCCCGCAGCGAGGGCCATCTGGTGCTGTCTGACGCCGGGCAGCCAGCGCGGGTGTTACCGCCGCGTCCCGGTCAGCATGCTGACTTCATCGCGGTCACGGATGTGCTGCATCTGCTGCGTGCGGCACGTGGGTTGCCCGACTTTGACGTGATGCTGGAGGCCAAGGCCGGTGACCTGGCGTTGTTGCGCCTGCGTGAGGAGATCAGCCGCATCGCGCCCGATCTGGCGAAACGGCTGGGATGATAAGGCCATTCTCAAATACTACCAGGTACGCGGTCGCTCGTCGCTACTGTCTTTTTCGCCTGCAGCAGAGCAAGGACTGGCACAAGGCACTGCCCCCACAGCTTTTTTTTTCCACGCTGTCGTAGGCGAAAAGGGCCTGAGATTCAAATCGCCGCGTCCCACCTGTCATGGAGTTGTGAAGCAGTACAGTCGTGGCTTGAAACGGGGTAACGCTCCGACCCGGCTCGATCCGAGAGTCTGGAGTATTATCCGATACAGAAGCATCTGTCAAGACATGACTTTTCAGACCGCTTCTGAATGATCATCAAGGCGGGCCAGGCCACGCCGCAGCGCATACAACGCCGCCTGCACGCGGTTATTGACGTGCAACTTCTCGAAAATCACCGTCATACGGTTACGGATAGTTTTCTCCGACAATCCCAGGCGCTCACTGATCTCGTTATTGTCCATGCCCTGCGCTACCAGGCGTAAAATATCCTGTTCGCGCTCGGTGAGCTGGGTAACACCATCAGCACCTACCGGGTCATGCTGTTGACGGCGGAACTCCTCCATCATGCGCAGCGCAATCGCTGGATTCAGCACCGCCTCGCCGAGGGCAACGGCTCGAATAGCGCGCAGCAACTCCTCGCTATCGGCATCCTTCAGCAAATAGGCACGGGCACCAGCTTTGATCGCCTCAAACACATATTGATCCTGGCGATGCATGGTCAAAATGATCACCCCTGCGGTCGGCACATCGGCCAGCAACTGGCGTGTGGCCTGCACCCCGTCCAGTACGGGCATATTAATGTCAATGACGACAACATCCGGTTGCAACTGCGCAGCCAGGTGACAGGCGATCTGTCCATCAGCGGCCTGGCCCACCACCTGTATATCTGGCTCGGCATTACAGATCTGGCTGAGTCCCTGGCGTACCACCGCGTGATCATCGGCAATAAGAATGCGAATCGGTCGAGTCATCAAAGGCCTCCTCAGAGTGGAATCTCAGCCCGCAGAACGGTACCGGCAGTCACAGTGCTTTCGATTTCAAACAGCCCTCCCAGTGCGGTCACGCGTTCCTGCATCTGGTTCAGGCCGATTTTACCACCGGTAGCAGTCAGGGTATAGGGATCAAACCCGACCCCATCGTCACGGATAACCAGTTGCCCGGTGCCACCGGCGACAATGTGCAGGTCGATCCAGACGTGATGGGCGTGGGCGTGTTTGCCAACATTATTCAGCCCTTCCTGGATCAGCCGAAAAAGGACTAACTCAACCACGTTCGACAGGTGGCATAGATCGCCTTCTATATGCAAGGTGATATTCAGCCCCATATGCTCACCAAATTCACGGGTATACTGCCGGATGGCAGCTTCAAAGCCGAGGCGTTCCAGGTTGACCGGACGCAAGGCAAAAATGGTACGGCGCACCTCCTGAATGCTGGCCTGGGTGATCCCTTTCAACGTCAACAACTCATTGCTCACGCCGTCCGGGTCACGTGTAACCTGTTTGCGCAGATAATCAAGCTTCAGCCCCAGAAAATAGAGGCTCTGGGCCAGACCATCATGGAGATCACGGGCGATCCGTAGCCGTTCTTCTTCCAACAACGCCTCGTGTGTTTTACGCTCGGTAATATCGCGGATAATTGCCAGCACCTCATTTTCACCGCTAATAACGAACCGCGCTTCGTGGGTATGCAGCATGCCTTCGACCAGCAACTGATACTCATAGACCTGGGTGTCACCAGTACGCATCGTCTCGGCGATACAGTCCAGCGCATGCCGCGCCACGTCGTCGGGAAAGACCTCATACACATGCTTGCCCATAAACGTATCTGAGAGAAGCTGCGGATCAAAATCGCGGGCACCACGCAGATCGAGCAGCGTGCCATCGGCGCGAATGCGCCAGATAATATCGGGGATGGCGCTGACCAGGGCACGATTCGTCGCCTCGCTGCGGCGCAGGGCCGCCAGTGCCCGCTCACGTTCGATAAATTTGCCCAGACGTTCGGCAATGGCGTTGAGCAGATGGCGTTCTTCGTGCAAAAACGGGCCTTCATCCGCCGCCGGTTGTTCTTCAAGATAACAGACTGCCAGTTGACCAATGGCTTGCCCATGCACGATGATCGGGCTAACCTGTTGCCAGGGGCTGGGGGCAAAGTTTGCGGTCTGGTAGACATGCTGGTCAATCGTAATACATGCACCGGTAATGGCCGGATATTGCCAGGCAGATGGGATGAGTTCCAGCGTTTGTTGCAGCAAGGTCGGGACGGTCAGGTCTGTCTGCTCGCGCAAGGTCGAAATGGCAAAGAGGCAATCCAGCTCCTTTACCCGATTGAGCAAATTCCGCTCGGAGCGGAGTGTCTGTTCGCGGAGCAAGCCTATCGTAGCGCCAATGATAATAAAGATCAAAGGTTGTGGTAAGTACTCCTGGAGCGGAATATCAGGACGAGCCAGAACATAGGAGACAACCCAGGCTACCCCTAACAGGACGGCGATCCAGATCCCGCGTATGCCCCACCAGAACCCGGCCACGGCGACAGGCAGGTAGAACAGGTGTGAGAAAACCATCTCGCTCTGCAAGATCAGCAAGATGATGTCGGCAAAATAGGTCGCACTGCTACAGAGGAGCAGCAACCCCACTACCAGCCAGACTCGCCAGTACTTGCGCGCAAACAGCCAATCTCGCAAAAGCTCCAATGCCAGATCCCCTTGCATCAGTGCAAGCCCCTCATCGCCTACCTGCAATGCTGGTATACCCCAGACATCGGTCAGAACAATGATCAAGTAAATAAAAGATAAAAGATAGCGTCTTTTTTTACAGGACTTAAGCGATAGTATGGGCAACCCGTCTTTTCGCCCTGGGCAGAGCGGTACATTTGCTGTTTTTTCCCCAAATTTTCACCTACGGCAACAATGGAGAGGGAAAGAAGGAGCTTCTTCTACGCGGCCGCAGGCGAAAAAGCTTGTCCCGTTCGACTGCGCTCAGGGCAAGCTCTGAGCGTAGTCGAAGGAACGTGAGCTTCAAGGAACCGCGCCAGTCCTGTTCTTTTATAAGCTGATGATTTTTCCCCAGGAGCGAGGAGATCGTTATCCGCGAACGAACGATCCGCTTGCACTCCCGGCTTATAGCTCCCCCAGGTGTGAACACATAGCCCCACATTTTCACCGAAGACGAAAATGTGGTAGACAATACAGCTCTTCTGCGACTAGACCAATGGACGTGCGGCAACAATAATCCCGTCCTCGTCGGCATATAAATAGTAACCAGGGACAAAGGTAATACCCGCAAACGTGAGCGAGATCTGGCGCTGGCCTTCACCCCGCTTGACACTCTTGCGCGGATGCGTATTGAGCGCCCGCACGCCAATATCGATCGCGGCGATCGCCCGAGCATCCCGGATACAACCATAGACGACGATCCCGGCCCATCCGTTGTCATACGCCAGTTGCGCCAACTGATCGCCCACAAGAGCGCAACGGAGCGAACCACCGCCATCAATCACCAGCACCTGCCCCTGCCCGCTGGTAGACAGGGCTTCACGCACCAGGGTATTATCCTCATAGACCTTCAGAGTCGCCAGCGGGCCACCAAACGCAGCACGACCACCGTAGTTAACAAACATAGGTTCAGCAATCGCAACGTCGGCGACAAACTGATCGCACAGATCAGCGGTTTTAATATCCATGAGACAGGTTCCTCAAGCTTCCGCCAGCAAAAAATCACGCACCAGGCGATGATACTCATCGGCCTTCTCAATCATAGGCAGGTGGCCGCACTGGTCAATCCAGATATGCTGACAATTGGGGATCAAGTGGGCCACGACTGCAACACTGGAGGGCAAGATAATCTTATCTTGCTGGGCACCAATCAGCAAGGTCGGAGCAGTCACCCGTGACAGAGCATCGGTAATAGGCGCACTACCCGAACTCAGCGCGCCTTCAAGGGCCGTGCGCTGATCCATGCGTAGAAAGTCGGCCACTCCCTCGCGCAGCATGGTCTCATCGGCTGGTACCTGGTAGAAGAAATGCGAAGCCATGGCGCGATAGACCGGTTTCATGCCGCCCATACGCGCCATCCATGGTTGCCAGAGCGCCATCCACGGTTCCCACAGCACCATCCACGGTTGCCATAATGCCATCCACATGCCCATTTGCCGATGGGTTTGCTCGACCATCCGTCGTTCAAGTTCGGTGCGAAAGGTGCTAAAACAGGTCAACACCAGGCGACGCACACGTTCTGGCCAGTAGGCAGCGATATAGGCCGCCAGACCGGCCCCGAAGGCATGCCCTATCAGATCAAACGTCTCTAACTCAAGTGCATCAGCACATTCGATCAACAGCATCGCCAGATGTTCGGCGTCAGGGGGATCAGCTAGCGGCGGCGTTTCCCCATAGCCGGGTAGATCGGGCGCATAGATGCGACGCACATCGGCCAGCAAGTCAAGCGTATATTGCCAGTTGCGGGACGATCCGCCCCATCCATGAACCAGAAGTAATGGTGGCCCTGTGCCTGATTGACGATAATAGAGCGGCCCGCTGGAGAGTATTATTTGCTGCATGGATGCAGACACAATCAAACTTTGGATCATATGAGCCAGAACATCATATTTTCATAGTATAACATATCTTCTTGGAATGGTTGCTGAAACGGTGCCGACTATGGGTGTTCACTTTTCTCCTGGGAGCGAGGGCATCTTGCCCTCGTCTACGCGATTGAGGGCGTCCTGTCCGCGCTCCCAGGTGTGCGTGTTACCCCAAGTGTGAACAGTTACTGCCACCTATCCCCTGTAGGTTGAAACCACACGCTACTCATACCAATTTGACTTCGATCTTCCGCATCCGTTGATCCGTCTGACGCTTGCACATACGACAACGAGACGTTCCCTGGAAAGAGATGTCGCGGGGCATAGAGGCGTTGCATGCAACGCCTCTACGTCAAAATCCCCTTTCTGGTGCGGCGCGGC
>CALANA010000168.1 GCA_937925925.1 uncultured Chloroflexales bacterium | reverse complement strand
CGACCGCTCACGCGCCCTTCAATACGATATTTATCTTTCGCTTCCGCAAAAAAGCGTCCATTTGATACTTCAAATTCTTCTGTCACCTCAAAGCGATCAGCAAGACTGCCGCTAAACGAGATGTTCGCAGGCATATGGCTGGCAACCTGGGGCAGCATATCCAGCGGCCGCGCTACCCCTGGCATTCGCCCGGTACTCCCCACGCCACCAGCGGATGCGATGGCAAATGTATTGAAGAGAATGTCGTTCTGGGTATAGGTAGCCTCAAATCCGGCTTCGGCAATCACGGTTTCCATCGGCACCACTTCGTACACCAGCACAATACCGCCGGCCGTGGCGGTAGCGCTCACCACCTGTCCGGCAACCGGGCTGTCGCCATCCGTCGTAAAACGGGTGCCAGGGGTCAGCGGGGCAGTGAGCCGACTGGCATCCAGCACCGTCTGGAAGCGTGGCGGATTGCGCTCCAGCCAGTCTTCAAACTCGGCGATGCTGGTCACGTTCTCCAGGCCCCGCCCGGATAGCGGGGCGGCGCTAATGGGCGCAATAATCGCCGTGTCGGGGACTACCTGGACGCCAGCATGCAGCCGGGCAGCTACCACGACGCTGGACGCTGAATCAACGTCGGCCCAGCGCACCCGCAGTTGCAGGTAGCCGGTGGGCGCAGCGGCCTGTACCGTGACACGGGTCGGGTTGGTCGGGTTTATGGTATAGGTCAGTCCGCCATCCTGATTCTCGGCGTTCCACTGAATATCCCGGTAGAGAACGGGGTCAATCGGCACCGGGTTGCCGCGACTATCGTAGCCGACCAGCGTGAGCGTTCTGGTTGTACCCGGTGCCGTGAGCAGCGCCGTGCGCGGTTCAATCGCCAGCCAGACCGGGCGCGTGGTATTGATCTGCGGGCGGCGCGGGAAGTCCACCGCTGGCTGCACCTGCACGGTTACGGTACCTACTGCCTGCTGCCCGTTGCTATCTGTCGCCACAAAATCGACAAACTCATACCAGGGCGCACTCTCGACCGGCGCGGTGGGCGTGTAGGTCAGCACCGTGCCATCCAGACGCAGGTTGCCCGATAGCACCCCGGTAGTTGCCAGCGTCAGGGCTGGCGTTGTACCGTTCTGGTTACGGGCCAGGGTTGCCAGGTCAAGGCTCGCACCGGGACTGTCGGCATACATCTTCAGGGTGCTGAATTCGACAATCGGGATAGATCCGCTGGCCTCTTCCGGCGTGAGAGCAATCATCTGGATCTGTCCATAGGCACTGCTTCCCTGCGGATCAGTTACGGTGTAGACCACAACATCGCTGCCGTCAAAACGTTCGTCGGGGAAATACTCCAGCATATTGGGCGTGAAGGCAAACTGTCCATATTGCGGCAAATCGGTCACGGTGTAACTGATGTAGCCGGTGGTGGTAAAGATGTCGGTGGGGAGTTCGACCGTCGATTCAAGCGGCACGTCGTTGGCAAAATCCGGCTCATCTGTTTCGGGTAGCGTGGCCCGTGAGACGATCGTGACATCGTAGGTGAGGAGATCGTTCTCGAAGTCGTAGCCCAGCGGCGAAATATTCAGGCCCGCCGTTGCTGCCGGATCGAAAGTTAGCGTGCGATCATTGGCAAGCGGAGGGCGGTTGGGCGGTCGCACTACCACCGAGACGGTGCCAATCGCCGACTGTCCAGCGCTATCGGTGACACTGAAGGTTAACTGATCGGTACCCACATAGTCCAGAGCGGGTGTGTAGGTCAGCGTGGTGGTGACAACTGTCGCGGTGCCGTGTTGGGGCAGCGTTGCCAGCGCAAAGATGAGTGGATCACCAGTCGGCGCAATCGCCCCCAGGTCGGCCAGATTAACGGTGACGGTCTGGTTGCGGTCAAGCGCAAGGTCTATGTCGAATGGTACCGGGGGTGGGTTCTCGACCGGCAGCACGGTGATGGTGGCATACACAGTGGGCAAGACCTGATTGACCGCATACCACACTCCGACCAGATTGAAGGCATAGGAGCGGGTTGCGCCAGGGGGAATAGATATGACCGTGCCACCCGGCGCATTCGTGCTGGTCGTCATCTGTGCTTGAGCCACCTGGTTGCCCGCAATGGCGAGTATGTCAGGATCGCTCGCATCAGACGTCATCGGCATAACGTCCATATCTGCACCGGCACTGGCGGCAGCGTCAGCAGGGTCGGTAGTGGTCGCTGCCGACGTGCCAGTCACCCCAGCACCACTCCGCTGAATGATCGGCAAGAACACGACGTGCCGGCTGGCAGGGTCGGGTTGCACAATAGACGTGGGCGTGGGCATGGGATCGGTAGCTCTGCTGGGCGCGGTGGGGGTAAGCGTGGCCCGGCCAACTGTTGCCGTCGGTGTGGCAAGATCAGGGTCACGCGGGTTACCCGGGTCACGCGGGTCACCTGGCTCACGCGGGTCACCTGGCTCACGCGGATCACGCGGGTCGGTCGGATCACGCGGATCACCCGGCTCACCCGGCTCACCCGGATCGGTCGGGTCACCCGGCTCACCTGGCTCACGTGGCTCACGTGGGTCGCTCGGCTCACCTGGCTCACGTGGGTCGCTCGGCTCAGCGGGAAGCTGATCGGTAATGAGTACATCGAGAGTTGTAGCACTATCATTGCGGAATACTACCGTGGTACCGGCTGAAATCTGCAACTGGTCGGGCGCGACGCTGTCGGCCACAAAGACGACCAGCGGCGCAACCTGGGTAGCCGTATCCGGGTTGGCGGGCAGCGCCTGAAGCGGATTACTGGTCGGTGCCTCGTCAATGACGAGCGGGCGATAGGGCATCGCCGCCGCAGGCATAAACAGGGTATTGAACAGAATAAAAACTGTCAGCAGCACATACAGCGGGCGCATCCAACGAGGCTGCAGGTGACCCATAGCACGTCTCTCCTTACTCGCATACGAACAGGCAATCGGAGCCTGGAAACATCGCAGATCTCAAGGTCTTTTCAAATAGACATCTGGTGCAACCGATAGCAAAAAGAACCATACACTGCGTAGCTACTGTCAAAAAGATTGGCAGCACTCCGAGGGCGAGAGACGCCCGCGCTCCCAGCACTACAGCACTCCGAGGGCGGGACGCCCGCGCTCCCAGCACTACAGCACTCCGAGGGCGGGACGCCCGCGCTCCCAGGCGCACTCCGAGGGCGGGACGCCCGCGCTCCCAGGCGCACTCCGAGGGCGGGACGCCCGCGCTCCCAGGTTAACCCACCGCTTATTTGCGCTAACAAAGCATTGTTGAAAAATGAAGATGTCCATGGTAGCCGACATACGCAGAGTTACACATCGAATCTGCCGTCTATGCATACAACCAGGCATGCGACCACGAATGAAGATCCTTCATGCACGAACAGGCCGTACCACCTGCCCGGTTGGTGCCAGCAGGCAGGACGACTTTCATCGTTTCTGACGCTGTTAACCGACTGAAGACGCTACGACGGGCGTGTAACCTGTCAGGTAGCTTCCATATCTTAAGGTAGTACGGTTATGATTGTACGTCGTTCTTTCTCATCTTGTGTTAAGCTATTGTTAAAAACAGGTTAGGAAATCACCACATGCCCGGCCCGCTTTCCTAGAGACAGGCTTTGTCTTACAATATGACCGTGGCGTATGAAAATAAGGAAGGGGCAATCGTATGTTCAGCACAATCACAATGGAGGGTAACCATGGCTACGAAGGATACGAACCGCCGCGTGGTAGTTACCGGTATGGGCGCGGTGACGCCGTTGGGCCATAATGTTGCGACCTTCTGGACTAACCTGTGTCACGGACACAGTGGCGTGCGGCGCATTTCCCTCTTCGATCCCACGGCCTTCCGCACCCGAATTGCCGCTGAAGTGACCGAACTGAGCGTGCCAGCGGTGATTGGCCCCAAACAGGCCCGGCGCATGGATCGTTTCGCGCTGTTTGGCCTGACCGCCGCGCTGGAGGCATGGCAGGATGCCGGTCTTGCGTCGCACAACCACGATCCGTATGCCATCGGTGTGCTGATCGGGTCGAGTCATGGCGGTGAGCAGACACTGCTGGCCGAGGTAGACAATGCTCGCCAGGTGCCACGCAAGGTCAGTCCCCGGCTTATTCCACGTATGTTAAGCAACATGGCGGCGGTGCAAGTTGCGCTGCACCTGGAACTGCGCGGCCCCAGTTTTACGATTGGCTCGGCCTGTGCCACCAGTGCGCATGCCATTGGCGAGGCAGCGGAGATCATTCGGCGCGGTGATGCGACAATGATGGTGTGTGGTGGTGCCGAAGCATGCATTACTCCGCTGACACTGGCCGGCGATCAGGCGCTGGGGGCGCTCTCGGCACGCAACGACGCGCCAGAGCAGGCCAGCCGACCTTTTGATTGCGACCGCGATGGGTTTGTGCTGGGCGAGGGTGCCGGCGTGCTGGTGCTAGAAGAGCGCGATCACGCGCTGCAACGTGGGGCACGCATCTATGCCGAGCTGGTCAGCTATGCCACCACCACCGATGCGCTGCACGAAACGCATCCCGAAGCCACTGGTGTCCATGCCGCCCGCGCCATCGTGCGTGCCCTGACGAAGGCTGGCCTGACTGCGGCAGCGATCGATGCCATCTTTGCCCACGCCACATCCACGATCATTGGTGATCGCGCCGAAGCGCAGGCGCTGAAGCTGGCGCTCGGCGCGGAAACGACACGCATTCCCGTGACCGCCATCAAAGCTGCGCTGGGGCATCTGCTTGGCGGTGCCGGAGCAACCCAGGCCATCGCTGCAATCAAAGCACTCGAATGCCAGGCGCTACCGCCCATCCGTAACCTGGAACAACCCGACCCGGACTGTACGCTCCAGTTTGTGACCGGTGCGGTTATGCCGGCATCACTGAGCCACGTTCTCTCCAACTCGTTCGGCTTTGGCGGTCACAATGTTGCGCTTCTATTCGGTCGTCACCGGGACTGAGCCGGAGACACGCTGATAGTCGTGGGCAGCCCACGCCAGCAGATCACGTACCTCGGCGTCGCTGGTCTGGGAAAAGTCACGATACCAGTAGCCTACGGCATGGAATGGCCGGGGGGTCATCAAGCACACCACTTCATCAGCTTCCCCCTGGAGCAGCGCCACCGTGTCGGGGGGAGCAACCGGAATCGCAATCACCAGGCGGGCCGGTTGCTGCGCACGCAAGGCGGCAATGGCGGCGCGCATGGTCGAGCCGGTGGCAATCCCATCATCAACCAGAATAATCACCCGTCCTTGCACCTCGGGTAGGGGGCGGTCGCCACGATAGAACGCGGCCCGGCGGAGTAACTCCTGCCGTTCACGCTGCGCCACCCGTTCGATCACATACGGTGGTATCTCCAGCGCCTCAACCACATCGTCGTTGAGTACCTGTATGTCACCGTTGGCAATGGCCCCCATCGCCAACTCTTCATGGCCGGGCAAACCCAGCTTGCGCACCAGGAAAACGTCAAGCGGGGCATGGAGTGCAGTGGCAAGTTCAAAACCAACCGGCACACCGCCGCGTGGTAGCGCCAGAATCAGCACATCGCTGCGATTGGCATAGGCTCGCAAACGTGTCGCCAGCAGTTGCCCGGCTTCAGCGCGATGATGAAATTGGACAAACATTGTCTTTTCCCCCCTCGTCAATCCTGAAGCAATCTTGCCTTCTGAGCGCCTGAGCGTTCGAGCGCTTGAACGCTTGAACGCTTGAACGCTTGAATGTTCCCCCGCTCTTCCGCTCCCCCGCTTGAACGCTTGAACGCTTGAACGCTTGAACGCTCTCCCGCTTCTTTTTCTGCACCGCATTACCAATCGCCCGGCCCATCTTGCTGCCGAGCATCCCCCCCACCAGCGCACCCGCAAAGGTGCCAACGAAAGGCACGGGTATCAACACTGTCCCAATGCTGGCACCCGTAACGGTACCAGCGCTCATCCCGGCCATCGCGCCGGTTTCATCAGGCTGTTTTTGCGGCTCATCGGCCATACCAGACCTCCTTCAACCGGAATCATAAACCGGTACTGTGTTCATTATAGCACGCCTTTCCTGTAATTCCAACATTATGTCAATACAAGCGAAGGCGTATTGCGGCCAATAAGTATCGCCACGCCGTCCGGTATCATACAGATCAGCGTTCAATCACCCCCGCTGTCCGGGGAGACATCCTGATGGCGCAACATCCCCCCGCGTAGGTTTGAATCGCTGACGCGCTGAACTCCGGCACGGGTGTACCATTCGTATGGCCGTCTGATTCCGCTGATATGCGACCCGGCGGCGGTGGGGAACCTGCGCGGTTCCCGGTTCACCAGGGTAGCTTTTGTCATTCTATCCCGTTGGGATGCGCCGCAACGCCCTCCCCCGCTGGGGAGGGCGCAACGCAGCGGGCCACACCCCGTCGCCTACACGAGCCACAGCCCCATCAGCCCCAGCAGACCGCTCAGCGCCTCAGCGATTCGATCACCCCCGCCGTCCACACAGGTGCCCCAGCCCACCCGCTGGGTGGGCCTGATGCGGCCATCCCCGCGTTGCACGAAACAACCGATATGTGTAGGGGCACCCCTCGTGGGTGCCCCTGCCCGTGCGTGGGTGTCCCTGCATAGGTGCCCCTGCCCGTGCGTGGGTGCCCCCTGCCCGTACGTGGGTGCCCCCTGCGTTGCCCACCATGCTTTGTGGCCCGGGTTGTGGTAGGATGTGAGGGAGACAAGATCTATACCAGGACAAAAGCTATTCCCTATGCTTCAACCACGACAATTCTTTGCACAAAACCGCAGCATAACCGCTACACCCTGGCCGGTAGCCAGCATAAGCGTGAGCGTCCTGCTCCTGCTTGCCATAGCCCTGCTGGTCAGGCCGCTTATTACAACCGCTCAACAACCACCACCCTGGCCGGATATAACCCTGACCGCTCTGGCTGAAGGCTTTGATCAACCGGTGCATATAACGCACGCTGGTGACGGGAGCAAGCGGTTGTTTGTGGTTGAACAGCGCGGACGGATTCGGCTCATCGCAGATGGTCAGCTCCTACCCGATCCTTTCCTGGATATACGCTCGCGGGTCAACTGCTGCGGCGAGCGCGGGCTACTCAGCGTCGCCTTTCCGGCCGATTTTGCGCAGCAGGGTTATTTTTATGTCAACTACACCCGTGCGCCGGATAATGCAACCCGGCTATCACGATTTGCAGTAAGTGCCGATCCCAACCGCGCCGATCCTGAAAGTGAACAGGTGCTGCTGACCATCGAACAGCCATTTACCAATCATAATGGTGGTCAACTGGCGTTTGGGCCAGACGGCTATCTTTATATCGGCATGGGTGATGGCGGTTCCGGGGGCGATCCCGACAATCGCGCCCAGGATCCCCAGGATTTGCTTGGCAAACTGCTGCGCATTGACGTTAAAGATACAGGCGACGCACCCTATGCTATTCCAGAGGACAATCCGTTTCGTACCAATCCAGACTATCGTGATGAGATCTGGGCGCTGGGTTTACGCAACCCCTGGCGTTTCTCGTTTGACCGCGCCACCGGCGATCTCTACATTGCCGATGTCGGGCAAAATGCCTATGAGGAGATCAACTGGCAACCGGCCAGCAGTCCAGGCGGCGAAAACTATAGCTGGAACATTATGGAAGCCAGCCACTGCTATCCACCCGGCACCACCTGTGATCCGAACGGGTTGACCTTGCCGGTGTTTGAGTATGATCATACCGACGGCGATCGCTCGATTACTGGCGGCTTTGTCTATCGCGGGCAGCGTTATCCGGCGCTCCAGGGCATCTATTTTTATGCCGACTATGTGAGCGGGCGCATCTGGGGTTTGCGCCGCAGTGCTGATGTGTGGCACAACCAACTCTTGTATGATGCACCCTTTCAAATCTCAAGCTTTGGCGAAGACGAGAGCGGCGAGGTATATCTGGCCGATTATTCCAACGGGCGCATCTACCATCTACGCGATTCAGAGCCAGAGCCAGACCCGCAGCCAGAGCCTGACCCGCAGCCAGAGCCTGACCCGCAGCCTGACCATCACTGCTATCTGCCGTTGATTGTACACCAGGAACATCGTTCACCATAGCGATTGAACGATGCTGAGGAAATAGACGCATGAAACGACGAGTATTCGTGTTCCCTTCGTTCCCATTTTTCATCCTGTTGCTGCTGCTAATGCTGATCTCGCCCCATCCGCTACGCATGGTGCGGGACGAACACAGCAATGCCGATGATCGCATTGCCACCCTGCCGCTGGATGATCCTGCCACCTTACCCCTGGAGCGTAGCGCAGGCCTCCAGTCAGTCACCGCAACCAGCGTCACCGCGACGCCTATCGCCGCCAGTCCCACCGCGACACCCATCGCTGCCAGTCCCACCGCGACGCCCATTGCCGCCAGTCCCACTCCCCCCGCTCTAGATGAGCGAGGTCGCCCAGACACCTCATTAGCAGAGCCAGACGTACCCGCACAGCCGGCAATGTCCGATCCTACCCTGATGGTTACGGAGGACAATACAGTTACCGGAACAGTGGACTGGAGTGCTGCCAACCCGCCGGTGGAACCAGACCCGAATACGCCACCTGTGGCCGAACCACCGCCCGACCTGCCCGAGCCGACCGAACCACCGGCTATTCAGAGCATGCAAGAAGCGCATCTGGAGCGCGGCGGCTTTATCGAGGTTTCCGGCTCGCAGCTCACGCGCCTCGGCCAATCGGTGCAAATCAAAGGCGTCAACTATTACCCGCAGGGCCGGCCCTGGGCCGAAATGTGGGAAGCATGGGATGCGCCCCAGATCGAGCGCGAGTTGCGCCTGGCCCGCGATCAGCTTGGGATCAATGCGGTGCGCGTGCTGCTGCCCTACCAACAATCGTATGATCGATCCAGCGAGAAACGTGTTGAGCGACGTATGCTCGAACGCCTGCGCGAGATGTCGCAGATTGTGGGCAACCTGGATATGCGGATGATCGTGGCCTTGTTTGATTTCTACAACGATTTCCCACTACCGGGCACCCGCGAGGAGGAGGAAAATCTGATCTACTTGCGTACCCTGCTGGGCAATTTCACCGGCGATGATCGTATTTTTGCCTGGGATTTGCATAACGAACCCGATCACTACCCGATGTGGGAACAGGGCAACGCACAGCAGGTACTGGGCTGGTTGGGCCGTATGGCCGATGAGGTGCATCGCATTGCGCCGCACCAACTGGTTACGGTGGGCATGGGCCAGCACTATAATTTCTGGCAGCCTGGCCCGGATGGACGGCGGGTGATCGACTACAGCGATGTGATCAGCGTTCATATTTATAATGCTCCCGATGCCGAACGGCAACTCTATGAGTTGCGTACCTATACCGACAAGCCGATCTTGTTGCAAGAATTTGGCTGGCCCACCGGCCCCCCCTGTGCTGTCCACAACTATACCGAGGATCATCAGGCTGAGATGTACCGCACCATGCTGACCGCGGTTGAAGGGCGCGTGGCGGGTGTGTTTGCCTGGACGTTACGCGACTATGACGCCGGCCCCACACGCCGCTGGGATACCCGCGAGGAGCATTATGGCCTCTATCGTCCCGACGATAGCCTGAAACCGGCCGCGCTGATTTTTCGTGATTATTCGGCCCTACCCCTGCCCAGTCATACGATCACCAATGTGCCGCTCACATCGACCAATCCCCGTCCGCCATCGGGCGCAGAGGCCCCCCTCTTGATTGCCGAAAGCGGGTATTATGTGAAGGGTGCCTTTCGGCGCGCCTGGGAAACTCTGGGTGGGCAGAGCAGTTTTGGCTTACCCTTGAGTAACGCCTTTGTACAGGGGCAGGACGAGCGCGGCAACGATATTGTTATCCAATATTTTGAGGTGACACCGTTGCAACTGCGACGCGGTGTACGCCGCGATGCCGAGTTTGACCAACTTTCTCCGGCTGAGCAAGCCATGCGCCTGGTACAACCGGTTGCGATCGGGCGCGCCTATGCCGGTGAGCGCTCATTCGCGCAACGCGGACAGACACCGGCCGGTGCGCAACGCTTTGAAAGCGGCTACACGGTCGGCGGGGAGTTTCTGGCCTTTTATCAGGATGCGTTCAATCGCTGGCGGTTAGGCTTGCCGATTTCGGAGGAACTGTCAGAAGATGTGAATGGTACGCCGACGTGGGTGCAGTATTTTGAACATGGACGCCTGGAATGGAACGCCACCGCGCAGGTGGTAGAGATCAGTCGCCTGGGGAACTGGGCCTGGGATAGGCAGTGTCGGTATACACCGTAGAGAGGCAGGTGAACCATGCAAGCAACCGTGCCACGCTTACGTCCGCTGGGTATTGGCGATCTTTTTGATACGATCTTTCGTCTCTATCGTAACAATTTTCTGGTCTTCATAGGGATCGCGGCCCTGATCCAGATTCCGATGATTGTGATCCAGATGGGATTGGAGGTTGCCCTGGGGCGACAGTCTACCGCAGATCTTATGCAGATCATCAACGAACTTCCCTTTTTTAACCCACAAACTGACTCGGTGACCGATCTGCCGATTGCTAATCCATTGCTCTATTACGGCCTGAGCTTTGTGCTGGCATTGCTGCAGATTATCGTGGTACAGCAACTGCTGAATGGGGCGATGGCAAACGCCATTGCGCGGCGCTATCTGGGGCAGCCGATTTCGGTGCTGGAGGCCTACAACTTTGGGGCACGCCGCCTGTCTGCGCTGCTGATCGTGGGCGTACTGGTGGCGATACTGACGATTGTGGTGGCGGTGGTGCTGGGCGGTATCTATTTCGGGGGCCTGTTTCTGATGGTGAGTGTTGCCGCCACTCAGAGCGGTGTCAGGGCTGCGGTGGCAGCTATTCTGACGCTGCTGCTTATGGTGTTGTTGCTGATCGTGGCGGTGATTCTCTTTGCGATGATTGCGCTCCGCTTCCTGTTTGTTACGCAGGCCGTGGTTCTGGAGGATCATGGCCCGCTGGAGGCACTGGGCCGAAGCTGGAAGCTCATTGGCGGCTCGTTCTGGCGCGTGCTGGGCATTGTGGTGTTACTGATGATTCTGGTGCAGATCGTCGTGTGGATACCGGTGATAATCATCAGCATGGTCCTCTCCTTGATGCTAGGCGGTGCAGCCGATCCGCTGCAAAACTACTTGCTGCGCCAGTCGATTACGTTGCTGACCACCTATGCTGCCCAGATCCTGGTGTTGCCGATCTCCTTGAGTGCCTACACCCTGTTGTATTATGATGTGCGAGTGCGCAAAGAGGGCTATGATTTGCAACTGCGGGCGGCACAGGTTACCAATCCAACCGCAGGCGAGCAGGCTTTAGCTGGAACGGGAGAATAGGCGCTGATGCAACACCGGTTCCATATCTACACAATATGGCTCGGATTAGCCATCTCTGTAGCCGTGATGACCCTCACCGTTCCTGCCGTGGGTGCGCAGGCAACGATCCCTGATCTGCTGACCTATGAAGGCTGGCTGCGCGAGGCCCGGGTCACAGCCAGCCGTGGCGATCGTCTAGGATTGGAGCAAGTCGCTGCCAATCTGATACAGACTACACAGGTGCAGGTCGCAGATGACATCGTCGTGCCGGTCAATAATGACTGGCTGGCCACGGCGTTGGACGAGCCTGACCCCGATCTGCCATCCATTGATGCCCGTCTGGGGGCACTGCTCGATGCGCTGGTACAACCTGATCCGTCCGTGCCCGCTGATGCGCGACAGCGGCTCGATACCATTCTGAATCACCCCCCCTTTGCCGAGGTCGAACAACCGCGCCTGACACTGATCGGGCGCTTGATCGACTGGGTGCTGCGCATGCTGTCACGCATGTTTCGGCAGGCTGAGGTTGATCCGGTGACAGGGCAGGCAATGAACTGGATGATCGCGGGCATAGGCCTGCTGCTATTGCTGGGCATGCTGATCTATCTGTTGCGTGGTCTGCGCGGCTCGTGGACACGTGAGGCGCAGATAAACGACGCAGACGATCCCGAAGCGCACCTGACCGCGAATACGGCCTTGCAGCAGGCAACTATCCTGGCGCGCGGTGGCGACTATCGCACAGCCGTGCGCTATCTCTATCTCTCATCGTTGTTGTGGCTGGACGAACGCGGCATGTTGCGCTATGATCGGACACTCACCAACCGGGAGTATCTAGAGCGTCTGAGCGACAATGCCGAGCTGCGGCTGTGGCTGGTGCCGATTGTTGATACGTTTGATCGCGTCTGGTATGGACATATGGCGCTCGATGCCGACAGCTTTGCCGCCTACCAGCAGCAGGTCGATGGCTTGCGCAAGCTGCGGCTGTGAGCCGAGCGTTCTAACGTTCTAACGCGACGAGCGTAGAGATTTTTATGATGGCAACCGATCCGCAACACGATAGCCATGACGCGCTGTGGACAGCGGCACTGCTACTGCCCGGTCAGCCGGATCTGGCGACAAGTCTGGTGGCAGAACTGGCGGACTATCTGGAGCAACCGGTGAACGAGGTGGCCGACCGCTGCCGCAACGCTGCGGCCGAGTTGGCCCGGAACTGGCAGGTCGCTGCTCCGCCCGATGCAACCGCGATTGCTACCTTCTATCGCCAGGCGGATACCTATCTGTATGACCTGACCTGGTGGCACACGCTGCAAGCCGATCGCAGTGCCCTGGTTCAGGTGCAGGCGCTGAAGGCTGCGCTGGCACACTATGCGCACACCGTTCTTGACTTTGGCAGTGGCATCGGCTCGTTGGGGTTGCTTCTGGCACAGCACGGCATGGCTGTGACCCTGGCCGATGTACAACCCGACTTGAACGCCTACGCCCGCTGGCGTTTTGCCCGCCGCAATCTGCCGGTGCAGGTACTCGATGTATCCGCGACCACTGCGTCCGCTGCTGATCCAGCGTCTCCATCACCGACATTACTCCCCAGCGCAGCCTTTGATTTTATCAGTGCGGTCGATGTGTTGGAACACCTGCCCGACCCGCTACACACACTGGCGCAACTGACAACCGCATTACGGCCAGGTGGCACGCTGTTTATCCACCTGCCGCCCGCCCCGGATGCACTGCACCCCATGCATCTCTGGCACGACCCGAACCTGTTGCTACGCGAAGCGGCCCAACTCGGTCTGTGGCTGGAGCAGGCCACCGGGTCAACGTTGATCATGCGTCGGGGCACCGGCCCCCGCTACCAACTCGCTGCTGGACTGGAGCTACGCCGCGATGCGCAGGGGGCCATCCTGCTCTCGACGCAGCCACTGGTTGCGATGCGCCTCAATGCCCAGGCAGCGGAGATGATCGCCAGCCTGACCGATAATGCTGACGGAGATGGCGGTCGCACAGCGGCCGAACTGGCGGTGGGCCGCCCGGAGCTATCGCTAGTTGATGTCACCACGTTCCTGGAAACCCTGCTCCAACGGCGGCTACTGCTCAAGCACCCACCCGCGCTGACCTGCTGGCCGATGGTCTCGATCATCATCCCGGCCTATGCGCGAGCGGAGGCAACGCGGGCCTGCATTGCCTCACTGCTGGCGCTGGATTATCCACGCGCGCAACTGGAGATCATCGTGGTTGACGATGCCTCGCAGCCACCGCTGGCCGGCGCACTGGCCGACTTGCCGATCCGCCTGCTGCGCCAGGAGCAGAACGCCGGTCAGTCGGCGGCGCGCAATCGAGCGGCACAGACGGCACGCGGGGCGCTGCTGGCGTTTATTGACAATGATTGCCGGGCGGATCAGTACTGGTTGCAGCGGCTGGTCGCTGTGCTGGATGACCCGGCGGTGGGGATTGCGGGCGGACGGGTGATCGCGCCGCCGGTGAACGGGCCGGTCGCCGCCTTTGAAGCCGTGCGCTCGCCGCTAGATATGGGCGCTACCGCCGGTGTGGTGGGGCCAGGGTCGGTTATCAGTTACATGCCAACGTGCAATCTGGTGGTGCGCCGCGATCTGCTGATGCGCTTGCAGGGCTTTGACCCGGCTATGACGCTAGGCGAGGATGTGGATTTTATCTGGCGAGCGTTGCGCACCGGCGTGGGTGCCCGCTATGTGCCCGCAGCGCAGGTGATCCACTATCATCGCGTGCAACTGGCGGCGCTGCTGCGGCGGCGGGCGGATTACGGCTCGTCCGAGGCCGATTTGCAGCGTCGGCACCCGGACGGGCGGCGGGTGATGACGTTGCCGCTGGTGAGCCTGCTGTTGCTGCTGGCACTGGCCAGCCTGGGCATAGCATGGGTCGTCAGCGCGGTATTGTTGCTACTGGCTGTGATGACGGTGGTGCTGGAAATTGCCCAGAAGACACGCCAGCTCAGGCGCGTCGGCGTCGATCTGCCCGCGCACCAGGTGCGCCGCGCGATTCTGCTCGAACACGGCGCGTCGCTGTATCACCTGGGCGCGAACGTGGCACGCTACTACAGCTTGCCGCTGCTGCTGATCGGGTTGCTCTGGACACCATCGCTGCTACCGTTGCTGCTGCTGCTCCTTGTGCCGCCAATCACCGATTACCGGCGCCAGCGCCCGCGGCTGGCACTGCCCCTGTTCATTGCGCTCTACTGGCTGGAGTTAACCGCATACCAGGTCGGCGTCTGGCGCGGATGCCGCCAGCGGCGCACCCTGCGCCCGTTGCTGCCGCTTGTGCGCTGGCGGCGGTAGGAGGTGCGGTAGCTATGCGGTCACTGACAGACTCCTGTGACAATGCAGATCGGTCTGAAGCCTGGATCTCGGTCGTGCGCGTATCTGGATAAGATGTCAAAGTTTATAAGACGTTAGACACGATTTCATATATCAGGTGTCGCTACAACAAGGAACCAGCAGAGAAAGCAACGGAGAAACCATGTTAGACACGATTTCATATATCAGGTGTCGCTACAACCCATGCAGCGACACTATGGACTGACGACTTTAGTCGTTCTACAGCCTAAAAAACAAGGAAAGTCGTTACAGCATACTCCTTTGGGAACGAGTTGTTTTCGTGCGGCAATGCGAGGGTAGTATGCACTAGGAGCATGCACGCCTGGGAGCGAGGGCATCTTGCCCTCGACACCGGGCATCGGCACCCTGGTCTTTGCCCCGCCGTACCTGTTCACACTCAAGGGAACATGCACGACTAGGAGCATGCACGCCTGGGAGCGAGGGCATCTTGCCCTCGACACCGGGCATCGGCACTCTGGTCTTTGCTCTGTTGCCTCGTTGCGTTAAAGAAACAACAGACTTTCCAACCCACACTCTTGACAAGAACATATGTTCTATCTTATAATACAACTATTCGTGATTCTCGATTATCTGGACGAGAGAAAGACGTTGGTTGATTATGGCGGTCACCAGTAGAGAAATACGTGCGCCACAGTCGCACCAGAGCGCTGTGCTACCCGGCGTACAGTGGAATTTTTCTGTTGTACACCTGGCGACGCTGCTGGTGGCAATGCTTGCCATCTATGTGCTGGTCGGGTGGGTGGTCAACTGGGGCCAGGTGCGCCTTGATGATCTGCGCTATGGCCGCCCACGTACCATGCACCTGTCGGGGTTTGTCGGGCGGGCGGAGGAAGCGTATGGGCAACCCACACACTTTATTGCCATGAATCTGAACCGGCAAGTTGTGGTACTAGAATTACCTGGCAGCGATCCAACGCAGGTACGCAGTTGGCCCGGCCCGTATCTCTTCGGTGCGCATGAAGATCTCACGCCGGTGATCATCGACCTGGCGGACGTGGATGGTGATGGGTTGCCGGATGTTGTGCTGAATGTACGCAATGAGCAGATAGTGTATCTCAATCGAGACGGTGGGCTGCGCCTGCCAACGCCAGAAGAACGGCTGCTCCTACGTGCGCCTTAGATTGTTGTCAGCGCATGTCTATAGCAAGTCTCGCTCAGTTGTACATTGGCGTCCAGGCGAACGCCTGGACGCCCGTTCTTCACAATGCATGTAGGCTTGCGCTCTTAGCCTGTAGCGCCGTGCCTCTGCCAGCAACCAGCGTTCTGTTAGGTAAACGTAACCCCGGTCATTCAAAATCCTCGCCAGCTTCGCGGTTCAAGATAAGAGTAGGGCTATGTGCGCCATAGCGAGCAGGTATGGAGCCTGTTTACACGTGGGAACCCGTGCCCGCCGGGGAGCGCGGGCATGCCGCCCGCCGTTGCCTTGTCGTCGAGGGCAAGATGCCCGCGCTCCCTGGGCAGCGGGTTCGCACCTTCCTGGGAGCGCGGGCGTCTCGCCGACCTGGGAGCGCGGGCGTCTCGCCCTCTCGCGCTCCCAGAGGAACAGGTACCGCTCATACATGTTGCAGAATAGTGCAGGTTACGCTATACTTTGCAGGTTAATGTCTGGCTGATAGTTGTTGAAAAGGTAGCAGGTCATGTCGGACGAGTCCAAACTACGCCCCCGAGGAATCACCAGACAATCTTCCTCATCGGGTACGTCCTCCACCATAACGAGACACAAATCATCAGCGCTACCAACCACTACAACAACTAGTACACCGACGCCAGGCGAAGTAGACAGACCTGCGGCTCAATCAACTGCAAACCGGGCATCTCTGTCAGCCGAGCAACTGCGTGCCCGACCCTATCATCCGTATCAAGAGCGCCACCCGCGCCGGCGCAGATCAGGTGTGGTACACCCGCTGCCATTTGTGCATACCCTTCCGCGTCCAATGGTGGCATGGCTCACTTCGCTGCTGGCGCTGTGGTATGCGCTGGGAGCGACTGTACAGTCACTGGCTGGCATTGCTCCCACGGGGCAGCGCAAGCACATCTACCCGCAACGGTCAGCCGAGTGGCAACCCAGTCCAACACTCACGATCATTGTAGCCGTTGTGAGTATTGGCATTCTGGCCCTGAATGGGATTGCCGAGAAAACGATCTGGCATACCCCGCAGGCCTATCACCTGCCGCAGGTGCGCAACGAGCGCACATGGCCGCAGACCGCAAACTCAACCGGGGTACTGGGAGCCTTGCAGCAGATCCTTGGCTTTGGGAGCGCGGTGATCAGTAGCTGGCCGGGGCGTGAACTATTGCCAACCACAGTACAACCGAGCAGTGAATACGCGATACGTTCGGTGGGTGACCACGATGTGCGCGGCGCACCGAGCCTGACTGCGGCCCAGATTGACCGTATTCTGGCGTCATATGGCTCACCCGCTACTGGCACGGGCGCGGTATGGCTGCGGCTGGGCCAGAAATACGAGATTGACCCGGCCTATGCCGTCGCTTTCTTTATTCACGAGAGCAGCGCGGGCACCAATCCGCGCTGGGCCGGGATCAAACCAGGCGGCGCAACGACCCACAATGTGGGCAATATTATTTGCGCCGGGTATCCGCGCTGCTATGGTCGCTTCCGCGATTACAGCTCGTGGGAAGAGGGTATTGAGGATTGGTATCGCCTGATTGCGGTTGAGTATATTCGGGGGCGCGGTACGGTGACCGTGGCTGAGATTATTCCGATCTATGCCCCCGCTTTTGAAAATGATGTCCAGGGCTATGTCAATGCAGTTGAGCGTCTGGTCGATTCCTGGCGCTCCAATGGGGTGCCACGCTGATGTTTGATTATGACCAGCCGTATCTGACGCGCGGACGGGCGATCGTGTTGATCCTGGCCTTAATCGGTATGGGCTGGCTGATACTCCAGACCATGCACGCGACTCCGGTAGAGTTGAGTGCGTGGCGTGGGCCCATGGTTGGTGCGGCAGCGCAGCAATCTGCCAGTCTCAGCAGTGTGTTTCAGCCGGCAGGCCAGGGCTTGACGGCTGGCTCATTGCGTCCGCAGGGTAATCCACTGGGGGTAGCAAATACGGTGATGACCCAGGGCTATGGTGTCGGCACGCACGCACCGGCCCACATCTGGGGCGCGGTCGATCTTGCGATTGATGGCACCGGCAATGGGCGTGCTGATCCCGATGCGACCTGGGGGCATCCGATCTATGCCACGCATTCCGGAACAGTCAAGGTTTCCCGTGACACCTGGCCGGCGGGCAACCACGTCTGGATCATCAATGAGCAGTATCGCACCGGGTATGCACATCTGCAAGATTTTGCGGTGGAGAGCGGTCAGGTGGTTGAGCGTGGACAGAAGATAGGCACGGTTGGTTCGACAGGACAATCCTCTGGCCCACACCTGGACTACCAGGTATGGCAATTACAAAATGGGCAGTGGGTCAACCTGAACCCGCTCGACTTCGGTGTGTTTGATATGGTGCGGTAGGGTGCGCGAGACACCGGAAGGATGCGCGAGGCACGGATGCGCGGATGCGCGATCCAGTGCAAGCGCAAAGAGGCCAGGGCACCAGGCCATGCCGCCACATCCCTGACGGCCGCCCACGCCCCGGAGGGTCGCGCTACGTCGCCCTTCGCCTCTTCGCCTCTTCGCATCCGTGCGCCCAATCATCGCCGCCGCACATCCCCGACGGCCGCCCGCGCCCCGGAGGGTCGCGCTACGTCGCGCTTCGCATCCGCGCATCTTCGCATCCGCGCATCTTCGCATCCGCGCATCTTCGCATCCGCGCCTCGTCGGACACTACCACTCCCGCGACAAACCGGTTTCACCGCGCAGATACTCGGCCACACGGTCACGTGTGCCCGGATCGGTGCCATCCAGCAAGGCATGCAACGGCACAAAACGGGCATCGACGATCTCCAGGTCTCCCACAGGTGGCTGTAGCGCTGCCAGCGGTGTGGCAATAAACACCGCCGTATAGTTGCTAAATCCGGCACCAAAGGTATAGAAAATGCCATGCAAGCGCTCAATCCGCACAGTGCAGCCAGCCTCTTCCCATACTTCACGGCAAGCCGCCGCTTCAAGTGTTTCCTGGGCTTTAACGCCGCCACCGGGCAGGCTCCAGGGCAGTTTGCCTCGACGATGACGCACAAGTAGCACCTCGTCACCATCAACCACCAGTACCCGCACGCCTATCTCGATCGGACGGGTAATAAAGCGTAGAATAGAACGTACCCATAGTGCTGCTCCATAGGTGATATCCAGGGCACCGTCACGAGCGCGGGTCATGCGTTCACTGCTCTGTGTCTGTGGTTGCATTCCATCGATCCCCAAGTGTCTGTATATGATCACTCCCAACTCGGAAGGATCAAGCTTTTCGGTCAGCATACCGCAACAGCCAGGCTGGTGTCTCAAGGTGGTACACCGACCACTCATATATCATACCAGACATGCACGGGAATGTCGGTGTCAATTTTGCCATATCCCTATGATCCAGTCCGACACAGGTTGTGTGTCATGGTTCAGCCAGGGGCAATCGTACATCGGTGGTAGAGATCGGAGTCTAGGTTTGAACAGAACGCTTGCGCTCCCAGGCGAAAGCGCGTTCCCGGCAGCGCGGGCCGCTGGCCCGCCAGCGGGCGGGACACCCACGCTCCCAGGCAGAGGTGCGGGCAAGATACCCGCGCTCCCAGGTGCGGGCGGGACGCTTGCGCTCCCAGGCGAACAGTGAACGCGTGCGACAGCGCTGCACCCCAGGTTTGAACGGTTACAGCACATACCATAGTTGAATCTCCTTTTGTTCTCGATTATAATGATTACCATCCAGGGGGAAAAGAAGCATTTGTCATGTTGAAAGCCGAGAAATGATCGATCCCGCGCCAATGATTGCCTCATCTCAGCCGGCTGAGCGCAGCTTATTTCCGATACTCACGGCAAAAATCCGTGTCCCCCATGCACGAACCACGTGTATTTCCCGTCCACGCCTGTTCACGTGCCTCGACACCGGGTTGCATCGTGCGCTCATCCTGCTCTCGGCACCGGCCGGGTATGGCAAAACCACCCTGCTGGTCGACTGGTTGCGTCACACGGCACACCCGGTGGCATGGTTAGCGCTCGATGCCAGCGATAACGATCCGTATAGCTGGCTGCGCTACCTGATTGCGGCCTTGCAGTCGATGATTCCGGGTGTGGGAAACACGGTGCTGACTCTCTTACACCTGCCCCAACCGCCATCCTATAAAACGCTGATAGCAACCCTGATGAATGATCTGGCGACATTAGAGGCTGAGAGCATCCTGGTGCTGGATGATTACCACCTGCTGCAATCGCCGGTAGTACACGAGGCCGTCGCGTTCATCCTGAAACATCTGCCCGCGCCGTTGCACCTGGTTATTGCCACCCGTGAAGATCCGCCATTACCGCTGGCACAACTTCGGGCACAGGGTGCCTTGCATGAACTGCGGACTGATGATCTGCGCTTTACGGTGGAGGAGGCCGCGCTCTTCCTGCGCGATGTGATGGGCTTGAGGCTCGATCCACAGCATGTGGCACTATTGGAGGCACGAACAGAAGGCTGGATCGCCGGGTTGCAACTGGCGGCGCTATCGCTTCAGAGACAACCCGATGTGGCTGAACGGTTGCTCGCGCTCACAGGCAGCCAGCGCTATATTGCCGACTATCTGGTACAGGAAGTACTCCAGCAGCAGAGCGCAGGTATTCAGCAGTTTCTGTTGCGTACCGCTATTCTAGATCGGATGTGTGGATCATTGTGCGCGGCAGTCCTCGACCAGGCCCCCGGCGTTAGTCAGCAGTTGCTGGAAGAGCTGGAGCGTGACAACCTGTTTGTGATTGCCCTGGATGACCAGCGCCGGTGGTATCGCTACCATCACCTGTTTCTTGATGTATTGCGGCGTATGGTGCAACAGACACATGCGGAGTACGTGCCTGGACTCCATCGGCGCGCAGCCATATGGTATCACCAGCATAACCTGATGGTTGAGGCAGTTGGCCATGCGCTGGCCGCCCGTGATTTTGCGCTGGCTGCCGGGCTGATCGAGGCCAGTGCCGAGAAGCTGTTGATGCAGAGCGAAATTGTGACGCTGCTTGCCTGGTTGACTGCCCTGCCCCCAGACCTGGTGCAGGCCCGGCCCCGCTTGAGTCTTTTCGCGGCCTGTGCCATGCTTTTCAGTGGGCAAATCGAGGCCGTCGAGCCATATCTGTACGATGTAGAACAGACGTTACACCAGTCGATCATCCTGGACGCAGCGCAACAGATTCAGCTCCAGGGCGAAGTGACCGCGCTGCGGGCATTTATGGTTATGCTGCAATTCGATGCAACACAGGCCATCAGCCTGGCCCGGCAAGCGGTTCAAAGCTTGCCGGCCAGTAGCTTTCTACGCGGGATGACGATCTGGACACTTGGCGCGGCCTATATGTTCCAGGGCGATCTACGGGCCGCCAGGCAGATCTTTGCCGAACTCGTCGCCGACGGTCAGGCCAATCAGAATGCAATGATTAGCTTGATCGCGTTGAGCCATCTGGCTGAAGTATACATCTGGCAGGGCCGGTTACGGCAGGCCGAAACCCTGTACCGCCAGGCATTGCGCATTGCGGGCGCACATAGTGCCGTACCGGTGCCGGTATCGAGCATGGCCTATGTTGGCTTGAGTGTTATTCTGCGCGAATGGAACGATTTGCCAGGAGCGCTGGAGATGCTGCACAAAGGTCTGGCACTCTGCCAGCAGTGGGGTGAACTGGGGCTGTTCGACACATATGCGTCGCTCGCACGGGTGCAACAGGCTCGGCACGACTGGGATGCGACGCTCGCTGCCTTGCAACAACTGAAGGAACTGGTCTATCGGCTCAATTTGCCGCTGCAAACGCTGGCACTGGTGAGCGCCTATGAAATCCGTTTCTGGCTAGCCCAGGGAGAGACCCTTGCCGCCCTCCGAGTAGCCGAGGAGATGATCGACGATGAAGCGATCTGGATCGCGCAACTGCGCGATATTGTGCAACTAACCCGCATCCGCGTGCGGCTCGCACAGGCGCGCAGCGAACCGCCAGGCACCACGCTCGACCCTATTCTGGCTGAACTGCATGCCCTGCGCAGCGCGGCCAATGACGCCGAGCGCATCAGCAGCGTGATTGAGTGCTATCTGCTGGAGGCCCTGGCGTTCCACGGTCAGCAGAACCGCGACGCAGCACTGACGGCATTGGAGCAGGCGTTGACACTGGCCCAACCGGAAGGGTACATCCGCCTGTTTGTTGATGAAGGCGCACCGATGGCGCACCTGCTCGACCAGTATCGCCCCACTGATGAGAAACTGGCAGCGTACAGACACATGCTCCTGGCCGCCTTTCCTGCATGTGAAATGCTCCCGACCGCGCCCTCACCGCCAGAGCTACCTGACACCGACATGCTCATTGAGGCGTTGAGCGAGCGCGAGTTTGAGGTCTTACGTCTGGTTGCCGATGGCCTGTCCAACCGCGAGATTGCCGAGCGCCTGGTGGTGTCGATGGGCACCATCAAGACCCACATTCGCAATATCTATGGCAAACTGGGCGTGAATAGTCGCACCCGTGCCCTTGCCCGTGCCCGCACATTGGGCTTGCTGTAACCCCTGCTGCCGCACCTGCCGCATCTGTACGCCAATCATCCCGGCTGATCGCCCAAAACATGATTGAGCGCACACGCGAAATCGGGGTAATGCGCGCTATCGGTGCGTCGGATGGGACAATCCAACGGATTATTCTGGTCGAGGGCATGCTGATTGGATGGTTCTCGTGGCTGCTGGGCACGCTGCTCTCGTTCCCGATCAGTCAGTTTATGAGCGAACGCATCGGGTTCAGCCTGTTGAATATGCCGTTGGTCTATACCTACGAGTGGAGTGCGGTGTGGATCTGGCTGGTGCTGGTGCTGGTACTCTCACTCCTGGCAAGCTACGTTCCTGCCCGCAACGCCGCCCGGCTCACCGTGTGCGAAGTGCTGGCGTATGAGGGGTAGTTGACACAACCTCGCGTCTCATCTCCTCGTCACGTCGTTGCCACTCTTTTGAACGTAAAAACGCAAAGGTAATCAGCGTTGGCACATTGGCATGTTGACACGTTAGCGGGTATTAACACACAAACGCTTCGTTTCTTCGCCTCACGCCTTACGCTGAATAGAGAACAGGTCACAGGGACAGGCAGCCCCACCAACCAGCCTGAGCATCTGTCACCTGTCACCTGTCACCTGTTCCCTGTTCCCTGTTCCCTACCCCACCGACCGTACCTCCGCCAGCAGCGCGTCGTAGCGCGGGGCCAGCCGCGACCAGTCGTAGGGCGCGGCGATGGTGCGCCAGTCTTGACGGCGGAGGTGGCTGTGCTGCAAAGCGGCCTGCAGCCGCTCCACCAGCGCTTGCGACGAGTCATACAGGCAGTCGGCGTGATAGGCCGGGGGCAGCAGGTCGGGATAGGTCAGACGGCACGGCAGGATGGGCATACAACCGCAGTAGAGCGCCTCGATCACGCCGATGCCGAAAAACTCCTGGATGGCTGTGCTGACCACGATGTCGGCCTGGTGCAGCAGGCGACTGTAGTGCGACGGATCGGCGGCGTAGCCCCAGTGAACAATATGCGCCGCCCAGCGCTGGCGGGCGGCCACAAACTCCGGTGCGTTCGGATCAACATGTTCGCCGGCGATAATCAACCGGAAATCCAGGCCTCGCGCCGCCAGTGCCTCCAGCGCCGCGAAGAAGGCCTGCGGCTGCTTGTCGTAGTCCCAACGGCTGTTCCACAGAATGATCGGCGGGCCAGCACTGGCGGGCAGTGCTGGAGCGGCCACCTGGTCGTGACGCCGGAGGTCAATCCCCGGTGCCAGTACCTGCGATTTTGTAGCTATAGCGTCGATCGTCGCCAGTTCGTGGTAGTCATGATAGCGCCGCAACAGCGTGGGCAGCGCCGCCAGGAACTCGCGGCGATGAAACTCTGAATTAAAGCAGATCGCGTCAGCGGTGAGCGCACTGGTATAGTTGATCCAGGCATAGCTCAGATCGCGGGTACGGCCCGGCGGCAGCGGGTAGGTCAACTGATTCTCGTGGAAATAGACGACGACCGGAATGTGAGGTGGATAGTAATCGCGGGTGAGCGCACGAAAGGTTGCCAGATCAAGCATTGACGTGGTCAGGATCAGATCGGGCGGGCTGGACTGGGCACGCGCCAGCCGCGCCAGCGTCACTGCGCCGCCGCGCATCCGCCAGCGCCAGCCGCCAGCGCTGGACAACGTCAACAGCGTGACCTCGTGCTGGCTATGGGCAGCATAGCCCTCGGCCACCGCCGCATGCGAGCCGCCGTGGTAGGGGTTGAGGAACAGGATGTTCACGACTTTGCCATCTCGTTGGCCAGCACCGCCAGGATATAGCGGCTAAAGTCAGCATCCTCGCCTTCAATCAGCATCGGCAGGGCCGCGCGGAAATCCTGGCGGCGACACCAGTAACGCATATAATCGTCCCACGTGCGCCACAGACGTTGCGTGTGCGCTGACATATGATCCTCATAGACCAGAATATAGGCCCGTTCAAAGAGCGCAATCAGCATCTCAAAAATAACGAGGCGGCGCTCCTGCTGCTCCTCGGTCAATTCCTGCGGCGCACCACGAAGCGTTGAAGCGTTGGAGCGTTGGAGCGTTGGAGCGCTGAAGCGTTGGAGCGCTTGAACGCTCAGCCCGCTCGAACGCTTGAATGCTCAGCCCGCTTGAATGATGGCGAATGGCAGGCCCACGATCGTCACGACATAACTCAACACCTCGGCCCATGTGATCCAGTCCATAGCGCCCACCCTCATTGACCACCGATGGCTCACGCCGGGCGTACCCGCTTTTTTTCCAGATACACCAGCGTCAAGTGGGGATGCACATATGCCGAGCGCACAATGCGATAGCCCAGCTTGTGATACAACGCCAGACTATGCTCGCTCCGGCTGCCGGTGAATAGCTCAAAGCGCGTTGCGTCGGGGAGCGCCCGTTCAATGGTCTCCATCAGGCGCGTGCCAATCCCCTGTCGTTGCTGCGCTGGCTCGACCATCAGGCGGCCAATGTAGCCGGTATCCCCTGCCAGATATGCCCGCACGGAGCCAGCCAGATGGGTGCCCCATGTGGCTTTCAGACAGATCTGCTGTTCGATCTCGACCAGCAGTTGAGCATACGACTGGGTCAGAGGGGGTAACTGCCAATCGTTGTAACGCTCGGCCTCGCCTTGATAGGCGCGATATTGTAGATCCAGAATAGCCGCGGCGTCAGCCAGGGTAGCACGTTCAATGCAGATCATGGATTTTCCAGGGACTGTTCCTATATACCATATCAAACATAAAACACCCGCACACACCCTGCTGAGCCGCCACTTTCCCACGACTCTCCGGCTGCGCTCATCAGGCGACTGAGCCAGTCCTCGCCGCTCGGCTGTGGTGCCGGCCCGCTGAGGAGCAGATAGTCACGGGCACGGGTCAGTGCCACATACAGCAGACGCTCGCGTTCGGCCTGCTCCATCCGCCGCTCCTCGGCTAGCGCCAGGTGATAGGCCACGGTGGGCACCTTTTCGCCCGTCGTATCGCGCAGTTGCAGCGCCAGTCCATACGGCCGCCGCGCCAGCCAGGGGGCCTTCTGCGGTGGTGGCTTGCGCCCCAGATCGGGCAGCACGACGATCGGGAACTCCAGGCCTTTGCTGCGGTGAACCGTCATCAACTGCACGCTGCCGGTCGCCTCCAGCGGCGCTTCGCCTTCGCGTGACTCGGCTTGCAGCAGGCTATCCAGGTACACCCGAAAAACGCCCAGGCCGCCGCTGCCCACCCGCCGCGCTGCCTCCAGCAACTTCTCCACATTGACCCGCCGCCGCTCGCCATCCGGCAACCCACTGATCGTTGCCAGATAGCCCGTCTGCGCCAGCGCCGCACGCAGCAACTCAACCACCGTGACCCGTCCGCGCAGGTCGTGCAGGTCACGCAGGGTCGTACGCGCAAAATCCAGCGGTACATACGCGGTCTCAGGTGTCTCGGCAGCGGTCTGCATCAGCGCCGCCCACAGGCTGTGCGGATGGGCAAAGCGCAAGCGCAGGATGGTAGCGTCGTCCAGCGCAAACAGCGGCGACCGCAACACGCCCACCAGTGCCAGTTCATCGGTCGGATCGTCCAGCACACGCAGCAAATGAATGAGATCCAGCACCTCTTTGCGGCCATAATAGCCACGCCCGGCGGTGGTGAGATAGGGAATACCCGCTGCGCGGAGGGCCTGTTCATAATGGTCAAACACCGTGGAAGCCTGAAACAGCAGCGCAAAGTCGCCATACTCCGGTATGCGCCAGCCCTGCGGCCCATACACCAGCGCCCCTTCAGTCCCCTGCACCAGCGCCCGGATACGTGCAGCCAGGGCCTGGGCCTCGGCCTCGCGTGACGCCTCGGCACTCGCGCTGTCGGTGACGAGATGCAGCTCCACACAGCAGGGGTGTGGCGGAGCGGGACGGTGGGCATGTAAGGCCTCGAACGGGATTTCATAGGCTCGCAGGGGCTGCGGGCGCGCAAATACCTGGGCTGTCACCCGATTGATCCAGGTCAACAGCAGTGCATGGCTGCGAAAAGAAGTATCTAGCGCAACCGCTTGCCCACCACGGGCCACAATGTCAGACGCAACGCGGCGGAAGACGCTCACATCTGCGCCGCGAAAGCGATAGATCGACTGCTTCCCATCACCAACCACAAACAGCGTTGGTGGCGCACATGCCGCGCTGGACGGGTTGTCGGCGGCGGGTGACGGGTGGTGCATGCCCGTCAGCGCATAGATGATCGCCCGCTGCTCATCATTGGTATCCTGAAACTCATCCACCAGCACCGCCCGCAACTCGGCCTGCCAGCGGGCGCACACCTGGGGATGTTGCTCCAGCAATGCGCGGGCGCGTTGCTCCAGGTCATCATAGTCCAGCGCGTCGATCTGCTCCTTGCGCTGGGTATAACACGCCACCGTCTGCATATAGAGCGTGCGCAGACTCAGGGTCACCTGCGCCGCCCGCTGCTCTAGCTCGGCATCAAGCGTCAGTTCTAGCAGGTTTTTGTCTTTGTAGTCTTTGTACGCCGCGCGCACCATGTCCAGCGCCGCCTTCGCTGCCACCAGATCCTCAGCGGTGGGCCAGTTTTTCTTGCTGCCACCATTGAGTTTGATAGTCCTGATTGGTGTAAAATCAGGTATGGATATGTTGGTCAACGGTTCAGGCGTACCGACGGTCACATCTATGACCGGTAGGTGCGCCAGCCAGTCATGCACCGCCCGCACTTGCTTGCCAATCACATCCTGATCACTGGCGATTGCGGCCAGACGATCCAGTTCAACACGGGCGGCACATGAGCGCAGGTGACCGATCAGTGCCACCAGCACATTGGCACGTGTCGTGGTCAACCAGGTCTGCCACAGTGCCTGCAATGCGTCCACTGTGGCGGGCATATGTGTCAGCGCTGCCCGCACCTCGGCCCCGCCGCGCACCATATCGGTCAGAATCGTGCGCAACTCTTCGCGCCCAAACTCGGCCAATAGTAGTGGCAGATCAGGTATGTCGGGATCAGGGCCACGCGGGCACCCACAAGAGGTGCCTCTGCAGACGGTCTCCATCAGGGCAGCATCAACGCCCTCGGCCAGCAACGACAGCGCCTCGACTTCATCAAGGACGCGAAAGTGGGGATCAAGGCCAGTCTCTGCCGGATGGCTGCGCAATAGTGTGGCGCAGAAGCTGTGAATGGTGCCAATCCGCGCCACCTCGATGGCGCTACGACGGGCTTCCCAGGTTGGGCGCTCGGCACGAGGTGCCTCCTGTGCCCGTTGCTCGACCGCCTGCCGCACGCGCTCGCGCATCTCGCGGGCCGCTTTTTCGGTAAAGGTGATCGCCAGGATTGACGCCACTGCCGCAAAAGCCGCCGCGTCGTCCTGCAGCGCATCCGTTGTCAACAAGCGCAGGTAGCGCTCGACCAGCACCCGTGTCTTACCACTGCCCGCACCAGCAGTGACAATCAAGTTATCGTCCAGATGAATAGCCTGATGCTGGGCCGGAGTAAAATCCATCGCTATTCGGCCTTTCGGATATAGGCGATGACACCCGGAATACCCATTTGTTGTTCCAATTCCAGCACATACCGCAACGCAGGCAGGTATGGATGCGAGCCACTCAACATACGCTGTGCCGCCTTCATACACCCTAGCCAGAGCAAGTGGCGGTAGGCGACCCATTCGGCAAAGCCCTCGCGCAAGCGATCATCGCTCAACAGCGGGCACTGTTCGCCCTGCCAGGCGTGCGCATACTCGTGCGCCACCGTCGCCCGAAACAACAGCCGGGGCAGGCCATAGAGCATATAGATCACCCGCAGGCGTCCCTGACGCTGATACAGGCCCAGGACGCGCTCATAGCCTGCCAGCGTGTGCCGCAGATCCTGGCTGCGTACCGATTGCAAAGTCGGTACATCAACCAGCCGAAACTCAACCCCGACATTGAGCGTCAGACTGAGCTGCGTCACTACCCCGGCCACCGTCTCGTCAAACAACGTCTTCGCCAGCTCCGAGTCGTAGACCGCCGTGCGATGACAACGTGGACACTGCAACCGCCCATCGTGGAGTTGCCAGTAGTGCGGGCCAAGCGGCGCACCACAGCTATCGCAACGCGGGCGGGTATCAATACACTGCGGACAATAGCGCTCATCGCTGTCGAGGAGCGTGTAATAGGCACCGGTCAACTGGCAGCCGCAAGCGGCACAGTGATCGAGCGAGGCTGATATGGACGATTGATTGGAAGGTGTGGTCATTATCTGGTTGCAGGTTGGCGGGTTTCTGGTCATTGAAACGATTGCACGTTGGCACGTTTTGTATCCGACATCAGCGCAGGGTTGTGTTGCCATTACGGATGTAATCTGTCCACATATTGAGCAAGCCTATCCCAATGGTAAACCGGAGTCCCGGCTTTAGTGTGGGTCTAGCCCCGTCTCGGCTGTAGCCGGGACTTCAGTTTTTTGTCACTCATTGACACAAGTTACATGGTGGGTCATCCGACAACCGTTTTCGCCTGCAGCGGCGTCGAAGCGACCATCTTTTGGGTCTCATTTAATGAGACCCAAAAAACAGAGCAAGTACCGCTCTGCCGAAGGCGAAAAGGCGAGTTGACCAGACCACTGCGTAAGTCCTGTCATTGAGCATTCCTAATTATACCATACCAGATTCGTACCAACCCGCCAGGCATGCTATACTCCCTCGTAATCAAAACCTGAACCCAGTGCGGCACGTTCATCCGTTGCGTATGCCGCACCATCGTCTGGCAAAGGAGGCAGCATGCTCGCGAAAGTCTATAGCTGTGCGGTGATTGGCCTGGAGGGAATGCTGGTGGAGGTAGAGGTTGATATTGCGAATGGCCTGCCCAGCTTCACCGTGGTCGGTCTGGGTGACACGGCGGTGCAGGAGAGTCGTGAACGGGTACGCGCCGCCATTCGTAACAGCGGGCAGACATTCCCCTTGAAGCGCATCACGGTCAACCTGGCACCGGGCGATTTGCGCAAGGCCGGCCCGGCCTATGATTTACCGATTGCGATCGGGTTGTTGCTGGCATCGGAGCAGATCTATGGCGATGTCGCACAAGCGGTGTTCATTGGCGAGCTGGGTCTCGATGGCACACTGCGTCACACCGATGGGGTGTTGCCCATGGTGGCCGTGGCGCGGGCGCAAGGGATCGAAACCGCGTATGTGCCCTATGAAGACGCGCCCGAAGCGGCGCTGGTCGAGGGATTGACGATTGTGCCGGTACGCACGCTCCCCGACCTGGCGGCGCATATCTGTGCCGAACGCCCGCTGGCGCCCTACCTGTCCACATTGCGCTTTGATGCGATCGAGGTGAGCTATCCGGTTGACTTCAAAGATGTGCGCGGGCAGGAGCATGTGAAGCGGGCGCTGGAGGTGGCGGCGGCCGGCGGGCATAATGTGTTGATGTCAGGCAGCCCCGGCGCAGGCAAAACCCTGATGGCGCGTGCGATGAACTCCATCCTACCACCGATGAGCCTGGACGAGGCGATTGAGGTCACCAAAATCTACAGTGTAAGCGGACAACTGCCCAAAGACACGCCGCTGATCCGCCAGCGCCCGTTCTGCGCACCGCATCACACCACGTCGCTGGCAGGACTGGTGGGCGGTGGCGGCGGGCGCATCAAGCCAGGGATGATCTCGCTGGCCCATCGTGGCGTCCTCTTCCTGGACGAGTTGCCCGAATTTGGCCCCAAGCTGGAGGTGTTGCGCCAGCCACTGGAAGATCGCGTCGTCACGCTGAGTCGCGCATCGGGCAGTGTCACCTTCCCCGCATCGTTTATGCTGGTGGCAGCGCAGAACCCCTGTCCATGTGGCTGGTACGGCGACCCCGAACGCGCCTGCACGTGCAGTCCCGCGCTGATCACGCGCTATCAGCGCCGCATCTCCGGGCCACTGCTCGACCGGATCGACATTCATGTTGAGGTGCCACGGGTGAACTACGACAAACTGAGCAGCGAGCGGCAGGGTGAGCCATCCGCTGCCATCCGCCAGCGCGTCTGCGCTGCCCGCGAGCGGCAGCAGGCACGCTTTCAGGGTACGCGGCTGCTGTCCAATAGTGATATGGGTGCAGCCGAGATCCGCGACTACTGCCCGCTCGACAGTGCTGGCCAGAGCCTGATGAAGGCGGCCGTGCGTCAACTCAATCTGTCGGCACGTGGCTACCATCGCGTTCTCAAGCTGGCACGCACCATCGCCGACCTTGCCGGTAGCGAGCAGATCGCCCCTGCCCACCTGGCCGAGGCCATTCAGTACCGCCCGAGGCGGGTGGAGTAGGCGGATGCGCGACGCGAGGATGCGACGACACGGGCGGCCGCGGCGCGTGACTACTGCCAAATGTGCTACAATACATCCTGGACTATGGCTCCTGATACCGGAAGCACTGTAATGAAAACAGATATTCCCTTGAAACTCCTGACCACGCTCCGTGCCGCCGATCTCATTCCCTTGCTGGGCGTGCCAGCCGCGAGCGTGATTGAGGTGGTCGTCTGTGAACTGCCGATGAGCAAGCAGTTTCTCGATACCCTGGTGCGGGTGCGTAGCCCGCAGGGGCAGGAGTATCTGCACCGGATCGAGTGGCAGGGCTATTTTGATGCGGCGGCGTTGTGGCGGTTAATCGGCTATATGGGCCTGGTCGGTCAGGATGCCCCGCACCGCGATGATAGGCAGCGCGGATACGCACCTGATGGTGATCCAGGCGCTCGGGTGTACACAGATCAGACCGGTCGGCTTCCCGATCGGCGATGGTCACGATCCGGATATTATCGGTCAGGGCGGCCTGGGTGGCGTGCCACGCGGTCAACCAGCGCTGGCGTTCCTGCTCGGACGGGGGACGCTGCTGCCGGCTTCGTTTGGTGCCCAATGGTGCCGGATCACGGGTTCAAACCGCTTGTATGGATGAGGCCCAGCGGTACGCCATCATGGGTCGCTGCCAGGGCGGAATGCACCTTATAAGCCGCGACGTTTGGGATGATCGAGATCCCCCACATCTTTCGTAGCGGGATGGTTCGTCACATTGATCGCGGTCGTATCGTGGATAACCAGCACGGTGGAGGTGGCCTGCACGCGCACGCGTGTTTGATCCTGATGTGCGGCACGGATCGCCTCTGGCGTGACCTGCTGAGCGTTCCAGAAGGTATAGGCGGCTTTGGTCGCGGCCCATGCGCCACACGCCTGTGGGACACTGGCGGTCGGTTGGGCGACCAGATCGTCCACCAGCCAAATCAAGCGCTGAGCGCCAAAGGCCGCGGTCTGCCGTTCCTGGGGAACCCATGAACATGGCGTCCATCGCCACCCCCAGGCGGCGCTCATCCGGTGTCCACCAGGTCAACACCGACTGCAACAAGGGCGCGAAGCACGTCGTCACCACCACGGCCTGGCGATTCGCGCCCCGTTTGTCAGCAGCGTCCTGATAGAACTCGCGCAGACGCTGTCGGAGCATGGTTTCCGGCTGATGCAGCAGCATCCCTACCACGACTACCACGGAGGTCTGCCCACACGACTGCACAATGACCACCCCAAAGCTGTACAGTGCCAACACCCGCGCCTGGGGGTACTCAGGTGCGGCATCTGCGTTGACACGGTGCTGATCCATCGCGATAATTTCTCTTGTTGTGCCATTGATTTTCGCCCCTGTTGGTATGTTTCAAAACACTTTACAGCAGAGCAGAAAATCGTGGCGCAGCATCAAAAAACCTACCTGTGTAAGAAACCAGCGGAATCTTGTAAGCCCCCGCAGGGGGCGGCGGAGGGGCGTTGTATGCAACGCCCCTCCGCGCCCCGCGCCATCTCGTGCCAGGGGTAGGCACGTTAGCGTAGGAGCGAGCGGAAGACGAACCACAGGATATAGAAGGTCAAAGCCACCTTGGTATAACCACAATGAAAGGTACAATACCGATGACGAACACCATCCCAGAGATAGCGTTGATCATTCCCTCGCTCACGGGAGCGGGGAAGACATTGCTTACCAGCATTGCGCGCCAGACGCTGCAGCCACAGATAGTGGAGGTGGTGGTGGGCGTGGCCCCCAATGGCCGTGCCCGGAACCTGGGTGTCGCACATACCACGGCCGATCTGCTGCTGTTTATGGACGACGATGCAGTGCCGGGTAACACACAACTGGTGGCGCAACTGGTCGCACCCTTGTTGGCAGACCCGACCGTGGGCGTCACGGGCGCGGCCCGCATTTTGCCACCGGACGCCTCAGCCTGGCAGCGGTACGTTGCCCGCGAGGTGCCCCGTATCGTGCATCCTGTTGTCGCCACTACTCAGGAGACGAACCCTGATCCGCCGTCGTTCTACTGTGACATCACGACAACGTGCTGTGCCATGCGCCGCGCCGTATTTACACAGGTCGGCGGCTTCAACGAGACGCTCATACGCGGTGTAGATACTGAGTTCTTCGTGCGCGTACGGCGGCAGGGTTATCGCCTGTTGCTGGTGGGGCAAACCTGGGTCTATCACCCTGCGCCCAACAACCTGCAGTCGCTGCTGCACAAACACTTCTTGTATGGTATGGGTCATGCCCAGGAGGTCTGGGCCGATCCGACACGGGCGCGGGGGCGCTGGCTGCACACCCCGCTGCACGCGGCAGGCTATGTGCTGTTACGCACGTTACTGCTGCTACCGAATACCTTTTTGCCCTACTCGTTTGCTGCTCCTACCTGGCAACCCGGCTGCAAGCCTCTCAAAGCACTGACCAGCTACGTGACTGCACTGGGCTATGTGGCAGGTTGGTACACTGTTGCCCGCAGAATGCGCCATGTGGAAAGCACGGAACGCACAGGAATGTAGGCCGGCTGCGAAGCGTTCAATCGTTCAAGCGCTCAAGCGTTCAAACCGCTCAGACCGCTCAGACCGCTTTCTACCACATCCCAACCGACCGCAGCCCGCGTCGCGGAGGGACGCGCTACCTGCCGTGTCGCCTCCTCGCGTCGTCGCATCGTCGCATCGTCGCATCCTCACCTCCTCGCGTCCTCGCGCCGTCGCATCCTCGCGTCCTCGCGTCCTCGCGTTCTCGCGTCCTCGCGCCGTCGTCGGGTCAGCATTTTGTGTCTACCACCTTTTGTGCTAGAATGGCCTGCTGTTGAGCAGGGTAGCACTGGTTGGCCCGGTCACAGCGATCAGTGCTATACTCCTGGTGTTTGAGGAGGAGAGAGTAACAACAGCATGCGTTCACGATGGTTCCTGGTGGTTGTAATCAGCGTCTGTGTTGTGCCAGGATTTTTGGCGGTGATATTCTACACGCAACGGCGGATTGACCGCTGCGCTTATGTCCCCCTGCTGGCGGAAAATATCTTACCGAATGCAGCCCTGCAGCCTGGTGCGCAAGCGGGTATGCCCGCAGGTTGGAGCCGGGCGGCAGGCGGAGTTGAGTTGCGTGGGCCAGCTATTGACGGTGAGGGGTTTGTGCTGGAAGATGGGCGTGCATTACAACTGATCGGGATTGCCAATTATGTGCAGACTCCAGCGATACCAGTACAACCTGGACATAGCTATTGTTTCACCGGCATGGCTTTAACCGACTCCGACAAAGGTGCCCCTACACGCTTGCGTTTGAGCTTTCACTGGCACGATGCCCAGGCGCAACTGCTGGCCGAAGATTACAGCGACTGGCAACCGGTCGTGCTATGGCAACCCGATGCCCCACCGGATGGCTGGTCACCGATCAACGCTGCGTTTCGGGCACCGGCTGGCGCGGCTTCGCTGCTAGTGCGCATCCATCCCGCAGCTGATGATCGGGTATATCTGGACGCTATGCGCTTGCGACAGGCAGGCAAGCCCCTGGACAGGTCATCAATGACCGGCCAGTCTGCGGCACAACCGGAGGTAACGCTGGCACCCTGGCCGTATGGCTACCGCGCTGCACTCTCGTTCTCGTTCGATTGGGAGACGGCGATGGGTGGCTTGATTCACTCACGCTCGGTGGGCGATCCCTATGCCGACGACGATCCAGAACTGCGGGGCATACGTATGCGTGAGGGCATCACCACCACGCTGAATATCTTTCGTCCATATGGCATTCGTGCCACCTATTATGCCACAGGGTATAATTTCTTGATGGGCAACACCGCCCGCCGTCAATTTATGGGCAATCCTACCTATGCCTGGGCCAACCGCCAGAATCACTGGTCTGCCGATCACTGGCAGATGACGCCCTGGTTTGCGTTTGATCCCTATGGCACGGTGCAGAGCCACCCGGCCTGGTATTTTGGCGATCTCATCCCGATCTTGCAGCGGGAACAACAGGATATTCAGAGCCATACCTTTAGCCACTTCTACGGTGGTTTTGTGATGCCACACGATTGGCGCGATGACATTGCGGCCTGGAATGAGGTGGCTGCCGTGCAGGGGGTGCCGCCCATGCGCTCGCTGGCATTTCCCTGGAGTGGCAGTGGTGGTATGAGCGATGCTAACTGGCATGTTTTGCAGGAGGCCGGCATTACGTCGGTCACGCGCATGAGCCACCAGTCGCAATATAACCTGTTTCCCCGCGACGCCGATGGTCTGGCAGTGACGCCGCGTTGCCGTCCACTACCTGGACATCCACGCATCCTGGCCTGTCCCGATTTTTATCTCACCCCCGAAAGCGCCGAACGGGCGCTGGTACAGATCGACCGCACGCTGGAAGTCGGTGGAATGATCGATCTGTGGGCACACACCGAGGAGGTCGTCACAGACGAACAGCAGGCTGCCTGGCGGCGCGTGGTGACGTATGCGACTGCCCAACCTGGGCTATGGATCGCACCTCTGCGTGAGATCACCGACTGGCAGTATGCACTTTCTCAGGTGACGCTCAGGGTGACACGTGAGGAATCAGATGGAGGAATCGTTCTGATGATTAGTAATAACAATGCGCATACATTATCAGGCGTGACGTTGCAGTTGCCTTTTGATGTCGCACACGCTATCGTGCAGACCGCCGACGCCGTGACCCCGCAGCCTGTGGACTGTGCTGGCGCGGTATGTTCGCTGACTATTCCATCTGGACAGGCAATTGAGGTGCAAATATGGCCCGTAGTCTAACCTTTTCAAATCAGGCCTACCGCTGGATGGGAGCGCTCGGCCGGCAACATGCCGGGCTACGGCTCTATCAGTGGTTATGGATCGTCCTGTGCGTTCTGGGCGTGCTGGCGATAACTGCACCACGGGTCATGTCACAGCCGATTATCTATCAGACCCTGGCTGAGACGCGCTTTGATGTTGCGCTCTATGGTGGCATCTATGCCGAGGTAGCTCCTGGGGTAACGGGCTTTGACGTTGCGGCCCGCGATGCGACTGAGGCGTTACGGCAACGTTTCCTGGCGCAGCGGGAGTTACGCTTTGGGTCACCCGACTTCCGCATCGAGTACGTCTCGCCTGAACCTGGTATCGTGCAGGTGCGCGGTGTGGCGCAAACCGCGGCTGAAGCACAACTGCTGGCGAATCTCGGTGCCGCAGAGTTGACCCGGCAGATTCGCGCTGCTGGTGGGCGCGAGGTCTTGCGCAACCTGCTTGGCTGGGAACTCATGGCCGCGCTTGATGGCGAAGCCCCGCTCACTCCCTTTCAAATCTATCTGCGCACAATCATTGCGCAGCATGCCTTCCCATTGAGTCGTGACCTCCAGCCAGTCTCTGAGCGGTTTCAGGTGGAGCTTTTACCGGCAGAGGAACAGAATGATCTGACCCGAGCGCTTGAGTCACGCTATGATCTGTGGACTGTAGAGATTAATACACGCAACGCAACGCTCGATGCCTGGTGTGGCACGGCCACGAGCGCCGCGACGGCCGTGCGTGAGGCGGCATTGCGCGACTGTGCGGCGCTGAATGATCTGATTCAGCAGGAATTGACGTTCCGAAATCAGGCGGTTGCGCGTCGTCAGGCGATTGACCAGGCGTTACGCTATATGCATCAGGTGCAAGGTATGACCTTCACCCCTGATGCACCGGGCACGGTGCAACGGATCACCGCCGAACTGCCGTTGCAGCCAGTGCCCCGGCAGATTGGCCTGTCGCTCATGCTGGCAACACTGGCGGGTTTAACCGCTGGCGGCATCAGTGTAGCAGTGGATCGCTCAGCCGGAGTCATGCCCAAGCTGCAAGATCTGTGGGCCTACCGCGAGTTAATCCGCAATCTGGTGCTACGCGACTTACGTGTGCGCTACAAAGGCAGTGCGCTCGGCTATCTGTGGACGCAACTGGCACCGCTGATGCTGATGCTGGTGTTCTGGTTTGTCTTTAGCACCCTGTTCCAATCGTCGATTGCCATGTTTGCGGTGTTTCTGATTGTGGGTTTATTGCCCTGGAACTACTGCTCTGAGGCGGTGACTGGCGGCACGCGCAGTGTGATCGACAATGCCAATCTGATCAAGAAGGTGTTCTTTCCGCGTGAAGTCTTGCCACTGGTGTGTGTCTTTTCGAGCATGGTTAACTACCTGCTCTCGCTGCCGATGATGCTCCTGGTTATGGTTGTGGTGCAGATGGTGTATGCGCCGCTGGAGGGGCGGCTCAACTTCTCGTGGACAATGACGTATTTGCCGGTGCTGTTATTTATTCAAACGTTGTTCCTGGCGGGGATGGCATTGTTTCTGAGTACGGTGGCCGTTTTTTTCCGTGACACGGTGCATCTCATTGGCATTCTTATGCAGTTCTGGTTTTTTCTGACACCGGTCTTCTATTCGCTGAACTTTGTCAACCTCAGCGAGCCGGTCGTGCGCCTCATTCGCTGGCTTAACCCCATGGCTTCGCTGATCGAGTTCTACCGCGAGATCTTGTATGGCAACCCGGTGAGCGTGGGGCAGATTCCTACGCCTGGCCTGCCCGCCCTGGACAGCGTCGCCCGCGTGCTGGTGACAGCACTGCTGGTATTAGCCGTAGGCTACTGGTTTTTCCAACGCCACAGCGGCCAGTTTGGTGAGGAGATTTGATAGAGCGCTCCTGCAGCAGTTGTGAAGTATTGGAGTCCCGACTTGACGCTAGCGCTCCGTCCCGGCTCAAGCCGGGACTCCCGGTTTACAAGTATAATAGAACTGCTATAGCAGAAACACGGTCAAGCATTCAACCGTTCGAGTGTTGCACCGCTCAGATCGCTTGAACGCTTCAACGCTTCATCAAGGTACCAGATGATGCTGCACGGCCAATGCCACTGCTTCGGTGCGACTGGCAACACCGAGTTTGGAAAGAATGCTACTCACGTGGAATTTGACCGTGGAACGACTCACGACCAGGCGTCTGGCAATTTCGGTATTGTTTAGCCCCTCGACAATCAAGGTCAGCACCTCCAGTTCACGCGGCGTCAAATCATAGTGCGGCAGAGGCGCATGCGTTGCCGCATGGATCAAAGCCTGAGTTGCTTCAGGTGCCAGCGTTGGCCGCCCGACATGTGCAGCGCGTATAGCTTCAACCAGTTCATCGGCTGAAACATTCTTGAGCAGATAGCTAATGGCCCCAGCTTCCAGTGCCTGTTGCACCAGGGTTTCTTCTTTGAAGCTGGTCAGCGCAATGACCTGAATGTGCGGATGGCGCTGCCGAATAATCTGCGTAGCCGTCGCGCCATCCATTTCAGGCATCACCAGATCCATCAACAACACATCGGGTTGGATCTGATCACACAGACTCACGGCTTCCATACCATTGCCCGCCTCACCCACCAGTTCCAGATCATCATAGGCCAGCAGAAACGCACCCAGGCCACTGCGCACCACCGCATGATCATCAACAATCGCTACCCGAATTCGCGTCGCTCTGGTCATAACTCCTCCACCTGATGCGGGTCAGTCCAGACAACCATCACCTGTGTCCCTTCAGCCGGTTCACTCTCAATGCGCAATTGCGCCCCGATCGCCTCAGCCCGCTCACGCATAATGCTCAGGCCGAGACTGTCCGGCAAGGTCTGTTCCAGGGTAAATCCCCGTCCATCATCGCTAATGTGCAACATGACGCCTGTCGGTTGATAGCGCAGAATAACAGCCGCCCGGCTGGCGCTGGCATGTTTGGCAACATTGTTCAACGCTTCCTGCGTAATACGATACAGGGCTACCTGAACATCGGGTGGTAGATACCGCTGCCCCTCAACGGATAGTATCACCGGTACCCGCGCTCGCCCAGTAATGGCCTCGGTCAACTGCCGCAGCAAGTCGGGCAAGCCTACTTCCGTCAATGTCGCCGGCCGCAGTTCCAGCAACAGCGTTCGCATCTCGGCCAGTGCGCCGCGCGTTAACTGCCGCAACTCCTCCAACCGCTGGCGGCCCATTTCGGGACTCCGCTCCCACAGGCGGGGCAAGACCTCGGCGATCAGGCTGGCCGAGAAGAGTGTCTGGGTGACGGCGTCGTGCAAATCGCGTGCCAGTCGGCTCCGTTCCGCTGCGGCTGCGGCCCGCTCGGTCTGCTCACGCAAGCGCGCATTCTCGATCGCCAGGGCCGCTTGATCAGCGAACGAGACTGCCAGATCGATTTCCTCAGCCGTAAACTCATGCCTATCGGTATGATAAATAGTGATACCGCCATACACTTCTTCCTTAATAACCAGCGGTACTGCCAGGAGGGACTGAAACTGCTGCATCACCTGCACCATGAGCGGACGATGATGGGGCACGATCACCGAATTATCCAGCGTGGTGAGAAAAATTTGCGTGTCGGAGATCGCTACCGGTTGACGCTGCGCCACGGCTTTACCAGTGGCCCCCCAACCAAAGGGGAGTTTGACCTCAGCATAGGCCGCTGGCAAGCCCTGATACGCCTGGATGGTGAGCATATCACGTTCGAGCCGATAAATCGCCCCTGCGTTGGTGCCCAACAATCGACAGGCTTGCGCCACGATATAGGTCAGAATCTCTTCCAGTGATCGATTCGAGTTCAGAACAGTCAGAATACCGCGCAGACCTTCAGCCACCTCACGTCGGCGTCGCAGCTCCTGTGTCCGTTCAGTCACACGCTGTTCGAGCAAATGATAGGCCTGCATGCGTTCGGTGTTATCACTAATAAAGCCTTCGATCATGCGCTTGCCCGTGGGCGATAGCACCCCACGGCCTTGCTCCCACACCCACTTCTCCACGCCAGTTGCGGTGATAATCCGATAGACACACCGGAACGGACGGTCTGCATCGAGTGCCTCCCGAATGCTGTTCAAGACATTAGCACGGTCATCAGGATGGATCAGGCTCACATAGCTCACAACCTTATTGTACAGCAGGTCAGCGGGCTGATACCCCGTCAAATCCAGACATCCCTCACTGACAAACTCCATCATCCAATCTTCCTGGTTGTGGCAGCGATAGGCCATACCGGGTAGATTACTCATCAAGGTCGAGAGAATGCGTTGTGTCTCTTGCAAGACTTCTTCCACACGCCGCCGCTCAATGATCTGCGATTGCAAAAAGGTGTTGGCTCGGAGCAAAACCGCTGTCTGCTCCTTCAGACGTGTTTCCAGGATATGTTGTTCAGATGCAACCATGGTCGCATCTGGTGCGCCTGGCACCGGCTCACCCGTCTGGTCGCCCTCGGCAACACGAGCCTGCGCGACTGGCATAACTGCAAACAGGCATGCCTCGGCCCCCTGCGACTGACAGGCCTGCTCCACACAGATGAGATCATGATGCCCAATAATAGTTGTCACGAGACCACACAAAACGCCACTGGTATACACACAGACCGGCCCGGTTACAGGCAGACTGTGTTGACGCACCATCCAGACTTCAAGCGTGTCCCAGGCTCGAATACGGATGCTGGCAATCGCATGATGACGATCATCAAGGGCCGCCCAGTCGATGCTGTCCACCTCGAACCGCCCGGCACCAGTCACCTGATACGCCGCAATACAGGCACGTAATGTCGTGGACAGCGACTCCTGGATCTGATGCCTACTGGCCGGCGGATCGGACAGCACAGTGGTTATATCTGTCGTCCGATCCGCCGCATCAGTCTGGATCGTTGATTGCGCTGGAAGGATCTGGCTCAAAAAAGCATGGGCAAAAGCTATGCCAGCCTGTGTACCAGCACGGTGCATCAGCACACTGGTCAATTGCGGCCCGGCCAGAGCTTCGATCTCCTGCCACAATGCCCAGAAACTGGTTTCCACATCTAGCACAAATCCACGTGTACCAGCAAAGCGCAGCAAACCAGGATATTCTTCTTTTAACAGTGTTTGCAGATCTATGTTCATACGGTTTTGGTTCTTTGCCTTTGCGGATCCAGGCTGCTGGCTACAACTCGGCCAGACGCTCGGCCACTGCCCGCAGCAACGTCTCGTCGTGTTCGGTCATCCCCAATTCGACCAGTGCCTGGCAAGCGGCCGTCATCGTGGCAGCGACAGCCGGGTCTGAAGGTGGCACAGCCACAACCGTGGCAGCATCTGGTGCTGATGGAGGACTGGCAGCACGGCCAGTCTCTTCGGTCGCTGCCACACGCCAGAGTGGTGCCGGTCGCCAGCGTTGTACCGTTTGCCAGCCATACAATCGGGCCAGGAAGCGAGCGTATCCCTGTGCTGCCCGATCCAGATTATGCTCACGGGCAACATAGGCGCGTGCCTGCGCTCCCAATGCTGCCGCGACATCGGGACGACATGCCAGTAACCGGCAATAGGCCAGAATAAGATCTCCTTCGCTGGCATCTGGATCCACCTGTGCCGCCACATCGGGAGGTAATTCGGCAAAGGCACCAGTGGCACTCACCAGCGTAGGCCGCCCGGCACCCAATAGACGGAGCAGACTAGCACTGGTTTCCCCACCCGTAGGATAGCGCAGGTTCAAACAAATATCCGTCGCCGCCACATAATCCTCAAATACCGGGCGTGGCACGTAGCCCGTAATCATCACCGTATCCTCCAGTCCCATGCGTCGAATGCAGCCCACAACATCATAGTGCGGGGATCGGCTGCCCACCAGAATGTAGCGTAGATCCGGCCACTCGTGGCGTAACTCCAGCACCGCTCGTAATACTGCCTCCAGGCGCTTGTAGGCATTGATATGACCAAAACTTGCCAGCACCAGCGCATCCAGGGGCAATCCCAGCCGGGCCCGTGCTTCGGTACGATCAATCAAGGGTGGCAACGGCACGCCCATCGGCACCACCACACTGGGTAACGTCGGGCGCAACGCCTGCACATGCGCCTCGACATAACGACTATGGGCTACCACGCCCCTGGCAGCAGCCAGCACTGGCTCGCAACAGGGGAAGCGAAAGGCGGCATCGGTAAAACGACTGCGAATCATCAACTGCGCCACATGCGCCCCTTCTGCGCCATACCGTTGCTGCATGTCTTGCACATAGCATTGCACGTCTCGCTGGACATTTGCGGCATACCAGAGCATAAAATGATGCAACACAAAATCGTGTAATACTACCACACCAGGCAGACGTTGTGCCACACGCCAGATGTCGGCGTGAACCGGGCTGTTGCCTATATGATACACGATACCTGCATATGGCTGGCGGCGTTGATCGCGTTCGAGGCGGCGCAAGGGGCGTATCTCCAGCGAGCGCATCAGATCGGGATTATTGGGTCGTAGACCATCAGCAAGATAGAGTGTCACATCTGCATACTGACCCAGATAGGGCAGTAACTCCTCACTATAGTCGGAAATACCGGATGCAGCCGGGTTGACCGGCGAGCAATAGGCAATGCGTGGTAAAACCATAAATATGCCCTGTATTTGTAAGATCTATCCAAATAACTATTTGACAAAAGCAGTCTATTATAGTATAGTTTTCTTTAATTAACAGTTTTTTAGCTACGCAGTCAGTGTGTAACGAAGCCCGAAGTACCCTCAACAAGGCGAGGGAATCGCCGGGCCATGGTATATCCCCACATTCTGGTTCGCTAGTATCATTATTGTACCGTCTATCGGCCCCTGTGAGGCCAGTGCCAGTGGAAGTCGATAACCACACGGCTATCTTCTAACACCATAATTCGCTGGTACACCAGATGCTCGTTCCGAAGACGCAACGAGGATCTCTTTTTATCATACAGTTCTGAAAATATCATGCGCCAACGAAGCTCGCCTGGACTCAGTGATTTGAGAGCCCTGTGTGAGCGTTTGTTATTTCTGCAAAAATTCAGGATACGAGGAGTTGTAGTTATTGCTGTTGATTGATAATGCAGGATGCACAGGATGCAATTTCCGTTCGCTGTTCGCGTTTGAACGTTGGTACTTCCAGACATCGCCGGTCAGGAAAGCTGAACCTTGAATTGGGTAAGGTGTAAGTTATGCAAGTTCCCACTTATGGTATTCTTCAGCGTACATGGTACGACCCGCAGCGCTCATTGTACGACCCGCAGTTTGAACATGATGGCTGTGGTATCGGTTTTGTGGCCCGGATCAATGGTCAGCCGAGCCACAATATTTTGTTAATGGCTCTTACTGCCTTGAGTAATCTGGAACACCGAGGCGCTGTCGCCGATGATGCAAAAACGGGTGACGGTGCTGGTGTTTTGACCCAGATTCCGCGTAGCCTGTTGATGCGCGAACTGGAGCGTCAGGGCACCACGATCAATCCCGACGACCTCGCCGTGGGGATGCTGTTTTTGCCGCAGGATACCACCGCTGCCGCCGTCAGTTGCCAGATTATTACCCAGGCGTTGACGGCACGCGGGTTAACAGTGGCTGGCTGGCGTGACGTGCCAACCAATGAGAGTGCGCTGGGGCAACGCGCATTGCTGGTGAAGCCGCAGTTGCGTCAGGTGTTGATCACGCGCACGGCCCAGATGGATGCTCTGGCGTATGAACGCACGTTGTATCTGGCCCGCAAGGATATGGAGGCAGCGTTCAAATCTCAGGGACTAGAAACCTATATCGCGTCGCTCTCCGCACGCAGCATTGTCTACAAAGGGTTGTTGCTTGGCTCAAATCTGGCTGATTTCTATCCCGATCTGCGTGACTCGACCTATGTCACGGCACTGGCGGTCTATCATCAGCGCTATTCGACCAATACGTTTCCAACCTGGGATCGTGCCCAGCCGTTTCGTATGCTCTCGCACAATGGCGAGATCAACACGCTTCAGGGCAACGTGAACTGGATGCGGGCGCGTGAAGGTACCATTCACTTCCCGGCACCAACCGGCGACGGGGGCTATGTCTCCCAGCCAATCCACAATATTATCGATATGGACAGCAGCGACTCGGCTCAACTCGATAATACGCTGGAACTGCTGGTACTCGGTGGGCGCGATATTCGCCACGCAATGAGTATGATGGTGCCTGAAGCCTGGGAAAAAATCTGTGACCTCCCGCAGTCGCTGCGGGCGTTCTACCAATACCATGCGTGCCTGATGGAGCCATGGGATGGCCCGGCCGCCCTGACTTTCTGTGATGGACAGATTGTCGGTACGGCATTGGATCGTAACGGGTTGCGCCCGGCGCGGTATCTGGTAACTGAGGATGGTCTGGTTGTCAGTGGCAGTGAAGTAGGTGCGTTTCCGATTGATGAGCGTACCATTGTCCACAAAGGCAAGCTTGGCCCTGGTCAGATGATTGCCGTGGATACGATCGCCGGTCACTTCTATACCAACCAGGAGATCAAGGATATGCTTGCCAGGCGCCAACCGTATGAACACTGGGTGGCCCAGCATCATCGCTCGCTCAAAACACTGATGAGTCGCCTCGATGCCCTGCCAACACCTCTGCCGACGTTGTCTGATATGGATGCCGGACAACTCGAGTCCCAGCAAATGGCCTTTGGCTATACCAGCGAAGAACTCAACGTTATCCTGAAACCAATGCTCCGCAGTGGACAGGAGCCAGTCGGTTCAATGGGCGATGATACACCAGCAGCCGTACTGTCACAGCTCGAATTGGGGCGACCGTTATTCCAGTTCTTTAAGCAACGCTTTGCCGAAGTGACCAACCCGCCCATTGATCCGCTCCGCGAAGATCTGGTTATGTCGTTGAGTATTGGTCTGGGACGACGCCTGGACATTTTGCAGGAAACGCCGGAACATGCCCATCTCTTGTATTTGCAAACACCGGTTTTGACAGATGCGCAACTGGCGGCCATTCGGTCTAATCCCGACCCGCTGTTGCGCCCAACAACTATCCAGGCGCTGTTCCCCGTCACCAGTGCAATGCTGACCGATTCCCAGCAGGCGACGCAAGGGCTACGAACAGCCATCCAGCAGTTGTGCGCTGCGGCCGAACAGGCCGTCCGCAATGGTGCGCCGATCGTGATTATTAGTGATCGGGGAGTCAATGCCGAATATGCAGCTATTCCCTCGCTCCTGGCGCTCGGCGCGGTGCATCACCATCTTATTCGCACCGGGCTGCGCACCTATCTAAGCCTGGTGGTGGAGAGCGGCGAGCCACGTGAGGTACATCACCTGGCCTGTCTGGTCGGGTATGGTGCCGAAGCGGTCAATCCGTACCTGGCGCTGAACAGTGTGCAGGCGCTCAAACGGGCGGAGTTGAATGTGCGGCAAGATGGTATATTGCCAGATGCGGCAGCCACTGCCACGGATGGAGAACGCCAGTTGCATGAGGCAGAACAGAATTTTATCAGTGCTTTGAACAAAGGTCTGCTCAAGATTATGTCCAAAATGGGGATCTCACCCTTCGATAGCTACTGTGGGGCGCAGATCTTTGAAGCGGTTGGTCTGGCTCAGGAGTTGATCGATGCCTGTTTCACCAATACCCCATCGCGCATTGGCGGTATCAGCTATGAGAAACTGGCCCACGATGTTCTGGCGCGTCATCAGCGGGCGTTTGGCACCGAGCCGCTCAAACTGCCACACCCTGGTTTCTATAAGTTCAAAAAGGGTGGTGAGTATCACGACTTCAGCCCGTCTGTCGTACATGCGCTCCACAAGGCGGTGTACAGCGAAGATGCGCTCAACGGTGACTCGCATTCAGCGTTAAATGGCTACAAAAACTATCGCGCCTATGCCGATATGGTCAACCATCGTCCACCGGTTGAGCCGCGCCACTTGCTCGAATTTGTGCCCGCAGGCCCACCCGTGCCCCTGGATGAAGTGGAGCCAATCGAGGCCATTGTGCAACGCTTTAGCACGGCCGCGATGAGCCACGGCAGCACCAGCAGCGAGGCGCACGAAACGCTGGCGATTGCGATGAATCGCCTGGGCGGTATGAGCAACAGCGGTGAAGGCGGTGAGGCTCCTGAACGCTTTACTGATGAGCGCAACAGCCGCATCAAGCAGGTTGCCTCGGGGCGTTTTGGGGTGACGCCGGCCTATCTTGCCAGCGCCGATGAGCTGCAAATCAAGATGGCTCAGGGCAGTAAGCCCGGTGAAGGGGGGCAACTCCCCGGCCATAAGGTGAGCGCCGAGATTGCCCGTATCCGGCATACTGTTCCTGGGGTATCACTGATTAGCCCGCCGCCGCATCACGACATTTATAGTATTGAGGATCTGGCGCAATTGATTTATGACCTCAAGCAGGTGAATGCGAATGCCCGCGTTTCGGTCAAACTCGTCGCAACCGCTGGCGTGGGAACGATTGCGGCCGGTGTAGCCAAGGGATATGCCGATGGGATCTTAATCAGTGGGCATTCGGGTGGCACGGGTGCTTCGGCCCTGAGCAGTATCAAGAACGCAGGTATTTCGTGGGAACTGGGGTTGGCGGAAACGCAGCAGACGCTGTTGCTCAATGGCCTGCGCGGGCGCGTGCGGCTGCGCGCCGACGGTGGGTTCAAAACCGGTCGAGATGTGGTGTTAGCCGCACTCCTTGGTGCAGACGAGTACTCGTTCGGTACCTCGGCGCTGATTGCCGAGGGTTGTGTGATGGCCCGTACCTGTCACACCAACAACTGTCCGGTCGGTATTGCTACTCAGCGTGAGGATTTGCGGGCCAGGTTCCCCGGCAAGCCAGAGATGGTCATGGCCTTCTTCCGCTATCTGGCCCAGGAAATCCGCGAGGTGCTGGCCGAACTCGGTCTGCGTTCGCTGGAAGAAGCCGTTGGCCGTACCGATCTGCTGCGCCAGCGCAAGACGGGTATGCCTACTGTAGATTCGCTCGATCTGACGCCCATGCTTGGCGCGGCTGCCAGCGTGCATACGCAGGAGATACGGCACAACGGACAGCGCAACCCGCTGCCTCCCGGCAAGACGCTGAACGATTGCCTCCTACACGATGCACACACGGCGCTTTCTGGGCATGGCTCGGTTACGCTTCACTATACGATCAGCAATCGTGACCGCACATTCGGTGCCCGTCTCGCAGGGGTGATTGGGCAGATGTACGGTGAGAAAGGCCTGCCACCCCACACCGTACAGGTAACATTGCACGGTACAGCCGGGCAGAGCTTTGGGGCGTTCAACGCACCCGGTATGGATTTGCTGTTGATTGGTGAGGCCAACGACTACGTTGGCAAGGGTATGGCCGGTGGCGTCATTGTGGTGCGACCCAGTGAACAGGCTCGCTTCCGCTGGCATGAAAATGTGATTGCGGGCAATACGCTGCTCTATGGGGCCACTGGCGGCGAGTTGTATGCGGCTGGACAGGTCGGTGAACGTTTTGCCGTCCGTAACAGCGGTGCGACCGCGGTGGTTGAGGGCGTAGGCGATCACGGCTGCGAGTATATGACGGGTGGTACGGTGGTCATTCTCGGGCAGACTGGACGTAACTTCGGGGCTGGCATGACCGGTGGTGTGGCATATGTACTCGACGATACGCACACGCTGGCATTGCGCTATAATCCGCAACTGGTGCGTATCGATCCCTTAAGTGTGCAGGATGAGGCCCGGCTGTTGTCGCTCCTGCGACGCCATGCGGAACTGACCCGTAGCCCACGGGCAGCCGAGGTGCTGTCACACTGGGATGTGTATCGCCCGCTTTTCCGTCGTGTTATGCCCCATGAAGCAGTGGCGAAGCTAGAAGCGGCGGCTGAGGGTACAAAGGAAGCACCGGTGGCTGTGTCCAACCCCAAACCACCGCGCACGCAGGATGAGCAGCAACCGGTGGCGGTATAAGATCTGTGAAGTTGGTATGTGTGGGTGCGGCGCTCTGGCGTCGCACCCGGTGAGACTTTAACGCAAAGACAGCGTTCTTTCAACCAGTCGTAACGCCTTCAGGCGGTTCCGGTCATCTTGATTGCCTGAAGGTATCATTACGAACACCCAGATGGAATCTACTCCTCACGCCCTTCCAACCCCATCAACGCTTGCTCAATATGCAATGGTGCCAGCTGACCGGCAGCACGCGGCACAATCAGGTTGTAGTGCATAATCAGCGTATTCAATTCCTGTAGCTGTTGCCGATAGTCGGCCCGCAGGCGATCGCGCTCACTCTGCCCTAGCAGCGTCCAACGCTGCTGGATGCGCTCGCACCAGGCCTTCAGGCGGGCTTGATCGGCCAGGATCTGCTTCTGCAACTCGATCCACGGTGGCGCGAACCCGGCGTTCCGCAGCAGGCGAAACGCCGCCCGATCCTCTTCAGGTACCAGTGCATCATCATCAAGCTTCAGCGGCTTGCCCGCTCCGGGCAGATCAGCGAACAGACCGGCCGCCTCGGCTGCGGCAATGCGTTGATCAACGATGCTCTGAAAGCTGCGGTGCGTCAATGGTTGTGCTGGTTCAGACCGCGTGGGGTCACTATCAGACTCACCGTGCTGGTCAGCCGCAGGGGGCGTTTTTTCTTCGCTCATCGCGCACACGTTCTGACCCTTTCATACCAATGTGATTTCGACCTTCCGCATCCTTTGGTTCCTCTTACGCTTGCTCATGCGACAACGAGCCTTCCCCTCGAAAAAGATGTCGAGGGGCAGAGAGGCGTTGCATGCAACGTCTCTACGCCAAAATCCCCTTTCTGGTGCGGCGCGGCGAAGCAACGCCGCACCAGAAAAGGAACATGGGCGGGGGCCGCAGGCCCTCGCCCCCCGCCGAGACGTAGTCTCGGTGGAGTAGGAATGGCAAGCACATGCGGAAGGTTCAAGTCACAGCGGTATAATACCAATGTGGCTTCGACCGTCCGAGTCCGGTGGTCAGTCTTACACTTTCGCATATGACAACGAACCTACCCCTGGAACGAACTGCTGCGCGTCGGAATATTCAGGTCGAAACGGTCGTAGATACAAGAATCGTATAGTATCAATATAACACACCCAGGTAAGTAACCGTTCAGGGGAACTTTCGCCAGCGGGGGTTGCGGAGGCCTGCGGCCCGCACAACCCCCGGGAACGCGCTTTCGTATCCGGTAGCAACAGTGACGGTGCATGTTGCGGAGGCCTGCGGCCCGCACAACCCCCGGGAACCTCCGGGCGGGGTCGTGCCCCGCCCAACCACCGCACCTGAACGGTTACCCCAGGTATTGCGATCTCCGGCGATTTAATTGTCCGCCTTCTTCGGCACCAGACGGTAGCCCTGTCCACGAATACTCTCAATCTGAAACGCTGTCGGTTCGAGCCTGGTGCGCAGGCGCGATATTAACGTATCGAGCCGATTGCGATAGCTGGCAGGTCT
>CALANA010000167.1 GCA_937925925.1 uncultured Chloroflexales bacterium | reverse complement strand
GGGGCCTGCGGCCCCCGCAACCCCCGCTGGCGAAAGTCCCCCTGAACGGTTACCTTTGCCGAAGGCGAAAAAGAAAGATGGTGGGAATGAGCGACGGCGTCACTCCTATCAGTCAGTGGTGCTGAACACAAGAAAAGCGGGTCAGAAGCACCATATCCGATGCCCCAACCCGCCTTTTACCCAGACCGTCTAGTACTACTCAGGCAACCAGCACATTCCGTCGATGATTCATCGGAGCAGCATAAAGTGCCTGGAAGTCGCTGATGAAATCAGCGCCTATCACTGACATATTGCCATACAATGCCTGCAGGTCACGGGCAATATCATTCATTGTGATGGGCAACTCCACTTCAGCATACAGCGAATGCAAGTCGGCGAGAATATTTTCAACCGTGATTGCAACCGTCTTGCCGCTATACAATGCCTTCAGGTCAACCAGCATTTCATCGAGCGTAATTGTGGCAACCGTATATCCCGAACGTCCAATGCGATCCATCTGGCGGAATGATCTGGTAGTCGTCATAGTGCATATCTCCTTCGGTATGCAAACTGTAAGTATATCTCAACGGCACTACCGTTTTCCACAACCTGGAATATTGAAAAGCACGACCGGGTGCAACATTGATCCAAATGTCAGCCAACTATTCTTGTACATATTGTACAATAAAATACAAAATATGCAAGTACTAATTTGCATCGGTACCAGAGTATACCTCAGACCGATGTGTCACGCTGGTAGCATGTGCCGTTTCGCCCGAAATCCGGTGTCGCTGTACATTGTATGGTACAATGCAGCCGCCACTTGGCCCGATACCATCTATCTATCCATCCATTGAAGGTAAGCAGTGGTATGGCGTTATTACACACCCGTGTTGAATGTAGCATCTACTGCGGTTACCAACCGTCCTATGGCTTTACCGTCTGCAAAACCCGGTCTCTTCAGGAGGTATATCATGCAAGCACTGGCCCACCCGGATTTGCCCGCTGGTGAGAGGTTTCTGACCAGATTGATCAAACGCTATCCGCTTGTCTCCTTTTTTATCTTTGCCTATACCATTTCGTGGACAATCAAAATTCCGATCGCCCTTTCTCTACGGGGTGTCATTCCCATCCCGGTGCCGCCGGCCCTGCATTACCTGGCGGCATTCGGGCCGCTTGGTGCGGCAGTGATCGTCACCCTGACCGTAGAAAATCGACCAGGAATACACCGCCTGTTGCGTGGTCTGACCCGGTGGCGCGTACAACCTGGCTACGCCCTGTTTGTGATTGGCGCACCGCTCGTGTTGTTTAGCATTGCCTTGATGCTGGCGAGTATTATGCGCCGCAACCCGGATCTGGCGCTACTGGGTCAGGTTGATGATTTGCCACCCATTGGTGTTGTACCAGCGCTGGCTCTGTGGCTGTTGACCTTCGGTCTGGGAGAGGAAGCTGGCTGGCGCGGCTTTGCGCTGCCACGCTTACAAACCACCATGTCCGCATTCTCGGCTTCTCTCCTGTTGGGCATACTGTGGGGTTTCTGGCATCTACCGGCATTTTTCTATCGGGACAACTATACTGCTATGGGTCTGCTGGCGGTACCCATGGTTGTTATCTCTGTCACGATGGCATCCATGGTTTTTACCTGGCTGTACAACAGCACAGGTGGTAGCCTGTTAATGGTGGTACTGTTCCATGCCCTGTTTGACTTCTTCGCTGCAACGCCCGCCAGTGGTGGTATGGCTGCGGTGGTGATGAGTGGTTTGATGGTCTTCTGGGCTGTGCGTGTCATCAAGGTGCATGGTCATGCCCAGTTGTCGTCAGGGGATAAGGTGATATGGCAATAGGTTCTTGGCACGTGCAGGTTTTGTGCTGGATCGTATGGCTGTGAGTGATGGGCAATGCCTACTCTCGGCGAGGTGGCTGTTCACACTCGGTAACGTACACGCCTGGGAGCGCGGGCATGCTGCCCGCCCATGCGCGACGGAGCGCGGGTGTCCCGCGCTCCCAGCAGAAAGGTGAACGTGTACCAGGGAGTTTCTCACAGATGGGAACAGCTACAGCAGTGGTAGGTTTTGGGGGAGGGACTGTACCTTGTACCTACCCCTCCCCCAAAACCTGACATCTGTTAGACAGCGCTGTATCAGTCCGACCCGATAAACTCATTCGTAAAACTCTCCGCCAGCGGCACAGGGCGTGTCAGTAAGCCACTATCAAGTAAGAACTGATGTGTTTGCTCCCATGCTGCTGGATCGCTGTATCCCAATCCATGCTCATCAGTCACACCACTATGCCAATATGGAAGACTTTCGAGCAGCACCTGGCGCTGGAGTTCCGGATCACCCAGTTCGGCTTCGGGTACCTCTTCCAGACTGATCGTAAACGCCTCGTCGGGGTTATCGAGTGTATCCTGTAATCCACGCAGCGAGGCCTGGACAAAGCGGCGTACCAGATCTGGCTCCTGTTCAATCAACTGCTCGCTGACGACAATGCCGTTGGCAACCAGTGGCAAAATATCAGCGGCACGCAGGATATTGACCGCCACCCCCTGTTGCCGCAAGACTAGTGGCTCATTCATCGCATAGCCAATCGCCACCTCGACCCGATCTTCCAGGATCATCTGGGCCTGGCTAAAGCCAATTTCCTGCACTTGTACCTCATCCTCCGTCAGATCCGAGGCATAGAACAGCGCAAGCAAGGCATAGAAACTCTCGCCAAAGCGCCCCGGAATGCCAATGCTGCGCCCTTGGAGATCAAGCGGGGTTGCCAGCGGTACACTTGATTTGCTGAAGAATACTACCGGAAAATCTTGATAGAGCGTCATCACACTCCGTACCGGCAAACCCTGTTGTCGTGCCAGTAAAACCGACGTGCCACTGACGGTTGCAAACTCAATCTGGCTCTGCGGCCAGCGGCCTACCCGCTGTGCCACATCGGTCTCGAAATTGTAGTCAAACACAACGTCTAGCCCGGCAGCCGCATAATGCCCATTGCTCCGCGCTACGTAGTACGGGGCAAACTGTACGTTTGGAATATACGACAAAGCCAGCGTTACCCGGCGCAACTCTCGATCGGGAACCACCGGGTTATCAGCAACCGGTGGGTTTGTCTGCTCAGGCGCACTGGCCGTTGATGGTGAACTGCCAGTACCACAACCAGCTATAAGCAATACCATCAGCACAATCATAACCAGCAATTTTCTCACATGCATCTTTGCCTACTCCTCACCACTCCCAACGCACCAATAATCGTTCAAGCAGATAGACGAGCAGATAAAAAGTGAGTGTCATCCCGGCCAGCATAACGAGCGCGACGAAGATCAGCGGGGTATCAAACAAACCACGGGCAATAGTGATCAACGCCCCCAACCCGACCCGGCCTGCCACGAACTCTGCCACGACCGCGCCGGTTGTCGCCAGCGATAGCCCGGTGCGAATGCCGCCAAACAACACGGGCAATGCCAGCGGCGCTTCAATGTGGCGCAAGATTTGCCAGCGGGTTGCACCGCTAATCAAGGCCATTTCGCGTAATTCACGCGGAATACCACGCAACGCAACGATGGTACTGATCACAATTGGAAAGAACGTGATCGTTCCGGCAATCAACGCTCGGGCGCTAAACCCCGTCCCAAACCAGAGAATGAGCAGCGGCGCAACCGCTAGAATAGGAATCGCCTGGCTCGCTGCTAGAACCGGTGCCAGTGCCCGTTCCATCCAGCACAGGTGCGCCAGCAGGTAACCTAGCAGCAGTCCAACCACCAGTGCCAGCAGAAAACCACCGAGCGCCGCATGCAACGTAATGGCGACATGCGTCCACAACACGCCGCTCTGTGCAGTTATAATAAATCGTTCAACCACAACAGCCGGGCCAGGCAAAATAAACGGCTGGTAGCCACGCATCATCACCAACATGTGCCACCCTAGCACCAGCAGCAGGAGTACCAACGGGAGACCGATCCACTGCGACAGCAGTGTGTATTGCCGTCGCGTTGATTGATCAACACCCGATGCCAACGTATCAGTCGGAAGAGGTACGCCGGGATAGACCTTCTGGCGCGATTGGCGACCCAGGGGAAGCATTTGCTGCATTATCCACCCCTTCTACTAGGCAGCGCAGTAATTATTGCGCATGCAAAACGCCCCGAAGCATTTTTACTTCGGGGCGGAAGAGACACAACATCTCTGTCGGCAGACTGGCTGCATTCCCAAACAGAACCACAGCTCGATCACCCGCAGAACAGCACTACTGCGATTGCTGCCGACATACCACCTGTACTGAAAAAGCGTTCCAACGAGTCCCAGAGGCCCACAGTGTCTCTACCGTGGCCTCTACCTCATTGTAGTCTGTTCAGACAGGTTATCTATTGTGCGAACCTTCTCCCATCCGGACTATACCGTCGGCCCTGGGATCCCACCAGAGTCATGCCATATAGCTCGCGGGCTAACCAGAGAGGAGTATGCACACATTATCATGCCGCACGCAACCCTGGTATTACCGCCGGTCGGGAATTACACCCTGCCCCGAAGGTTTGTCTTTCGTGCTATTGGTGAGAGCATAGCATGCACACCCTGCAATGTCAAGTCGATCATGAGAAGTACCTGTTCACATTTGGCGGGAAGCGCTGTCGCCAGCGTTCATATTGCGCCTGGGAGCGCGGGCACGCTGACCGCGCTCCCAGGAGGGCATGTTCCCTTGAGGGTGAACAGGTACCATGAGAAGTGGATGCGACAGAATGGTTTCTGGCGATCCCTGGGCACTGCTCCCAATATAAGAACGTCAGAACGTTAGAACGTTGGAACGCAAAGACACATCGTGTCTCACTACCGCCATTGCGCACCGCAACTATCAGCATGACTATCATTGGCTGAGAGTGACTGGACGCCACCTGTCGTGTACAATCAAATTACCACCAATACACAGCACCTGGCCCTATAGAGCATAGGATGCGCATGGGTTCCGGACAGATCATCTTGATTTATGGCAATTCGCTCTTTGTGGCTGGTGTCGCCGCTGAGTTAAGCACGATGCCCGATCTGAACATTGAGCGGATTGATACCGCCGACCTGAAAATGGTGCCGCAACTGTATGCCACGTGCCCCACGCTGCTGATTGTCGATCTGGCGACGACCAGTGCCGACATGGTGCTAACCTGCCTCATAGAATGCCCCACCGTGGTCTTGATCGGGCTTGACCTGAAGGGTAGTCGCGTGGTTATCCTCTCCAGCAAGTCTTTCCCGGTGACGACGGTACAGGAGTTGACCGGCGTGATCCAGCACCTACACCAGCGTAGACCGTCATAACTCGTGTGGTGGGCCCTCTGTACCATTCCCAACGAGATGGAAGATGTAGTACACTGAACAGCAGAGCAATCTACTGAATTGGCCTATCTAGGGGGAAGGCTAAAGGAACACGCGATGCTGACCATTTCTGGCTATCAAATCGGGGAACACCTGCATACTGGCGCAACCTCGACGGTCTATCGTGCGCGGCGTGATCGTGATGATCAGCCGGTTGTACTCAAAATAGCAGCGAATGATCCGGAGCGACCGGAGCGATTGGCCTGGTTCCAACGCGAGTATCAGGTGACCCGGAGCTTGCAGTTGCCAGGCGTAATCCAGGCCTACACGTTGGAGGTTACCCCGTTGCACTGGGTTATGGTACTGCAAGATTGCGAGGCCGAGGCGCTCACACGTCTGGGGCTGGCGGGCACGCTGAGTCTGATCGATTTTTTCAAGCTGGCGATTGGCGTTACGACCGCGTTGCAACAACTGCACGCGCAGCGGTTTATTCATCGCCAGATCAATCCGGCCCACATTCTGTTCAACCCGGTCAGCAGGCAGGTCACGTTGATTGACCTGGGAATGGCAACCGAGCTGGTGTCGGAAATACCTGTACCCGGCCACGTTGACCGATTGCTGGGCACGTTGCACTATCTCGCACCCGAACAGACCGGACATATGCCACCAATGCTGGACTATCGTACCGATCTGTATGCGCTGGGCATAACTTTGTATGAACTGTTGACCGGACAGCTTCCCTTTGACAGCCAGGATGTCGTCGCACTGAGCAATAACTCTACCAGCCGCGCCCCGCTTGCGCCCCACGTTCACAAACCCGGCATTCCTGCTATTCTCTCGGACATTCTTCTCAAACTGCTGGCGCAAGAGGCCGATGCGCGTTATCTATCGGCCACCAGCCTCAAAGCCGATCTGACGGCATGCCTGCGCCAGCTTGAGACCCACAGTTATATCGTGCCGTTTGTGCCTGGACAGCGGCTGGCGGAGACAAACCTGGTGCCGGAAGCCCCCTCTGCGCTCGACTGCTCGTCCGAACTGGCCCGGCGCAGCGCCGAACTAACGCATCTCCAGCAGCGGCTAGACACCGAAGTTGCCCGACGGCAACGGGCCGAGCAGGCCCTGCATACCAGCCAGGAACTGCTCCAGAGTTTTATCGATCACGCGCCTACCGCCATTTTTGCCAAAGATCGGCAGGGACAGTACATGCTGGCAAACGACCTGGCAGCCGCCTCGATACATTTGACGGCAACAGAGGTAATTGGCAAGACTGCGGCTGACCTCTTCCCGCCCGATGTAGCAGCAGCGGTACAGCACTATGAGCAGCAGGTGATCGACACCGGACAGGAGGTTGTGTGCGAGCAGCAGCTTTCATTACCTGATGGCCCTCATACCTATCTCGTCACACGCTTTCCGCTCTACAATCAGCAGAATGAGCTGTATGCGATTGGCGCAATTGCGACCGACATTACACGGCGCAAACAGGCAGAGGAAGCGTTGCATGCCAGCCAGTTGCGCTTGAAGGCCATTTTTGATAATGCGGCGGTGGGCATGGTGCTGGTAGATCTGCAGGGCTATGCGCTTGAGGTGAACCAGACCTGGCTTGATCTCCTTGGTTGTACTGCGGCAGACATCTCTGCGCTGACTTTACTTGACATAACATTTAGCGAAGATCGAGGAATGCACCGCCAGGCGTGGGAAGAGCTACAGCAGGCAACCACGTCCCACTATCGCCACGAAACACGCTTTCTACGGCTGGATGGGCGTCTTTTTTGGGGTGATCTCTCGCTGACACCCATCCGCAATGAGCAAAATGAACTTGAAGCCATTCTTGCCGTCATTGCCGACATGAGCGAGCGTAAACGGGTGGAGGAGACCTTGCATCTGGCGCAGTTTGCGCTTGATCATTCTGCCGACGAGATCCTGTGGATTGGTGAGGATAAACGCTTTCTGTATGCCAACGACGCCGCCTGTCGCATTCTGGGCTATACGCACGATGAGTTGCTGAGGATGACGATTGCCGACATCAACCCGGTCTTTCCCATGGAGATCTGGGCCGAACACTGGCAGAAGATGCAGCAGCAGGGCTTTACCCAACTGGAGACACAGCATCGCCGCAAAGATGGTAGCACCTTTCCGGTCGAGGTCACATCCACATATCTGGAGCATCATGGCCAGGCCTACCTCTGCTCGTTTATCCGCGACATATCCGAGCGCAAACAGGCCGAGGAGACGCTGCGCAAGTGGGCCGATATTTTCCAGAACATCAAGATCGGGGTAGTCGTGAGTGATGTGGGCAGTACAAACCTCGACCTGATGAACCCGGCCTTTGCCAGTATGTATGGTTATACGGTGGAAGAGTTGACTGGTCAACCGGTGTCCATGCTCTATGCTCCCGATGCACATGCGATCTATGAGCGCTCGGCGCGGTTGGTGCAGGAACAGGAGCATGTGGTCTTTGAGGCTCAACATCGGCGCAAAGATGGCAGCATCTTTCCGGTACGGGTTGATGTGACGGTCATCCAGCGTGGAACCGATCTGGTACCGTATCGCATCGCCAATATTCAGGATTTGACCGAGCGTAAGCAAGCGGAGACTCAACTCCTGGAGCAGCACAAAGCGTTAACGATGCTCCGCGAACGCGAGCGGCTGGCACGTGAGTTACACGACAATCTGGGACAGGTGCTGGGCTACATCAAGACCCAGGCCCAGGCCACACGTGATCTGCTTGCCAGCGGCGATGTGACGACGGCTGATGCCTATCTGACGCAGATGATCACGGCTTCGCAAGAAAACCATACCGACATCCGCGAGTTTATTCTTGGTGCGACAGCACGGGCCACGCTGGATCAAGGCTTCTTCGCCACGCTCCGGCACTACCTTGAGCGCTTCGAGCAACTCTACGGAATCGCAGTCGATCTACAGATTACGCCCGACCTGAACGATCAGGCGTTTGCGCCTGCGACCGATGTGCAACTCTTACGGATTATTCAAGAGGCACTCACCAACATCCGCAAGCATGCGCAGACCCATGCAGCGCAGATTTCCTTCACCTGCACGGCCGACCAGGTGTGGATAGTGGTAGCTGATGCTGGCCGGGGCTTCGACCCCCAATCAGCCTCTATGGTGATGGAGCGAACCGATGGACAGCACTATGGCCTTAACAGCATGCGTGAACGAGCGAGCGAAATTGGCGCTCACCTGCGCATTGAGGCGCATCCCGGTGCGGGTACGCAAGTCATTGTGCAACTTCTGCGCCATGTTCGCCCCAAGCGCACTCTGCATTCCCTGCGTGTACTGCTGGTTGATGATCACCCGTTGTTTCTGCAGGGTATGCAAAACCTGCTAACCGGGCGGGGAATTGCGGTGATCGGCACTGCAAACGACGGCATTGCGGCGTTGAACCAGGCGCGGGTGTTGCGTCCCGATCTCATATTGATGGATATTGAGATGCCCAATTGTAATGGATTGCATGCCACACGTCTGATCAAAGCGGAATTGCCTGACATCCAGATCGTTATGCTGACGATGTCTGAACATGACACACACCTGTTTGAGGCTATCAGGTATGGTGCATCGGGATATTTGCTCAAAGGATTGGATTCAGATCAATTTTTTATACTGCTTACGAATGTGATTGAAGGCGAGACGGTCATCTCGCCGGGCCTGGCAGCACGGGTGCTGGCCGAATTTGTCCACCAGGAACATCCCTGGTCACCGGCACCAGCGCCGCCGGCATCTGCGCCTGGCGCGGACAATGATGCACACACACTCGGGACGATCCAGTTGCCCCCACCTATCCAGACTCAGGATGTCGATGTTTCAATGCCACCAGTTGTGCTGTCCGAACGACAGATCGAGGTATTGTCGCTAGTAGCGCAGGGCTATACCTATCAGGAAATTGGGGACATGTTACACTTGAGCAAGCACACCGTGCGCTACCATATGCGTGAAATCATCAGCCAGTTGCACTTCAAAAACCGGGCTGAGATTATTGCCTTTGCCCAGCAGATGGGTTTTATGCAAGAGCGTTGATGCCCGATAGATCAATCCTCCATGATGTGGCGCAGCAGTGGAGAGATGCGATCAATACCCTGTGTTCCTCAGTGTTCTCTGAACGTTAACACGGCGGCAGCATGGCTGTAGCACTCCATAAATCTTTTTAGACAGGCCTGGTATAGCGATCCTACATCAGTTGTGAAGCACCGGATTCCAGGCTTGAGCCTGGCAGCGCTCCGCCCCGGCTAAAACCGGGACTCCAGGTTTACAAGTATAATTAGGATGTAACCGTTCAGGGGGACGTTCGCCAGCGGGGTTGCGGGAGCCGCAGGCCCCCGCAACCCCGGGAACCTCCGGGCGAGGTCGTGCCCCGCCCAACCACCCCACCTGAACGGTTACTAATAGGATTGCTGTAGACAATTTTTTAGTACTGTTGGTATACATACTATTCTCTTTTGGTGAAACAAGGTACTATTCCTGCACTGCCTGATAGTCCTATTTCAACTATGGGCTATAGTTTGATACAATAGATAATGTGATAGTACGATAGGAGCAGATTATTTGATGGTTCCGAAGGGAGCAGCAGAATGAGTCAAATTACCTTTATGGTCTGTCCGCATGATACCGCCAGAGGCTCAGAAGGGTGGTATCATCTGGCACAGTATGTCACCAAAAAACTTGGAATCAGTGTCTGTTTTGAACTTTCGATAGATTTTGAAGATTTTCACGCTGGTCTGAGTGCAGCTACCATGGTCTATGGTAATCCGACCGATAGCTTCAGGCTGATTCAAGAGCAGGGCTATATCCCGCTGGTACGGCCTGCTGGTCTGTACGACGAGGTGGTTCTTGTGGCAAACCCCGATGTCCCCAATCCCAGGATCGAGTCACTGCAAGGCGAAACCGTTGCGACCGTGAAGAAACTGATACCGACAAAGATTGCCCTCCATATGCTGAAACGGCATGCGGTGACTCCCGGCGACTTGCTCGATTGCAACTCATGGCTGACGGTGATTCGCACGGTATGGCAAGGCGATGCCCGCTATGGAATTGTCTACAAAGATACCTATGATGACCTTTCGGATCATGGTAAGAATATGGTAAACATGTTTGCTGTTTCCGATGAACAGCTTGCTTTTCACTGCATCAACATCGCCCCTTCTCTGGCCGCTCATCAGCGCGATATTGAGGCTATCTTTCTGCATATGGATGCCGATCCAGGTGGCCGGGAGGTGTTGCAAGAACTCCAACGTATTTCAAAATGGGTTGCGGTGACCACAGCGGATTGTGACAAGATGAAGGAGATTGTTGCGAAATACGCATAGTATGCTAGACCAATCCTACGTTGTGAAGAACTGAAGTTTATAGGTTTGAGCCTGGGTCTCGCTCCGTCCAGGCTTTTGGACGCCAATGTACAATTGGTAGCAGCTTGCTCTATATCCCCAGGGACTCTGCGTTTTTCATACATTGTCATCCTGCATGTGGCTCCTTCTGTTGCTGCTGGTTAGACGGTAAAGATGAAACTCGATGACGCCCAAATGATATAATATATTCGTTTTCATCAGTATGATGAATCTTCGGTATACAGACGAAAGAGAGAAAAACAATGCCTTCACGACAGGAACAGATCGCAGTTATTCTGGAACGCTTCGCAACCAATGCCGGTAATGACGTTTCTGGTGTGGCAGCGGTGAGCATGGATGGGATTGTGCTGGTATCACGTATGTCTCCCGATGTCAATGCCGATCGGGTCGGGGCGGTCGCAGCCACGATGATGGGGGTGACGCGCCGGGTATCGGGTGAGTTGAAGTTAGGCTTGCCAGAGGAAACGATCATCAAGTCTGGGAATGGCCTGTTCATGGTGCTACCTGCCGGTGAGCAGGGATTATTGGCAGTGAACCTGCGCCAGGGGGCCAACCTGGGGATGGTACGGCTTGAAGCCCGCGAAGCAGCCCAATCGATCAGTCAGGTGATTTAATTTCCTACTTGAACAGAATGCGCAACCCCATAGGTATATACCTCTTGTGTATTGTGTGGGACACGGTTTTTACCTTGATTATGCAGCTCCGGCACGGCATAGCCGTGCCGAAAAAAACAATCGTAGCAATACACAGAACCGAACGTAGCCATGTTGGCGCTTGTTGGGTAGGGTTCAAGAGAGGTGCTGACGAGGTTATGACTCGCCACACATTGTGCCAACGGTCAGACTCCTGCAGTCTACATGACTGGTTACTCATTGAGGCGTGCTATAGCAGCTATACTGTTACCGCTGTTCTACCAGATGCGAATGAATCTTTGAATTTTCCGGCAGTCTCGGCTTCAGCGTAAAAACGTAGGCAACTGAAGTTGGTCATATATAAAAAACACGAAGGAATTTTCAGACATCTAGCTATTCCGCATGCGCTGTGTATTCTGGGGATCCTGATATGATCTGGTAAGCACACCGAACTGGCTCACGTTGGGATCCTGGCACACAGGACGCAGGATCGCTATCGTCTTGATCGAAAAATAAAGAACCAGAGAGTTCGTTCGGTGGAGCAAAGCTATGGCGCTTGAAGGTACACTACAGGATATGTCATTGAGTGACCTCATCCAGGTTTTTCGGATGGGGCCAAAGTCGGGGGTGTTGCTACTACGCGAGCAGATCGAATACGGTATTATCTATGTGGCCGATGGGCGTCTGATCGATGCGCTTATTCTGCGTGGATCGCCACGCACGATTGTCGCAACCGCTGATGAGGCGGTGATCCAGATGTTAACCTGGGACAACGCCCGGTTTGTGTTCCAGCATAATTCTAGTGTTCACACCCGACCGATACGCATTCATCAAGATGGAGAACAGTTAATTCTGGAGGGTATGGCCCGCCGTACAGACCCGACCCGGGCTATTCCGTATCATACCATTACACTCGATACCTATTTGCAACTGTCACCATTGCCGAACAATTCTGAAAGTGGCGTCAAACTGAATGTCCATCAGTGGCGCATCCTGAGTCAGGTTGCCACCCAGAAGAGTCTGCGTGAGGTGTGTGAAGCAACGAAGATGGAGCATACTGTGGCGATACGCACGGTGGCTGAGTTATTGTCATTGGGAGTCATTGAGGTGGTTGCTCCGCCCCGACCCAAAAAGTCGCGTCAACCAGATAAACAGGTGGTGGCAGCAACTGTAAGACACGACTTTGGGCCTGAAATGGAACTGGACAGTGTCTCGCCGACGAACGGGGTTGGTACTGAGACAAAAGCTCCACCGACAGTAAGTCGTACATTGTTAAACGCCATTAAGCGTCGCATTCATGCACTGTAATGTAAGGAGTATCAGAAACAATGCAGACGCTCAAGATCGTTATTACCGGCGGTTATGCCGCCGGTAAAACCCAGTTTATTCGTTCGATCAGTGATATTGATCCCATTTCAACCGACTATGCGGTCACGCTCGACGAGGAACGAGCGCTTAAGCAACAGACGACGGTGGCATTGGATTTTGGTACGATTGCGATCAATGACCAGGTGACGTTGTATCTGTTTGGTACTCCTGGGCAAGAACGCTTCGATTTTATGTGGGAACATTTGAGCATTGGGTGTCTTGGCTATGTAATTATGGTTGATAGCTGCCGTCCCGCTCACTTTGTGGAAACGCGCCGGCTGATGGATCGCTTTAGTGAGTTGACGGATGCCCCCTTTGTGGTGGCGGCGAATAAGCAGGATGATCCCTCGGCCTTACCCCTCAGTTATATACGGAAGCGCCTTGAGTTACCACTAACCATCCCGCTTATTGCCTGTGTTGCCACCGAGCGCGAGAGTGTGAAGCAGGTGTTGCTGGCGTTGTTGCAACATATTATGTTTCTGACCCCGGACGAGTTGGAGCCAGTCTCTTCGTAGGTCAGGATGCCAGACAGTGCGGAGAGGGCGAGGTGATGGGTCACATTGCTCTCCACCGGGCCAACCGTAACGGTATTGGGGATACAGGTGTCGGTAACTGTTCAGGGGAACGTTCTCCAGCGGGGGTGCGGGGGCCTGTGGCCCCGCGCACCCCTTGTTCGGCCCGTTGTGGCGGCAAAGCCGCCACAACGGGCCAAAAACGAACCTCCTGGAGCGGCACGGCTCCTCCAAACCAACCCACCGGAACGGTTACCAGGTGTCGTTCTTTCTCATCAATGTTCTACGCCTGTATCAAGAGCCTGCATAGTCTTTTGGGCTTGCCTCCTCACCGTCTCGCTGCGATCAGCCAGGAGGATCGCTAATACATCTTGTCGGCGTGTTTCGCGGGCTACTACTTTGCGAAATTGCATAGCGACATGCTCCGAGTGCAAGAGCGTTGCGATGGCATGGATGGGTGTCATCGGATTGCAACACAGCAGTACTCCAGCTTTGAACCCGACCTGATGGCCTCGCCCATTATCGAGCATTGGTATAAGCCGCATGGCGAGCGTGGCCAACGCATCTGCTGATGTGTGAGGATGGCATGCAATGGCCGCCGCCAGTTCTTGCTCATTCCATGATTCGATCACTGTCGGTATAAGGGTCGTGAGTACGCTGGACTCCGTGTGAGGGTTACGTGCTACCGCAGTAAGAACGAAACTATAGGGTGCTTTGGCAAGCGCTCTCAACTCTGCCGGCGAAGTTGCGGGTGATCGGGCGGCATCCAGATACTCTTTTGGAGTATGATATCTGGGCATGTTGTCTCCTTAATAAAGGCGCATCTGATGTTCTGCATAACTGGTCAGCAACTCCACTGCGCTTCGTTGCCAGTCGGAGTTGCTGCAGTTGTTAGCTATTGCTTCGTTCGAGATAGACCAGGATGCGTTCCATCAGATAATGTATGGATCTATAGCGATCTAGTCCAGCGGATAGGATTTCTTCCTCTGACTGTACATATTGGGATGGAATTAATTCGTCACGGCAGTGAGAGACAATCTCCCGCGCTGACTCTGGTGTTGTTTCAAGGTGGAACTGCAAGCCGATGACCGACTTTCCGAGTTGAAAAGCCTGGTTCTCACATACCGCACTCCTCGCAAGCCGTATCGCATCCGGTGGCAAATCAAATGTCTCTCCATGCCAATGAAATACCGTTTCTGATGCCGGAAATGTGAAGACGGAATGGTCGTTGGTAGCAGTCGCATAAATGGGCAACCAGCCGATTTCTTTGACGGGATTGGGGAAGACTCTCGCCCCCATTGCGTTGGCAATAAGTTGTGCCCCAAGGCAAATGCCCAGAATCGGAATTCTGGCCTCGATGACTTCACGAATGAACTGCTTTTCCACAACGAGCCAGGGGAACGTATCTTCATCGTTCACACTCATCGGCCCGCCCAGAACCACAAATAAGTCGATAGCTCTGGGATTCGGCAAGTTCGTTGATTCAAAGAACCGTGTGTGCGTCAGTTGGTATCCTTTTGCTTCCAGCCAGGAATCAATACTGCCCAATCCTTCAAACGGAACGTGTTGAAAATAGTGTGCGCGCATGTTCTCTCCTCGAAGTACTAACCGCCCACGCCTGATACGAGGGCGCGATACTCACGTTGATAGATTGAGACAATCTTCATGGCTCGACCCGCATATGCTGTGCATGCCCTGACAATTATAACATAATGGTAATGGGTTGGGGAGTGTTTTTGTAACCAGGAACGCAAACAACCTGATTGTCAATCAATCGCTTCAGATATCATACCGTTTTGAAGTGACCATTCTGCATGTTTTTGTCATTCGTCTTCCAACGTGACTGCATCGGGGCGGGGGTGCGGGGGCCGCAGGCCCCCACACATGTTCCTTTCTGGTACGGCGCGGCTC
>CALANA010000166.1 GCA_937925925.1 uncultured Chloroflexales bacterium | reverse complement strand
CTGCATTGCCACAACGCCCCCCCAATGTCATGCTGACGCAGGAAGCATCTCGCTGCATTGCCACAACGCCCCCCCAATGTCATGCTGACGCAGGAAGCATCTCACTGCATTGCCACAACGCCCCCCAATGTCATGCTGACGCAGGAAGCATCTCGCGGTATTACAGTGCAGATCCATTGAGATGGTTCGCCACCTTGCTCACACGCCTTTGCGTCACAGCTAGATCCGGCTATAATGACAGCGAAAGAAAGGAACAAGCTGTGTCACATACGACTGGCAACCCGCCTGTTATCACGCAACCCGTCCAGACGCTACCGCCCCACTATCAGCGCCATGCCGCGCTCGATCTCTCGCAGAACAAGACCGCGCTGATCGGGCTGAATATTGCAGCGCTGGTGCTGTTTTTCGCCTCTGGCTGGCTGGTGCTGCAGATCGTGCCCCTGTTGCGCCCGCATGATGCCGGCCAGAACGTGAGCTTTGGCGGAACCGACATGCTGATCTTCAGTGTGGCCCTGATCGGGCTGGTGATCTTCCAGATCGTGTTGCACGAGCTGATCCACGGCCTGTTCTTCTGGATTTTTACTCGCGACCGACCGGTGTTTGGCTTCAAAGGCTTGTATGCCTATGCTGCCGCCCCGAACTGGTATATGCCACATACGCAGCATCTGATCGTTGGTCTGGCTCCGCTGGTGCTAATCACCCTGGCGGGCTTTGGGCTGATCGCCGTCATGCCACTGGCTGCCGTGCCGCTGCTGATGCTGCTGATCGTGATCAACGCTGCCGGTGCCGTGGGCGACATCGCCATGGTTGCCTGGGAAGCGGTGCAACCACGCGGCACGCTGGTACACGACACTGGCGACGCAATTACGCTGTATCGGCCAGACGTGGCGGCGCAATAGGGCCACGGTGCTGCCCTGCCCCTACCAGATGCCCGCTGCGAAGGGTGTGCGCCTCTAACGTGCAACGAATGGCCGATGGCATCTTGTCGAGTCTGGTTTATACTATAGCCAGACACTGAACGCTCTCTGTTGGCCGGGCGCGTGGGCCAACGTTGCATACAAGGAGACAACCGAATGAGCCGCGTCTACAATTTTAATCCAGGGCCAGCCACGCTACCGCTACCGGTACTCGAACGTGCGCAGGCCGAATTGCTCGACTATCAAGACCAGGGGATTTCGATAATCGAGGCCAGCCACCGCTCTAAACCCTACGAGGCGATCAACAGCGAGGCCGAGGCCCGTATCAAGCGCTTGCTCAACCTGGGCGACGACTACCGTGTGTTGTTTTTGCAGGGCGGGGCCAGCCTGCAATTTGCCATGCTGCCGCTGAACTTCCTGCCCGCCGGTGCCGTCGCCGACTACATCTTGAGCGGCTCGTGGTCGGAGAAGGCGCAGAAGGAGGCCGAAAATGTGGCCTCCAGCCTGACGCCTGCACCAACCGTGCATGTGGCAGGCAGCACCGCCGCCGAGAACTATTGCCGCATTCCAGGTACGAATGAGCTGACCCTGAGCGACACGCCGGCCTATGTCCACATCACCACCAACAACACCATCTATGGCACGCAGTGGCACACCTTGCCCGATGTTGGCACGGCCCCACTGGTGGCCGATATGAGTAGCGACATTATGTCGCGTCCGTTTGAAGCCAGCAGGTTTGCGCTGTTCTATGCCGGTGCGCAGAAAAACCTCGGCCCGGCCGGGGTGACGGTGGTGGTGCTGCGAACGAACTGGCTGGAGCAGGCGGCACAACATATCCCGGTCTATCTGCGCTATAGCACACATGCCAAAAACGACTCGCTGTACAACACACCGCCTACGTTTGCCGTGTATATGCTGAACCTGGTGCTGGGCTGGATCGAGGAGCAGGGCGGACTGACAGCCATCGCCGAGCGCAACCAGCAGAAAGCTGCCGCGATCTATGCGGTCATCGATCAGCATACCGGGTTTTACCGGGGACATGCCACACCAGACAGCCGCTCACTGATGAATATCACCTTCCGCCTGCCCAGTACCGAACTGGAGCAGCGCTTTGTGAGCGAGGCGACGGCGGCGGGCATGGTCGGGCTGAAGGGGCATCGCTCGGTGGGCGGTATCCGGGCATCGATCTATAATGCGATGAGTCAGGAGGGGTGCCAGGCCCTGGCGGATTTTATGACCACGTTTGTGCAGAAGCATGGCTAGTGGTTGACCGCACCGAATATGCGGAGGGTGTAGGAACGATTTTCGTCGTTTCTACACCCTCAGGAACGACTAAAGTCGTTACTACACTACGTATCCCTCAACATCACGGTACTCAACCACCAGATGCGGTTCAAATGCAGGCAACGCTTTGCCCTGACCTCCTGACGCCTGATGAAGGTTAAACCATGAACCGGATACGCGCACGACTGGAAATCCCGGCTTTAGCCGGGCCTGTGTTGCTCCAGCAAGGTATAGGTCAAAATGACATAAGGCAGAAATAAGAACGAAGGAGTTTGCATGACCCATTTTGTTTTTGATGCCCAGATTACCTTTTTGCCCACGGCCGATCTCAAGGCGTGTGCTCATTTCTACGAGACGATCATTCTGTTGCCGCTGACGCTCGATCAGGGCACCTGCCGTATCTATCAAGTTGCACCAGGGGGCTACCTGGGCTTTTGCCAGCATGATCACATAGCACCACCCCCGGATGGATGGGTCATCCTGACGCTGGTGTGTGACGATGTTGATGATTGGTATGCACGGCTCAAGGCACAGGGGGTGACGCTGGAGCAACCGCCCCGCGAAAACGAGCAGTATCGCGTGTATCACTTTTTTGCCCACGATCCAGACGGTTACCGCCTGGAGTTTCAACGTTTTCTCGATCCCTTTCCCCCCGCTACACCCCACTTCCCGCCCGATCCGGGTCTACCACCCCCTGAGCGTACAGCGTGAAAGTGGTGATGCTCTCCAAGGCGCTGGTGGTGGGTGCGTACCAGAAGAAGCTGGAGGAACTGGCACGGCTGCCGAATATCGAACTGACGGCGCTGGTGCCACCCTGCTGGCGTGAACCAGGTGTGGGCTGTCTCGCGCTAGAACGTCGCTTTACGCGGGGGTATCGTCTGGAACAACTGCCCATACGGCTCAATGGCCATCATCACCTGCATTTCTATCCGGGTCTGCGGCGCGTGCTGGAACGTGAGCGTCCGACCGTGCTGCACATTGACGAGGAGTCATTCAACCTGGCGACCTTCCTGGCGCTGCGGGCCGGTCGAGCGGTTCGTGCCCGCTGCTGTTTTTTTAACTGGGCCAATATCGACCGTCGCTATCCGCCACCGTTTAGCTGGTTTGAACGCTATGCCTTCCGTCACGCCGCCTATGCGCTTGCCGGCAATCAAGAAGCGGCGGCAATCTTGCGGCGGCATGGCTATCGCGGGCCGATCACCGTGCTGCCGCAGTTTGGCGTCGATCCTGATCTGTTCAGCCCGGCTGAACCGGTCGCGGCAGATCGTGCTGCATCCACGTTTGTGATCGGTTATGTCGGGCGGTTGGTGGCGGCCAAGGGCATTCTCGACCTCGTCGAAGCACTGGCTGGCCTGCCCGAACCGGCGCGGCTGCGGCTGGTGGGCGACGGCACGCTCCGCCCGGCCATCATCGAGCGGGTCGGTGCGTTGGAGCTGAACGAGCGAGTGGAACTGCTGCCCGCCGTTGGTAGCACCGAGGTGCCGAACGTGTTACGCCAGCTTGATGTGCTGGTGCTGCCCTCGCATACCACGGCGAACTGGAAAGAGCAGTTCGGGCGGATTTTGATCGAGGCGATGAGCTGTGCCGTGCCGGTAGTTGGGTCATCGTCAGGCGAGATCCCGCACGTCATTGGCGACGCGGGTCTGGTGGTGCCGGAGCAGGATGTGGGAGCATTGCGGGCGGCCCTGCTCGATTTGATGAATGATCCAGAGCGGCGCCGGGCATTGGGACAGCAGGGCCGTGAGCGCGTGCTGGCGCACTATACCCAGGCCAGCCTCGCCCGCAGCTACTACAATGTCTATCGCATCATGAGCGGTACACGTGAGCCGTGAGCCGCTTCCAGGTGACAGGTGACAGGTGACAGATGACCAGGCTGGTGCGGCTCCTATCACCTGTCACTTGTTCCCTATCCCCTATTCGGCGTGAGGCATGGCACTGTTTGAAAGTCTCAATCGTACCATGAATATCGGCCTTGACGCCCGCTATATCTGTGACCACTTCCCCGGCATTGGGCGCTATGTCGCCAATCTGGTGCCAGCCCTGGCCGCGCTCGATCACGGGCACAGGCTCACCCTGCTCTACAACCCGGCCCTGCCCAATACGCGCCACAGCCTGGACACGCTCCGCCGCCTGCCACACGTCGACATGATCGCTACCACCGCCCGCCCCTTCACGCTGGCCGAGCAGATCCAGATCCCACGCCTGGCACGGGCATTGCGGCTTGACCTGCTGCACTCACCCTACTACATCAAGCCTTATTTCGGCCTGCCCTGTCCAACCATTGTCACCATCCACGATCTGATCGGCTGGCAGGTTCCGTACACACTCACGCCGCATGCCCGCCGCCTGTTTCGGCTTACCATGGGGCTGGCCGTGCGCACGGCCACACGTATCATCACCGTCTCGCACCATGCCCGCGACGACATTGCCTACCACTACCGCATACCGCGCTCACATATTGCGGTCACGCCCGAGGCCGCTGACCAGCGCTTTCGTCCACAGAGTGCGGATACGATTATGGCCATGCGTCAGGCCTATGGCCTCACATCACCCTACGTGCTGTACGTCGGTGCGAACAAACCGCACAAGAACCTGGAGCGACTCGTCTGTGCCTGGGAACGAGTGTGCGCGGCTGCCGCGACTCGCTCGTCCCTCCCGCGCCTGGTGATCGCCGGGCACTACGATCCGCGCTATCCCGCCGCGCAACGCCTGGTGACCGAACGCGCCCTGACGGATAGTGTCACCTTTTTGCCCAATGTGGCTGAAGCCGATCTGCCTGCGCTCTACAGCGGGGCCGAGCTATTCGTTTTTCCCTCCTACTACGAAGGCTTTGGCCTGCCCCCGCTGGAAGCAATGGCCTGCGGCACGCCGGTCATTTGCGCCTATGCTAGCAGCCTGCCGGAAGTGGTGGGCAATGCGGCTTTGACTGTCGATCCGTTCAATGTTGTTGAACTGGCAGAGGCCATCGCGCATCTCCTACACAACCCGGCCCTGCGGGCCTATCTGCGCGAACAGGGATTGTGCCAGGCGCAGCGCTTCTCCTGGCACCAGACAGCCCGGCAAACATTCGATGTGTATGGGGCAATCATCGCGGAGCGCTCGCCCGGCTAAAGCCGGGACTCCGGGGTGCCTTTCCCCGGCTTCAGCCGGGCCTGTGTTGCTGCTCCCCAGATACACGAACGACTGGAGTCCCGGCTGAAGCCGGGCCTGTGTTGCTGCTCCCCCGGCTTCAGCCGGGCCTGTGTTGCTGAGGCAGCCATGCTGTCGCTCCTCTACATGGCAACATTGCCAACGAACTGTTGCGTCGGGTATAATGCCAGAGACGATAATATGGATATTCCACCGCAGAAACATAGAGAACAGCAGGCTCTCGTTGCCTGAACCGTGCCTATTCCGCTTCATTTGCCATGTCCTCTTTTCCCCCGCTGGTACGGGGACAACGTTTCTGTGGTTATTCTGGTTTGTAGGAGATATTCCAGATGTTGAACTTCTTGAAAAAGATTTTTGGCGATAATGAAGACAAAGTCCGGCGGAAATATCAACCGCAGGTAGACGCAATTAACGCGCTCGAAGAGACCTATCAGCAACTTTCAGATGACGAATTACGCGCCCAAACTGGCCTGTTTCGTAAACGATTGGCAGCCGGTGAAACATTGGATGATCTGCTCCCTGAAGCGTTCGCCGCTGTGCGCGAGGCCTCACGGCGCACCATCGGCATGCGTCACTACGATGTGCAGTTGATTGGCGGAATCGTTTTGCACGAGGGCCGCATTGCCGAAATGAAGACCGGTGAAGGCAAAACGCTGGTGGCGACGCTGGCGCTCTATCTCAACGCCCTTGAAGGCAAAGGTAGCTACCTGGTTACGGTCAATGACTACCTGGCCCGGCGTGACGCAGGCTGGATGGGGCCGATCTATCATCTGCTGGATATGCGTGTCGGCTTTATTGCCCACAACTATTCTGCCCTGTTTGATCCTGATTATGTTGATCCGAATGCCCCCCTTGATGATGAGCGTCTGGTACACTGGCGGCCATGCAACCGGAAAGAAGCCTATGCCGCCGATATTACCTACGGAACGAATAACGAATTCGGCTTTGACTACCTGCGCGACAATATGGTCAACTCGCTCCAGCGCGTGGTGCAGCGCGGCCAGCACTATGCGATCGTGGACGAGGTGGACAATATTTTGATTGACGAGGCGCGTACTCCGCTGATCATCAGCGGCCCCGCCAGTCGTTCAAGCGACCAGTATGCCCGCTTTGCGCAGATCGTTAAGCCTCTACGAGCCGGGCGTGTCACGCCAGACGAGGTAAAGAAAGGGGCCGAACCGGATGGCGACGTGTTGATCGATCCGCGCTCACGCACGGTGGTGCTTACCGAGGAAGGCCTGGAGAAGGTCGAGCGTCAGTTGGGAGAACTGGGCGAAGGCGAGAGCGTCTACGATCCGCAACACAGCGCACTGACCCACTATCTGGAGAACGCACTCAAGGCCCGCTTTGTGTTTCAGCGCGACAAAGACTACGTGGTGCAGGATGGTGAAGTCATTATCGTCGATGAGTTCACCGGACGGCTGATGCCCGGGCGCCGCTGGAGCGATGGTCTGCACCAGGCGGTGGAGGCCAAGGAGGACGTGCGGGTGCAGAATGAGACCGTCACCTATGCCACGATCACCTTCCAGAATTACTTCCGTATGTACACCAAGCTGGCCGGTATGACGGGAACCGCAGCCACCGAAAAAGAAGAGTTTGCCAAGATCTACAACCGCGAAGTAACCATGATCCCCACCAATCGTCCCGTTATTCGTATCGATAACAGCGATCTGATTTATCGCACGGAAGATGCCAAATTCCGGGCACTCATCAACGAGATCCGCGAACGCTCGGCGAATGGGCAACCGATTCTGGTTGGTACCACCTCGGTCGAGACCTCAGAGCGCTTGAGTGCGTTGCTCAAACGCGAGAAGATTAAGCATCAGGTACTCAACGCCAAACAGAACGCCGATGAAGCGCGCATTATTGCCCAGGCTGGGCAACCCGGTGCTGTCACCATCGCCACCAACATGGCCGGTCGTGGTACCGATATTTTGCTGGGCGGCAACCCTGAAGCTCTGGCGGGCCGTTATCTTGAAGAGCAGGGCGTGACCCGCGCCGAGATTGGCGAACTGGCACAGCGGCTCTTTGCTGAGGAGAAATCGCTGAAAATGGCGACGCAGCCGAGCCAGTTCGATGCCGGGTTGATCAGCGCCTTACGCCACTTGCACGATGAGTATGAGCAGGCATTGCGCCGTATTGATGATCCGCACGAAGGTCTGCATATCTTTCTCATGCGTTCCGTGCTAGGCGATCATCCTGACCAATATGACCGGAATATTGCCCTGGTGGATGCGGTTTTGTACCAGCGTTTGAGCGAAGCGCATGCGATTGTTCAGGACACCGACTGGCTGCGCGAGGAGCATATTGCCGAAATCTGGCGTCGGTATAGTGAGCTAAACACCTATCGTAATGCCTCACCGCAGGATCGCGCCGAATTCCTGGCCGACCAGGTTTTCCGCCAGGTCTATACGGCCCGTTCACTGTTAGTACAGCTCACGTTACGCGGCGAATTGGAGCCAGCACAGGCGCTCATCAGCAGCAAACCGGGATTGAAGCCAGAGTACATTGATGACATCCTGCGTATCAAGCGCGAATGTGAAGAGCAGCGTGAACAGGTTAAGGCCGCCGGTGGCTTGCATATCATCGGCACCGAACGCCACGAGGCGCGCCGCATTGACAACCAGTTGCGGGGGCGTGCCGGTCGTCAGGGCGATCCTGGATCCTCCACGTTCTATCTCTCGCTGGAGGATGAATTGATGCGTCGCTTCGGGCGTATGGATACCATTCAGAAGACGATGGAACGCCTGGGAGTCGAAGAAGATATGCCGATCCGAGCGGGCATTATCAACAAGAGCATCGAGTCGGCTCAGACCCGCGTCGAAGGCTTCAACTTCGATATGCGTAAGCATACCGTTGAGTACGATGACGTGATGAACAAACAGCGCGAGGTGATCTACAACAAGCGTCGGCGGGTGCTGGAGGAGGCCGACGAGCAACGGCGCATTGCCGAGTTGTTTCAACGCTATCGTGATCACGAGCAATTGCTGGTAGAGGGGCAGGCCGCCATTCGTGCCCTGGCAACCGACAAATACGAAGAGGCGCAGGAGCAGTTGTACACACTCTTCCCGGATGTGCCCCTGGATCTGGCAGCATTGCAGGCAGCAGACGACGCGACACTGCCCGCACTGTTGGCACCGCTTGCCCGCCAGCAGCAGCAGCACTCCATTCAGCGCCTCATGACCGACCTGGAAGCCTTTGTGCTGTTGCCGGAAGACGCAGCGCAACAGTTGCAACACTATCGCCACAGCGAAGCCGAGCAGTATATTAATCGGCTCTGGCGCGATCAAACCGCTGACGATCTAGAGCAGTATATCAAGAACCTGTTTGCGGTTGAGTTTGCCACGCTGATCGAGCGTTACCTGGAAACCTATGACACCTGGGTGCGTCAGCAGATCCAGGAGGCGATTAACGATGCCCTGAATCCGGCCACCGATGAAGTCAATGTGCGACTGGTGCAACGACGTCTGAGCAGCATTTTGCCCGAAGCCAGTGAGCTTAATCCGGTTGAACTGGATGAACTGGCCGACCATCAACTCCAACGCCGACTGGAGAGCTTGATCGGCCTCAATATTGAACGCGGACACAACATTCAACTGCTGGCGCATGAGATCATGACTCTGGTGCCCTCGTTACTGCCTGACCCACGGGATGTGATCTGGGCCAACGTGTCACCAGCGACACGTGAACAATTACGTGAAGACTACCTGAAGCGCTATCGAGCGGCCCTGAAGTTGATGACCACCACTATGCCGCCTGTCGAAGCCGAACGTCTGCAACAGCAGACAATCGACGCCGTGCGGCAGTTGTTGCAACCGCTCTTTGGTACCGTGACGCGGCTCACCCCAGTTGATCTAAAGCAGATTTTCGATGCGATTGTGCTGCGCACTAGTGAGGTATGGCTCACCGTATTGCGCCAGCCTGATGTCGATGCGATTGAGGAGATGTTGAACGCCCAGGTCGCCCAGGCGCTGGACTACTGGCGTGAGGCCATCGGTGTGCAGAAACTGGCCGAATACCAGCACTCGCTGATGTTGCAGACGATCGATCTCGAGTGGCAGCAGTATTTGACAGCGATGGAGGATATGCGCCAGGGCATTGGTCTGCAGGCGATCGGTCAGCGTGACCCGCTGGTGCAATACCAGACCGAGGGCTATCGCATGTTCCGTGAACTGCTCGATAACATCGATCACACGATTGTACGCTCCTTCTTTCGGCAGTTACCCACCTACTACAAACAGATCGCCGATTATCAGGCCGAGCAGGTGCGCCGCGATCAGGCTGCCCGCGCCGGCTATGAACTGGCACAGGCGGCTCGGACAAAAGGGATTGGTGGTAGTAATGGATCAGCGAAGGGACAGACATTGCGGCGCAAGCTGCCCAAAGTCGGGCGCAACGACCCATGTCCCTGTGGCAGTGGCAAAAAGTACAAATATTGCCATGGGCGCAACGAAAGCGACGTGGATGCAGCCGAACTGGTCAGCATTGCCACAGCTCAGGCCAATGTTCCCGCTGCCGCTCCGATGGCGGCACCTACGACTGGCAAAGGCCGCGGTGTCGCGGCCAACCCTTCGCAACCGAAGCCACCACGTGGACGCGGCACAGCCAGTACTTCCCAACGTGGTAAGAAGGCGGCGCGGAAATAGACCTCTGCGCCTCTTCGCGTTGGCACGTTCTAACGTTCTAACGTGCCAACGTGCCAACGTGCCAACGTTCTAACGTGCCAACGTTCTAACGTTCTAACGCAGATGCCTTTGCCGCTTTGCGTCTTTACGTTACAAAAGCGGACATGCCGTGGGTTGCGCATCCCTTCGGGGGCGCGGGCGGCGGCCATCCCAACGGCGGGGCGCACCGGGACGGCCGCTGGCACGCCGGAGCCGTGCCCTACCTTCGCGTCTTCGCGTCTTCACGTCTTCGCCTCGTCGCCTTGTCGCCTCGTCGCCTCGTCGCCTCTTAATCAATAAACAAACCGTCATCTCCCATACAGATCTGATCACGAGTTTTTTATGTGATTTGTTAAAATGAACATATGTAGAAATAATATAGTCGGGTGACAAAATAGTAAAGTCTACGACTCATACCGTTTTGACTTGAACCTTCCGCACGTTCTTGCCATTCCTACTCCACCGAGACTACGTCTCGGCGGGGGGTGGGGGCCTGCGGCCCCCGCCCATGTTCCTTTGCTGGTGCGGCGTGGCGAAGCCACGCC
>CALANA010000165.1 GCA_937925925.1 uncultured Chloroflexales bacterium | reverse complement strand
GAGTGAACGGTCTTCACCCTTACTGCGCCCTGAGAATAGCACAGGAGGAATCTATTATGGGCTTACTGGAAGGTAAGAAGGGGCTGATCCTGGGCGTTGCCAACGATCACTCGATCGCCTGGGGGATTGCGCAGGCGCTGCACCGCGAGGGTGCTGATCTGGGTTTTACGTATGTGGGTGAGGCGTTGGAGCGACGGGTGCGGCCACTGGCGACGAGCCTGGAGGCAAAGCTGATTGAGCCTTGCGATGTAAGCAGCGATGCGCAGATTGAGACTTTGATGCAGCGTGTGCGCGAGGTGTATGGCCGGATTGATATGCTGGTGCATGCGATTGCGTTTGCCAACCGCGATGAGTTGAGCGGCTCGTTTCTCAAGACGACTCGTGAGGGCTTTCGCACCGCCCTGGAAATCAGCGCCTACTCGCTGATTGCGCTGGTTAAGGCGGCGGGCGATATGCTGGTGCCGGGGGCATCGGTGCTGACGCTGACCTACCATGGGTCGCAGCAGGTGACACCGAACTACAACGTGATGGGCGTCGCCAAAGCCGCGTTGGAAGCCAGTGTGCGCTATCTGGCGGTTGACCTGGGGCCGCGTGGTGTGCGCGTGAATGCGATCAGTGCCGGCCCAATCCGTACCCTGGCTGCCAGCGGGATTGGCGGGTTTCGCTCGCTGTATCGCCAGTTTGCCGACATCGCGCCGCTGCGCCGCAATGTCACTATCGAGGATGTGGGGAATGCAGCGCTGTGGTTGTGCAGCGATCTCTCCAGCGCGGTGACGAGTGAAATCGTGTATGTCGATGCGGGCTTCCGTACCGTAGGCGTCGGGTTAGGCGATGCGGAAGGCTAATTGCAGATCGGCTCACTGCTCCATCCTTTGCACGCACCTATCAGTTTGCTGTCGGGGCCGTGCCTGGTGCTGGTTCCGACAAAAAACCTGCACTTGAACGCCTGATGATACCCTCTGATCCCGATGTGGCTGATCGCAATGCAATCTGCCCCAAAAGCCTCCGTACACAAAAGGCATATACGCCTCACCTCTCCTTCCACCAGATGGCACAAAAGGCCGTCGCCTGCCTGTCCTGGCATACTTTTTGCAATGTAACTCTATTAGACGGACATAGCCAATCCAGACAATAAGCTCGGTTGGCATACATTATACGTGTCACGTGACGGAGCATAAGCAACAACATCGTATCTCTGTTGGCACGCTTATTGCAAGTATATAGGTGATTATTCGTTGAGGAAATGTTGTACACTTTTTAAGGAGGAGACGTATCATGATTAACCTTATTCTGTGGATCCTGTTCGGTGCCTTGATCGGCTGGTTGGCAAGTATTGTAATGCGCACCAATGCCCAGCAGGGTGCCATTCTGAACATCGTGGTTGGTGTTGTCGGAGCAATGATCGGTGGCTTTGTTTTTGACCTGATGGGAATGGAGGGCGCGAACATTATGCAGGGCGATTTTAGCCTCTGGGCACTGTTCGTTTCTTTTGTGGGCGCTGTTATTCTGCTGGCGATTGTGAATCTGTTCCGTCGAGGCACGGTACGCTAGACGGATAGTTGGTCAGATACGAGTAAACACCAGGATACTACATCCTGGTGTTTTTTCTTGAATGAAAACACATAATAATTCTTGTCCATCCCAGCTACTCTTTCAAAAATTACTTTCACCTTCTACAGAACAGAGCGATGCTTGTGCTGTTTTTTCCACGCAGCCACCGGCGAAAAGAACGTCTGCTTTACGCGATCGTGTACCTCGTGTCATAAACACGAAAGACGCGGTAACCGTCTGTAAGCGCGATACAACCGGGCCGCTTCCGATGATATACTGGTGGAAGCACAGTCTCTGTACATGCTATAGATGAAGGAGTTCGTTTATGTGGCTACATGCAACCAGTAAACTCGTTTTTGAGAGTTCAACCCCGGTTCCCCTGATCTTGATGCTGCGCCCACGAAGTGGCTATGGTCAGTGGGTGACCCATGAGTTATATGAGTTGGAACCAGGTGTACCCGTGGTTGAATATACTGATGGTTATGGCAACCTCTGTCAACGCCTGGTTGCCCCGGCTGGCCGCTTTCAGGTTAGAACCAGCGCCGTTGTGAGTACGGCTGATAGCATTGATGTCCAACCGGGTGCGCCATTTACACCGGTGCAAGATCTCCCAGATGTGGTGCTACCGTTCTTGCTCCCCAGTCGCTACTGCGAGTCTGATCAGTTGGGGATAATGGCAACCGAGATCGTTGCGGATGCTACTCCTGGCTATGATCAGGTTGCAGCCATTTGTCGCTGGATACACAGTAATGTCACCTATCAATATGGCACAAGCGATGCCTCAACGTCGGCTGTACAGACCAGCCAGCAACGTCAAGGAGTCTGCCGCGACTTCGCGCATCTGGGCATTGCGCTCTGTCGCAGTTTGAGCATTCCGGCACGCATGGTGGTGGGCTATCTGCACCGGCTGGAACCGATGGATTTGCATGCCTGGTTTGAAGCATTTGTAGCCGGGCGCTGGTATACGTTTGATGCCACACAGTCAGCGCCGCGTGGCGGGCGTATCGCTATTGCCTATGGCCGCGATGCGGCCGATGTGGCACTGGCAACCCAGTTCGGGCCATCCGAATTGACCTCATTGTCGGTGGAGGTGGAGGAAGCACACTAGGAGTGGTGTGGTATGTACCTGTTCACATTTGAGGGTAAAATCCGAGAAAAAGGTTGACGAATAATCCCAGTGTCACTCCTATTTGATACCGGGCTATGCTATACTGAAGTGCAACAAAGATATTCATCAAGGACGTTCCTGATCGTTGCCAGTTATGAAACGCATAGTAATTCTATCCTTCCCTGAGCCACCAGATCGTTGCAGAGCAGGTGCATGCCCCCCCCCGCACCTTCGGGCTGCGGGGCGATGTGCTGGTGGCCTTTGCCGGGCCATGCCAGGTTGATCTCGCGCACATGGTCGATCTCGCCGATGTCCAGGCGCAGGCGCCCATCTTCAGCCCGCACATGCTGCATATCATCGCCGAGTTCTTCCAGGGCGACCTGTATCTGACGGTCTATCGCCAGCGGTTGCTGATCATCATCGCCGGTGAACTGCTGGCGTCGGCGCTTGATCGACCGGTACAGCGGCGTGGTGACGACCTGTATCTTGACCGGGCGGATGGAACCCCCGGCAAACTCTCGGTCTCCATCGCCACCACTAGTACAAGAGGGCCGAAATACCTTCATACGTTGTCTGGCATCCTGCGCGGAGGCGTCGCCTCCGCGCAGGGCATCCTGAGCGCAGCGAAGGATCTTGCGCAGCGCAGGATCTTGCGCAGCGCAGGATCTTGCGCAGCGTAGGGCATCCTGCGCGCAGCAATTTGTCATCCTGAGCGCAGCGCAGGATCTTGCGCAGCGTAGGGCATCCTGCGCGCAGCAATTTGTCATCCTGAGCGCAGCGCAGGATCTTGCGCAGCGCAGGATCTTGCGCGTCGCACGATACGGCGCTCCGCTCAGCATGACAAAACCCTGGAGCTATTTCCGTCATCGTGTACTAGTCCCACCCCGACCCTGATTCACACCGGCCGATATCATTAGGAGAGGAAAAAGAAGTGGTGGAGCGAAGGGGATTCGAACCCCTGACCCCCTGCGTGCAAAGCAGGTGCTCTCCCAACTGAGCTATCGCCCCTGGTGGTGATGCTGGTTGCCGGTCAACAAAAAACAGCAGTCAGCAGTGGTGTGAATTGCACACCCTACCAACTGTCTGCTATGATAGACCGTGGTGGGCGCACCTGGACTCGAACCAGGGACCTCGATCTTATCAGGATCGCGCTCTAACCAGCTGAGCTATGCGCCCACGTAGGACTCCTGGGATTATAGCATGCGCCATTGGCGCTGTCAAGCACAAGGAAGGGTGTTATGCTCCGATCTGATCCAGCATCGTCAGCGGTTGATCCGCTGTATGAAGCCGATATTCTGGCGATTCTCGAACGGGTTAACGCGCTGATCACCGGCAGCCATATCGTCTACACCTCCGGTCGCCACGGTAGTAGTTATGTCAACAAGGATGCGCTCTATCCGCACACGAAAGAGACGAGCCAGGTCTGTGCCAGCATTGCAGCCCGGTTTCGCACCGCCGAGGTAGCGGTGGTGGCTGGCCCCACGATTGGGGGCGTGATTATGGCCCAGTGGGTGGCGCATCATCTGCGGATTCTTACCGGGCAGGCAGTGCTGGCGGTCTATGCCGAAGAAGAGGGCACGGGGGACGAACGACGGCGCGTGTTTCGGCGCGGCTATGCCGAACTGCTGGCCGGGCAGCGCGTGCTGGTGGTGGAGGATGTGCTGACGACTGGCGGATCGGCTCGCCAGGTGGTGCAGGCGGTACAGGCCGCTGGCGGCACTGTGGTTGGCCTGGGAGCGCTGTGCAATCGCGGTGGCGTAACCGCTGCGATGCTCGATGTGCCAGACTTTACGGCGCTGGTCAATGTACCGCTGGAGTCGTGGGATGCGGCAGAGTGCCCGCTGTGTCGTGCAGGTGTGCCGATCAATACCCGTGTCGGCAAAGGGGCCGCGTTCCTGGCGCAGCGGGCAGCAGCAACGCGGGAATGATCCTGCATCTGCGCTCCTGGGAGCGCGGGCAGCTTGCCCTCGTCTCTACGATGGAGGGCATCCTACCCTCGCTTCCAGGTGTACAGGTATCCTGGGCGAACGTTCCTGTGCCTTGTAGAATAGGGCCTCGCTCCCAGGTGTGTGGTTGTTCTCAGGTGTTCACCGTTATGTCATCTTAACGGGTTGCGCCTGAATACTACGCATGCTATAATCATCGGCTGTTAATGACGAGTATATGATGGTGATTCTTTCTGCTCCACCACGCTGTACGGCCCACACGCTGCCGGAAACCACCCGTTCAAGGTGTCACAGTTGGTTGAGTGGGGCATAACCAGAGGAGGACAGTGTGCGTGAGCGTTGGCGTGACTATGAGTTGGTGTTCATTATTAGCCCCTTACATTCGAATGATGACGATGTTGCCGCGATTATTCAGCGCGTCCAACAAACCATCGAAGCCGAGGGCGGTTCGGTTACGGCGGTAAATCATAATCCACCCTGGGGTCGGCGCAAACTGGCCTATCCCATTCGGGCCTATGCTGGCGGCGAAGCCAGTCGGCGCAGTTTTAGTGAGGGTTTCTATGTCTTACTGCATTTCCGTCTCTTTGCCTCACGGGTGGTTGAGTTGGAACGCACCCTCAAATTGACCGATGCGATTTTGCGCTACCTGGTGACGGTTGTTGAACAGAAGGAAGTGTTGCGTGAGGTGCTAGAAGACGATCTGGTCGCAGATGACGTGGATCTGGCAGATGATATAGACGATCTCGACGAAGAAGATATGGATGAGGAACTATATGAGCTGGAGGAAGAATAGTTGCTCACGTATCCACGCCTCATCTCGCACACTATGGTAAGTTCTGGTGTGGGTTGTTTTTCATAAAAGAGACCGTGCCACCGTTATTTATTTATGAATGTATGATTGACACGCGTGGCATCGATTATGGTGGGTGGATACGTTGAGGGGGCATAGAAATGGCAAAAGACCTGAATAAGGTGATGATTATTGGTCGTCTAGGAACTGAGCCTGAGATGCGTTATACGCCGAGTGGCAATCCAGTGACTACCTTTCGGGTGGCTTCCACTCGGCAGTGGAAAGATAGCAGTGGTGATCCACGTGAAGAAACTGAGTGGTTTAGCATTGTCACCTGGAACAAACTGGCTGAAATTTGTAACCAGCATCTTGTCAAAGGAGCGCGGGTCTATCTGGAAGGTCGATTACAGACACGTTCCTGGGAAGATCATCAAAATGGGCAGATGCGCTATAAAACTGAGGTGATCGCCAGTGATATGATTATTCTCGAAAGCCGGGGTGGGCGTGAGGGGACATCAGCTTTGAGTAATACCTATGATGCACCAACCCGTGATGCCCTCCGTTCCTATCGTGAACCGGCTAATTATGAGCCGCCACCAGATATTGGTGATGAGGACATTCCTTTCTAATGGTGCTGGTGCCGAAGTCTATATAGGTACCTTCCATGGGTTGTGAAAAACGGGAATCCCGGCTTCAGCCTGAATAGCACTTCGTCCAGCCTGAAGCTGGGACTGCCGTTTCCAACTGAAATCGACTTGCAAGAGCAATGCTCAATCAGTCGTGAGCAACGGGGTTTCAGTGTTACCTCCACGAGGGCTTAGCCAGCAACTGAAATCGGGACGCCTGTACCCAGACGAGATAGCAACACGTTCGCTCAGGAACATACCTTACTTTTCTAAGACATGGCTTCAATCCAAATGTGAAGCGCCTGTCAGTGCATAATGTAGTCGTCTTCAGCATTCGTAACCATTGCAAGGCGTTTCTACGGCGTTACACAGTCTCAAACACATCTCAACCATATCTTAGACGAAGATCCTAAATAGCGGTTTTGACATGACGATTGTAGTCGTGCTACCGTATCTGCGGTCAGCCAATCGGTTTGCACAGATCTAAAACTGGCCGACTGACGGTTTTTATGTGGAAAGATAAGCATAGACATGGCAGATTCATCTAAGAATCCGCTGCAAGGACAACGGAGTAAACCATCAGCGCCCGATCTCCGAAAATCACCAGCAACATCACCTGTGCGTCGACCCTCGCAGCGCACGCTCTCCAAGAAGCGGCGCGAGCAGCGGAACCAGCGTCTGGTACTGACGCTCGTAGGTGGGGCACTGGGTCTCGTCGTACTGGCGCTGGTCATAGGTGTGCTATACGAACAGGTCTGGATTCCCAGTCGCCCTCTGGCTCAAGTGGGAGATATGACCCTGACGCGCCGTGAGTACTGGCAGGAGCAGCGCTATAAACTGGCCCAGGAAGCCATTCAAAACACCCGGCTACAGGCGCTGTTTATCGCTAATCCCGACATCCTGGATCAGTTAGCGGGGCGCAATTTTCAAGTGAATGCACAGGTCGAGTTGATGCGCACGCAGGATGTCAACGAGCAGAATGTAAATGAGTGGGTGGATGCGCAGTTGATCCAGCAAGGTGCGGCCGGCATGGGTATTCAAGTCAGTGGCGACGATGTCAACCAGCAGATCGTGTTTGATCTTGGCTCTACCTTTTTGCCAGCAGGGCCAGTAACGCCTACGACAACCCTGACGCCGACCGCCACGGTTGAAACCGAAGGTGCGCTTACGGACGAGACAGACGAGCCAGACGAAACGGACGAAACCAGCGAGATCGACGAAACAGCGACGGCCACCGCGACGGCCACCGCGACCGCGACCGCCACATCCTCCCCCACTCGCACGGCCACGCCCGGCGGCCCGACACTGACACCGACCGTCACAAATACACCCGCACCTACGGATACACCACGTCCGACGCCAGTTGCCAGTGTTGCCAACGAACAAGTTCCGCAAATTGTTGATGCCATCTATCGACAATTTGAAACCGAGGTGCGCCTTGCCGGTCAAGAACCCCAACTCAGCCGGGCCGATTTTGAAGGTGCTTTGCAGCGCCAATATCGTAACCAGTTACTGCGGGATCGCGTCCAGACGCAACTATTGCCAGAAGCAGAGTTTACGGCCACTACCGAACCCGATCGCATCCAGGTGCGGCATATTCTGTTGCAGGTTGAGGTGCCAGAGGATGCAGACGAGGCGACCATTGATGCCGCGTTTGCCGAGCGTCGCCCCGAGGCCGTTGCAATTGTTGAGCAGTTGCGAGCCGGGGCCGACTTTGCCCAACTGGCAGCCGAGGTCTCTGAAGATCCGGGGTCACGTGACAACGGCGGCGATGTTGGCTATTTTAATGCCGAGGGTGTTGCCGACACTGGGGCAACCTATGATCCCCAGTTTGTCGCTGGTGCATTTGCGCTGGAGGGGGACGAGATTAGCGATCCGGTGCGCACCCAGTTTGGCTGGCATATTTTACAGGTGACGGATCGCCAGGTGCCTGATCCTGACACCCAGCTTGCCACGGCACGGACAGAGGCTTTTAATGCCTGGCTTGAAGAACAACGGGCTAAACAGACCGTACGGCGCTTCCCAGAGCCAACACCGACCGAGATCATCCCAACAGCCGAGCCGTTCCCAACGCCGGAGCCTACCTTCTTGCCCGGCCCGCCCACACCTGAGCCAACATTCACGCCCGAGCCGGAACCGACCGAGGAGCCGGAGCCAACGCCGGAGCCGACGCCAACCGCAGCCGAGGTGGGGCCACCACTGCTAGCGTCGCCTACCCCCACTGCGGAGAGCGACGCAGTTACAACACCGGATGTGGCACCCTGATGCGTCGGTGGAAACCAAAATTTGCGTTTGGCCCGTGGTTTGGTCTGTTGCTGCTGCTGCTGATCCTGGCTGGAGTATGGTATTTTGGGCAGCGTGTGGTGCTGGCCTTAAGCGGTATGCCGCAGGACTGGCCGATCACGCTGAACCTGTATGCCGACTTCGTGGTATTACTGGCGCTGCTATTGCTGCTGGCAGCGCTGGCCTATCGTCTGGTGGCGGTGTTCACGCTGGTCTACGAAATTGACCGCAATGGCGTCTATATTACCTGGTCAGGTCATCGTGCTATCGTACCACTCAATCAGATCGAACATCTGGACATTGGTACGCCAGGGGCACGTATGCCCTGGCGCTTCATCCAGGGGATTGGCGGCTACTGGGGCCAGGGTCGCACCGCCAATGGGCAACCGCTGCACCTCTTTACAACGCGTCCTCCCCGAAAATGCCTGTTACTGCAAACGAGTGATGCAGTGTATGCTATCTCGCCAGCGGCCCAGGACGCCTTTGTCCAGGATCTCGAGCAACGCCGCAAACTCGGCGTGGTCAAGCCGCTGGTGGCAAAAGTGGAGACCAGTCGCCTGCTGGCCTATGACTTCTGGAACGACCAGATTACCCGCCGGGCGTTGGTGCTGGCCTTTGGTCTTAATCTGCTGATGCTGGGCATTCTGGCAGCCCGCTATCCCGATCTCGCTGTGGCCGTTTCAATGCAATTTGATGCGAGTGGTCAGGCACTTGATTTACGCCCGCGCCATCAAGTATTGTTGCTGCCACTGGCAGCGTTTCTGATCAGTGTGATCAATATGGTATTGGGACTGATCCTGTATCAGCGCGAGCGCATTGGGGTACAGCTCTTACAACTGGCATCAGTGCTAACGCAGGTACTATTTGGCGTGGTCATAATCGCCATCGTTTTACGATTTTGAGGTTTGACACTGATCAAGTCTATCAAGTATAATTTTAACGTCTCCTTGATAGACTACCTCACTGTATTCAATAAGATCTGGTACAAAGCCTGAGAATATGGCGTATTCTGGTTGTATGATCAGCGGTACTTGCTGATAGACCAGGAAGGAGGAAGACTATACACTTGTTATGGTGTACCCTGTTTCTCATAAGATAGTGTTTGACCGCTTTGTGATGACAGAACCCTGTTTTGGAAGGAAATTGTGTCCATGCGACCTGTAAGTTTTTCACTGACGCGTCTGTTCATTCTGACGCTCATCCTGACGACGCTCGTTGCCTGTGGTGGTGCTGCGACCTCACCTGATGCGCCTGTACGCGAAACTATGGCTCCGGCCGAGCCAACTGCCGTTGCCGAAGCAACGGTGGAACCCGATACAACAACAGAAACGACCCCTGAACCAGAGCCGACTATGCAAGAGGAAGAGGAGGAAGAAGAAGAACCACCTCCCGGCTCCTTTACCACCCCCCACCCGATCCTCAGTGATGTGCGGGTGCGGCAGGCCATCGCCTATTGCACCGACCGTACCGAATTGATCCAATCCGTCTATAACTACCTTAGCCCGGAAGAGCAACAAGGACTGCTGATGGATAGCTTTGTGCCCCAGGGCCACTGGGCACTGGCCGACAATATCACGACCTACCCGTTTGACCCGGAGCAAGGCAATGCCCTGCTCGAAGAGGCCGGATGGACGTTGCCCGATGGGACGGAACCTGGCCCGGGTGTTGTGCGTACACGGGAGGGGGAGCAGCTCTCGATCGGTTTTGTTACCACCGATGCGCAGTTCCGCCAGACCTGGGCGACGGTCTTTGAACAACAACTGGCCGAAAATTGCAGTATTCAGATTATCCGTACCCACGCGCCGGGTTCATGGCTGTTTGGGGATGCGACCGGTCTGCGGCGGCGTGACTTTGAGTTAGCAGCATTTGCCTGGGTCGGTGAACCTGATCCCAAGGGACGAACGCTCTATGCCTGCAACGAGATTCCACTGCCCGAGAATAACTGGGCCGGACAGAACTATATGGGTTGGTGTAACGAAACTGCTAGTCGCGCCATTATTGCTGCCAATAACACGCTGGATCGTGACGAGCGCATTCGCCAGTATGCCATTTTCCAGGAAGAGTTTACCCGTGACATGGTCAGCCTGCCATTATTCCAACGTCTGGAAGCCCAGGCTGCCAGTAATAACCTGGTGAACTTTATTTCTGATCCGACCGAGTATATGACCGCCAATATTGGGGAGTGGGAACTGACCGATAATGCCGACACGATCGTTCTCGGTTTTTCGCAGGAACCATCCTCGATGTGGGTGCTGGTGACGGATGCGGCGGTAGCAACACAGGCCGCCGATCTGATCGGCTTCCGGGCCTTCACCAAGTATAATTACGACTACCAACCGGTGGCGCTCACCCGCTTGCCAACCATTGAAAACGGCGGTGCAACGCTGGAGGAGATTGAGGTTTCGGCTGGCGATATGGTCTGGACGGTCGATGGTGAGGCGATGGAACTGGCACCCGGCGTTGAGGTGATCAATGCCGAGGGCGAAACAGTGACGTATGCTGAGGGTGATACGATCACGATGAGCCAGTTAAGCGTTACCTTCGAGTATATCGAGGGGTTAACCTGGGAAGACGGTGAGCCGGTCAAACAGGCCGACTTTGAACTGGCGGCGCGGATTAACTGTGACCCGGACTCAGGGGCAAGCGATCTGACGATTTGTAACTCGCGCCAGAATATCGACTTTATCAACGATACATCGTATACCATCACCTATCTGCCCGGTGCCCAGTGGCCGGAGTATTTCATCTATACCGTAGGGGCAGGCATTTCTGGCAACCGCGAAGCCTATCCGTCGCATCAGGTATTGTCTGATGGCCGCAATCTGACCGATGTGCCCGCCGCTGAGTGGGGTACGCTGCTCGAAATTGCCGAGCGTCCGTTGAGCAATGGCCCCTATACGCTGGTCGAGTGGCAGAAGGGGCAGCGTCTGGTCTTTGAGGCCAATCCCAACTTCTTTGCCGGTGAGCCAGCCGTTCCAACCGTCATCATTCAGATTGTCACCGATACCAATCAGGCCGTTGCCCAGTTGCTGACAGGCAATATCGATGTGCTGGAGAAGGCGACACTGGGGGCTGGCCCGGAGGTGCAGACGGTGATTGAGGCGGGCGAAGCTGGTCGGGTGCAGGTCTTCCTGGAAGCCAGCCCAACCTGGGAACATGTCGATATGAATCTCTTTTTGCGCTAGTCGCAGATCCACAACGAAAACAGTGGTGTACTTGTAGGGGTTCAACACGTGTCGTGTTTGATCATTCAGACATGGCAGGTGCGGTACCCCTACTTCCATACTTACGATGACAACTTTTTTAATTCGGCGTATTGTGCAAATGATCATTGTGATCATTCTGTCTTCGATTGTAGCCTATGGCCTGCTGTATCTGGCTCCGGGTGGGCCAATGGTGGAGTTTCAGCAGCGCCAGATGGGTGGTGGACGGGGGTTGAGTCAGGCTGATCTGGCGCGTATCCGGGCGCGCTTCGAGTTGGATCTGCATCCCGTGACCCGCTTTACACGCTGGTTTGTGGGGTTGCCCCGTGGCCCGATCACCATCGCCGGGCAAACCTTCCTGGCTGATCTCCAGGTCGGTTGTGCGGTGCCGGGCCAGGTGCGGCTGCGCTACCCCGATGGTCGAGTCGAAATCGTCGAGGAAGGCTGTGATCAGCCGGTGACCATGGCCGATCTCGAAGGTCGGCGTGTCAGCCGAGGGATCCTGTTTGGCGACTTTGGCCGCTCACAGGTGATTGCCCGTGATCAGCCGATCAGTACCTTGATCTGGAGTCGGCTGCCCTATACCCTGGCCTTGATGGGTGTTTCGACTTTCCTGGCCATCCTGTTTGGCGTTCTGATTGGGATCTACTCGGCGACACGCCAGTATTCTCGGTTTGACTATATTATGACGACCGTGACATTTGTAGGTGCTTCCTTGCCCAGTTTTTTCTTCGGGATCATCCTGATCCTCGTGTTTGCGATCTGGGCCAAAGAAGCAGGATTGCCCTACCTGCCGCCTGGTAATGCCACCGCGAATCGCAATTATGTGGTACCGCTGCTTGGCACGGTGACTGCCGGTTCACCGCTGGATTTTCTGCTGCATTTTATTATGCCCTGCGCCGTGTTGACGTTTATTAATATTGCCCAGTGGAGTCGCTTTGTGCGCGCCAGTATGCTGGAGGTGCTGCGGCAAGATTATGTGCGGACTGCCCGGGCCAAAGGGGTGCGTGAACAGTTGGTGATTGTGAAACATGCGCTGCGCAATGCCTTGATCCCCTTTGTCACCCTGCTGGCTGGCATCTTACCCACCCTGTTTGCCGGCGCGGCAATCACCGAGGCCGTTTTTAACTGGCCTGGCCTGGGGCAACTCTTGATTGACTCGCTGAATCGGTTTGATTATGTGGTAGCGATGGCGTTGCTCTATATTACGATTGTGTTGCAACTTATTGGCTACCTGATCTCTGATATTATGTATACCGTGGTTGATCCACGTATTCGACTGACCTAGGAAGTACTGGCGTATGGCAACGACCACTCCGGTTGTGACGGTTGACGAATTGCGCTCACCACGCGCTGAGGGGCAGTGGGCGATTATTTTTCGGCGTTTTCGACGCCATCGCCTGGCCATGATCAGTCTGGCGGTCTTACTTATCGTGTTTATTGCTTCTGTGCTGGCACCCTGGATTGCGCCTTTTCCGCGTGATCAGCGTCAACTGGGCCAGACATTTGTACGACCCATGACCACAAATGCCCAGACGGGGCAGTTGCACCTGATGGGGACGGATCAGTTAGGGCGGGACTATTTCACGCGGGTGTTGTATGCCGGGCGCGTGTCGCTCACGGTGGCAGTGACAACTGCCACGATTGCTGTGGCGCTTGGCATTATCCTGGGCCTGCTGGCGGGGTATTTTGGCGGATGGGTGGATATTATCATTACCCGCACGCTTGAATTTATCTCCACCTTTCCCACTTTTGTGGTGCTACTGATCCTGTCGGCCATTCTGATCCAGAACGAGGCACTGCTGCCGATCCCCGATGTTGCCGTGCGCGGCGTTGCCTCGATCACGGCTCTCCCGGAGCGTGAGGCCCGCAAGGTAACGCTGCTGGTGTTTGTGCTGGCCTTCCTCAACTGGACACCGACCGCACGCTTGATGCGCGGTATGGTGCTATCGGTGCGCGAACAACTGTATATCGAGTCGTCCCGGGCGTTGGGAGCATCGAGTCTCCGCATTATTTTTAAACATGTCTTCCCGAATGCCTATCCACCGATTATTGTAGACTATACGCTGTTGATCAACACCGTGCTGGTTCTCGAATCGGCACTCAGCTTTCTCGGCTTTGGGATTCAAGATCCGACACCCACCTGGGGGAATATGCTTACGGTGGCGCACAGCAACATGTTTAATCATCCCTGGGTGCCGCTGGTACCAGGGTTGCCGCTGCTCATTTGTTCGCTGGCAATTAACTTTGTCGGCGATGGCATGCGTGATGCACTTGACCCACGCTTGAAACTCTAGCAAGGTAGACCTTATGGCAAACGATGTTCAACCTGCTATAGTCACAAACCAGGATACACTTACCAAATCGGTGGTGTATTCAGATGCGAATGATGATCCAGCACGGGTTCTCCTGCGTGTCCAGGGCTTGAAAACGCATTTTGATACGGAAGATGGCGTGGTGCAGGCGGTGGATGGCGTTGATCTGACCTTGCGCCGGGGCGAGACCCTGGGCATTGTGGGCGAGAGTGGCAGCGGCAAGAGTGTGACCTCGCTGTCGATCCTGCGCCTGATTGACCCGCCAGGACGTATTGTCGCCGGGCAGATTATGTTTGATGGCATCGATCTGCTGACGTTGAGCGATGAGGAGATGCGATTGGTACGCGGCAACCGGATCTCCATGATTTTTCAGCAGCCAACGACGAGTCTAAATCCGGTTTTTCGCGTAGGCGACCAGATCGTTGAGGCGTTGCAGATCCATCAGGGATTGTCCGGTACCGAAGCCAACCGTCGCTGCGTCGAGTTACTCACGATGGTCGGGTTGCCAGATCCGCGTCGGCGGGCGCGACAGTATCCGCACGAGCTATCCGGTGGGCAGTGTCAGCGGGTGATGATTGCGATGGCACTGGCCTGTAACCCGGAATTGTTGATTGCCGACGAGCCAACTACGGCGCTGGATGTGACTATTCAAGCCCAGATCCTGGATTTGATGCGTGATCTGCGCACGAAAATCGATACGGCGATTATTTTGATTACGCACGATATGGGCGTGGTGGCCGAGATGGCCGATACCGTGGCGGTGATGTATGCCGGGCAGATTGTGGAGTATGCCGATGTGCGCAGCCTGTTTGCCAATCCGAAGCATCCCTATACGCAGGGCTTGCTGGCGTCGGTGCCAGTGCTGGGCCAGGTACGTGATGAACTCGCGGTGATTCCCGGCACGGTGCCCAGTCTGATACATCCACCACGTGGATGCCGATTTGCCAACCGCTGTTCACATCGCTTTGAGCGTTGTGACGAACCGATCGAACTGCTGGCAATGGAAGACCAGCGCCAGACGCGCTGCTGGTTGTATCGCTGAACAGTGAAATACGCTGATGAATGATACTTTACTTGAAGTGAACGATCTGGTCAAGCATTTTCCGATCAAAGGTGGCATCCTACGCCGCACGCAGGCACTGGTACGCGCCGTTGATGGGGTGAGCTTTAGCGTGCGACGGGGCGAAACGTTGGGACTCGTGGGTGAGAGTGGCTGTGGGAAGACGACCGCCGGGCGCACGATCTTGCGGCTCGAAACCGCCACAGCGGGCGAAGTCCTGTTTGATGGCACCGACGTGATGAGCGCGTCGCGCAAGAAAATGCAAGCCCTGCGCCGCGACATGCAGATTATCTTCCAGGATCCATACGCCTCGCTCGATCCACGCCTGACGGTGGGCGAGAGCATTGCCGAAGGGCTGGTTATTCACCACCTGGGCAACACTCAGGAACGGCGCGAGCGCGTGCGCGAGGCGCTGATCCGCGTGGGCATGCACCCATCGCATATGCAACGCTTCCCGCATGAGTTTTCGGGTGGGCAGCGCCAGCGCATCGGCATTGCACGGGCGCTCGTGATGGAGCCAAAACTGATTGTGTGCGACGAGCCGGTGTCGGCGTTGGATGTCAGTGTGCAATCGCAGGTGCTGAACCTGTTACGTAACTTACAGCAGGAGTTTGGTCTGACCTATCTGTTCATTGCCCACGACCTGAGCGTGGTGGAGCATATTAGTGACCGGGTCGGCGTGATGTACCTGGGCAAGATTGTAGAACTGGCCGACCGGTTAGAACTGTTTCGTCGCCCGATGCATCCCTATACGAAGGCGCTTATATCGGCTATCCCGGTGCCTGACCCGCTCAAGCGGCGCGAACGGATTATTCTCAAGGGAGATGTACCCAGCCCGATCAACCCGCCGGCGGGCTGTCGCTTTCATCCCCGTTGTTGGATGGCCCGTGATATATGTCGTACCGTTGAACCGGCCTTTGAAAAGAAAGCCTCCGGCCACTGGTCAGCCTGCCATTTCGCCGATGAGGTGTCGGAGAGGGCTGCTTAGGGGAGGCATGAGAATGCGAGGACGCGAGGGCGCGAGGATGCGACTGCCCCTTTGCATCTTTGCCTTAAAAAAGAGACCGTGTGGAGGCGTGAGGCACGAGGCGAAGAGGTGTCTGGTATGCTCGCATCCCGCATCGCGCATCGCGCATCCTCTGCGTCATTGGAGATAGAGTAAGGAGGAAAAAACATGTCTCGTCGATTGATGCCCTTTGCCAGCTTGCTGGCGCTGATTGTGCTGGTTGTGGCAGCATGTACCCCTGCACCACAGCAGACAGTGGTACCCACTCCGACAGTTGTGGCCGAACAGCCAGCCGAGCCGACCGAGCCGACCGAAGCCGCAGACACCCCGGAACCAACCGGGCCAACGGCCTCGCCGGTTGCCGATGCTGTCACCCGACCAACCACCACAGATGAACCGTATCGAATGGGAATTTTTTCCGATCTGACCACGATCAACTACTGGTCATACCTTGGCCCTAATACTTCGACCTGGAACAGCTATGTCCTTGGCCCGCAAGGTGCCGGGCTGTATGGTCTGGCTGATCAAACCTTTGCTCTGGTGCCGGTGATCGCCAGGGATCTCCCAGAACGTCCGCTCACGCAGGAAGGCGACTTCTTTGTCAGTGAAATCAAACTGAAAGAAGGAATTACCTGGACAGATGGAACACCGTTGACGGCAAAGGATGTTGCGTTTACAGCCAATACCGCCTTGCAACTGCGACTGACTGGGAACTGGGGATCGATCTTTGATCCGAACTTCCTGGATCGGGTCGAGGCCGTGGATGACTATACCCTGCGCTACTACTATCGGGACGATCCGGGTCTGGCAGTGCATGAGTATGGCACCCTGGTTGGCCCGATCTTGTCTGAGGCCTACTGGAGTCCAGTGGTTGAGCAGGCGCGTACGGCAGTAGGTGGGCTGACACCACCAGGTGCAGATGCGACCGAGGAGGAACAGGAAGCGTATCAACAGCAGTTGAGTGAGGCCTTGAACGAACTGTATAGCCATAATCCGCAGAACGAACCAAAGATTGGCCCCTTTACCCTGGCCCGCTGGGAGCCGGGCGCGTTTGCCGAGAATACGACCAACGATGACTACTTCTTCTCTGGCTCTGAGGTGGCGGTCTTTGAAGATGGCTACCGCGATGTCAAGCCCGGTGTCTATGAGACGGTCATAGGCGAGACGGATGGCGAACCGCTGGTGGAGTATACGGTGGGGCCATTTGTGCCCGCAGTTATCTACAGTATCTATGGTGATCAGAATGCGGCGCTACTGGCGTTGCAGCAGGGTGAGATTGACTTCATGCTCAACCCGTCGGGGTTGCAACGCGGATTACAAACGCAGATTGAGCGGCAGGCCGGCCTGAACGTCATTGAGAACCCGACCAACGGCTTCCGCTATCTTTCGTTTAACACCCGTCGTAAGCCAATGGGTGACCGGGCCTTCCGTCAGGCAGTGGCAACCCTGATTGACAAGGAGTTTGTCACCCAGCAGATCTTACAGGGGGTTGCCTCACCGATTTACAGCTTTATTCCGAAGGGCAATGCCTTCTGGTATAGTGATGATGTGCCCAAATTCGGCCTGAAAGAAGACGGTACACCGATGACCCGTGAGGAACGGGTGGAAGCGGCGATTGCGATCCTGGAGGAGGCGGGCTACACGTGGGAAGGCGGTGTCAAACCAACCTGGGATGCTGACAACCGGCAGGTGGTACGCGGTGGCACACTGGTGCTGCCCTCTGGCGAAACGATGACGGAGCTGGAGCTGCTGGCACCTGGCCCCGGCTACGATCCCTTGCGCTCAACCTTTGCGATCTGGATCGAGCAGTATCTCAACGAGTTTGGCATTCCCATCCGCGCTAATCTGACCGGGTTCAACATCATCCTGGAACGAGTAAATAACCAGCAGAACTTTGATATGTTTATGCTGGGTTGGGGACTGACGATTTTCCCTGACTATGTGCGCGACTTCTTTCATAGTGATCGCGCCGGTCTGGGCGATTTCAATGCCGGTGGTTTCTCGAATCCCGAATTTGATGAACTGGCGGATGAAATTAAGGTCTGCAAATCGTTTGAGGAATGCCGCGAGATCTCGGTGCGTATTCAGCAGGTATTGGCAGAGGAGCTACCATATGTTGTCCTCTTCGATACCAACATTATCGAAGTATATGCCGATACGTTGCAGTTTCCTTATACCGAAACACTCGATGGCCTGCAGAATCTGTATGGTATGCCGTCGATCGTGACGATGGAGTAAGCGCACTCGCACTGTCTTGACATGCGGCTTGAGCCCCGGTCGTGCAGGTGATAACTCGGAATCCAGGCTTGAGCCTGGCTAGCCTGGATCGTGCCTGGAGTCCCGGCTGATGAAGGTTGAGAAATAATGTTAGCGCGAATAAGCGGTGATCTGGGAAGCGAGGGCGGGACGCTCTCGCTTCCGGCACCGGCTCACGTAACCCGGATTTTACGGGCGCTATTTCAATCCGTTCGGGGTTCATAAGAGGCTGAGATGTTTCGTTTTATTATACGCCGTCTGATGCAAATTATGCTTACGTTCCTGCTTTTTCTGGCACTGTCATATGTATTGATCGAGGCAATGCCTGGCGATTTTGCGAATGTGTTTTTGCAGGACTCCAAACTGACATTAGAGCAACGCAATGCCATTCGCGCCAGCCTGGGGCTGGATCGCCCGCCGCAGGAACGCTTTTTTATCTACATGGGGGCGCTGCTGCGTGGTGACCTGGGGATTTCGTTCCAGTATTACCCACGTCGGGTGATTGATGTGATTGTGGAACGTGCGCCGCGCACACTGATGCTGTTTATCTCCTCCACCGTCGTCTCGTTCTACGTCGGGTTCTTTGCGGGCAAGGTGCTGGCCTGGCGGCGCGGGCGCGTATTAGAATATGTGACAACCGTAGGTGGGGTAACGCTGTATACTGTGTTTACGCCCTGGTTCGGCCTGATGATGATCTGGTTGTTTGCCTTTACGCTAGGCTGGTTCCCGATCGGCAAGTTTATCACCCCGTCGGTGTGGCGGCGGGCACCAGTCGAGGCCAATCTGGTCTTCAACTGGATGCTGCTGACCGCGCTGGGCATCTCGGTGTTGATCGTTGTCTGGTTGTGGTTGACACGGCGCATGGACGGGCGCAGGCGCGGGGTGGCACGATGGGCCGGCGTTGGAGCGCTCCTGGTCGCGGTGCTGGCGGTCTGGCTGCCGTCCGGTCTGGGGCGTTATGCGCTGAACATTCTGCATCACCTCGCCCTACCGATCCTCACGCTCACGCTGATCTCCTTTGCCGGTACGATGTTGCTAACGCGCAACAGCATGCTGGAGACGTTACGTGAAGACTATATTACCACTGCGCGGGCCAAAGGACTCCCCGACCATGTGATCCGTGATAAACATGCGGCGCGCAATGCCATGCTGCCAGTCGTGACATCACTGGTGTTTAGCCTGGCATTTGCGCTGAGTGGCGGGGTGATTACCGAGGGTGTGTTCTCCTGGCCGGGCATGGGCGAGGTTTTGCTGCAATCGGCTGTCACCCAGGACATTCCGATGATGATGGGGGCGTTGATCTTTACCGGCATTTTTGCGCTGCTTGCACACCTGGTGGCCGATATTTTATATGCTTTTTTAGATCCACGTATTCGTTATGCGTAGCACCTGTCTCAAAAGGGGCGGTTGAGCGGATGGTACTCTCCCAAAACCGGTTTTCTGCCCGTTGCATGACGGTGGGGAGGAGCAGATCGTGAGGGATATAGCTCTTCATCCCCCCTTTTCACACAGGCTCTTAGGAGTTGCGAATGACCACAAACAAACGCCAGAATGCACCAGCCATCATTCCGTCTGAGCTGACAACACTCGATCCGCAGGAGCGTGCGCAGTTGCGCAAACAGGCGCTGTGGCGGGTGCGCCTACGCCTGATGGGGCAGTCGTTGCATGCCAACTGGCGCTTGTTTACCGAGAATCCCATTGGCTTGATCGGCCTGAGTATTATTGTCTTTTATGGCTGTCTGGCGCTAGCGCATCCGCTGTTGATGGGGCGCGTCTGGTCGCCCTCGATTTATCACCCGGTTACGGGCTTCAATCCGTTGCTGGCGCACCCATCACCACCATCGGCCCAGCACTGGTTGGGTACTGACCCGTTCGGACGGGATATACTCAGCCAGTTGATGTATAGCACGTCTTCGGAGTTTATTCTGGGCATGGTAGCAGCGTTGCTGACGGTAACGATCGGGACGGCTATTGGCGCAATTGCGGCCTACTACGGCGGGTGGGTCGATACGCTGTTTATGCGCCTGGCGGATCTGGTGATTACCTTGCCGTCGCTGGTGCTGTTGATTGTGTTGAGCGGTATTTTTGAGTTGAACCTGCCACGCCTGGCGATTATTATTGGTATTCTATCGGGTTTTGGTGGAACGACGATTATCATCAAGTCCCAGGCGCTCACCATTAAGGTGCGCACCTATGTTGAAGCGGCGCGCGTGGCTGGCGGTAGCCACGCGCATATCATTATGCGCCATATTATTCCCAACCTGTTGCCGCTCACGTTTTTGTATATGATGTTTACCGTGACTGACGCGATCTTTGCCGAGGCGGTACTCTCATATTTCGGCTTGCTCAACGTGCGTATGTCGTGGGGCATGATGATCTATACCACGCAGTCCACTGGGTACCTGCTAAATATGGAGACATGGTGGCTGATTGTGCCGTCTGGACTTTCAATTACGTTGCTCTGCGCCGCGTTCTACCTGGTGGGGCGAGCAATGGACGAGGTGATTAACCCTCGCCTACGCAAGCGCTAGAGACGGAGGAGATCGGTGGCCGAAACGATACTTCAGGTCGAGAACCTGACGATGCACTACATCACCCGCGCAGGGGCGGTCTCGGCAGTGGACGATGTTAGCTTTACGCTGGCTGAGGGCGAGTCGCTCGGACTGGTGGGCGAGTCGGGATGCGGGAAAACGTCGGTTGCTAACAGCCTGCTGAAGCTCCTGGCCGATAATGCCCGGATCACGGGTGGGCGCATTCTGTTCAAGGGTGTTGATTTTGTGCCGCTGAACGAAGCCCAGATGCGGCCCTACCGCTGGCGCAATATTGCGATGGTCTTTCAGGCCGCGATGAATTCGCTCAACCCGGTCTATCGTGTGGGTGATCAGATTATCGAGGCGCTGGAAACCCATCTCAGCCCATATTCGTTTGACCAGGCCCGGCAGCGAGTAGCCGAACTGTTTACGATGGTTGGCCTTGATCCACGGCTGATGGATCAATATCCGCATGAATACAGCGGCGGCATGCGCCAGCGTGCGGTGATCGCGATGGCGCTGGCGTGCAACCCCGACATCATTATTGCCGATGAGCCAACTACCGCCCTGGATGTGATTGTACAGGATACATTGCTCCGTCAGTTGCAGACCTTGCAAGCGCGGATTGGGATGAGCATGATCTACATCTCGCACGACATCGCCGTGATTGCCGAGGTGAGCGACCGCATCGGCGTGATGTACGCGGGCAAACTGGTCGAACTTGCCAGCGCAGAGGACATCTTTCACCAGCCGCTGCATCCCTATACCATTGCGCTGATGTCGGCCTTTCCCAGCGTGACTGGCCCGCGCCGTGCCTTGCAAACGTTGCCTGGCGAGCCGCCCGATCTGCTGCATCCCCCGGACGGTTGCCGCTTTCATCCACGCTGTCCATTTGCCAGCAATCAATGTCGGGAGCAGACGCCGCTCTTCCAGGATCGTGGTGGGGGACACGCTGTTGCCTGCTGGCATCCGCAGGAGACACGCATATGACTGTTACCGCGCCGCTGGTGCGGGTAGAGGGCTTGCGCAAGCTTTTCCCGCTGAACCAGGGACTGCTACGACCAGCCACGTCGTTTATTCACGCTGTTGATGGGGTTAGCTTTGCCATTGCGCCGGGCAAGAGTCTGGCACTGGTCGGCGAGTCTGGTTCAGGCAAAACGACCACTGGCAAGTTGCTGGTGCGCCTGCTACACCCTACCGACGGCCAGATCGTCATGCGCTTGAATGACGCTGATGTCGCTGTAACCACGCTCAAGGGCGATCGCGTGCGCGCTTTTCGGCGGCATGTGCAGATGATCTTTCAGGATCCCTACGAGTCGCTGAATCCACGCCGCACCATCTATGACACCGTTGCCGAACCACTGTACGTCCAGGGCATCGGCAATGTGCTTGATCGCCAGGAGCGCGTGGCCGAACTGCTGACGCTGGTCGGTCTGACTCCACCTTCGACCTTTATGTTTCGCTTTCCGCACGAGCTATCGGGTGGACAGCGCCAGCGTGTGGCGATTGCACGGGCGCTAGTGATCAATCCTGCGTTTGTTGTTGCCGACGAGCCAACCTCGATGCTCGACGTATCGATCCGCGCCAGTGTGATGCAACTGATGCAGCGTCTGGCCGAACATCTGCACGTGACCTATCTCTACATCACCCATGATCTGGCCGTGGCACGCTATATGTCGGATCGCCTGGCCGTGATGTATCTGGGCAAAATTGTGGAGATGGGCGACACCGAAGAGGTGCTACACCATCCGCAACACCCCTACACCCAGGCGCTCCTCTCGGCAGTACCGGTGCCTGACCCGGGCTGGAAACGCACACCAATTGAGATTAAGGGTGGCGTCAGCAAGCCGGTGAATCCCCCGCCGCGTTGCCGCTTTTATGATCGCTGCCCCCTGGCGGCAAAAATATGCGAGGATAACGACCACCCGCCCCTGGAAGACAAAAGCGCCGGGCACTATGTGGCGTGCTATCGAGCATGATGCCATACCAATGGAACTTCACCCTTCCGCCTCTTTTGGTTCATCTTCCCCTTCTGCATGTCCAGACGGACAACGCGAAACCCATGGGGTGATGAACGACCGCAGAACGCGGGTGCATGACACACCCATGCGGAAGAGTCACGGCAAGACGGTATCAGCAAGACGGCATCTATAACGCTGGCATGCATCTTGCGAAGTACCTCGCTAATAAACCTTTACCAATCGTGTGATAAAGGAGGCGACCCATGCTTATCCAATGCCCACGTTGTGGCAACGAGACTCGCACCGCCCAGTTGTTATCTCCTCTCGGCGAAATTATGGTGAGCGGGCCAGCGGACAGCAGCCCGCTGCCAATCTCGGCCCAGGTCTGTGTCGCCTGTGGACACATTGACCTGTATGCGCCCCAGAGTTTTGATCTACCTGAGCAGCAAAAATGTGCAGAACCGGTGACACTGCCCGATGTGGTAGGTAACGTGCTGCCGCCCGCTGCTACGTCTGGTATATCATAATATCTCAGTACCTGGAGGAGTTACCGCCCGGCCTGTAAAACGGGCGGGCAACACAGGCGCAAAGCCCGCCTGCGCGGGCTTCGGTGCGCCGCCACGCCGCTACTATCCTACCAGGCGGATATACCGCCCGGCCCGTAAAACGGGCGGGCAACACAGGCGCAAAGCCCGCCTGCGCGGGCTTCGGTGCCAGACACCGGCTGCCGGTGCGCCGCTACTATCCGATGCGTCAGCGTCCGGGCACCCACGACCGCGTATGTCCTGTCAATAACAGGACATACGCAGTTGACTGTACCGCGTTCTTGTTCGTAAGCCGCATTGGAGGGGTCACGCAACAATCCATAACCACCGCACTGCCAGTATAATTTGTGCAAATTGTACAGTCAAAACCATCAATTTCTTGTTGAAATTGTACAAAAAGCATGCTATCATATACTCAAGACCCGATGCAACGATGCATTCAGGGACGCTCTCAGGGAGGTGCTATCGATGTTGTACCCATCTCTGAAGCGTGGTGGACACAACAGCAGTGTATATAACGAGGAGGGCGCTATGCGCAACAAGCATTACGAACAGCAGACCATTAATCACGTGATGGCTCGTATTCCTGAAGCCGGTCAGGTGTTACGATCCTATGGTATCGATCCAACAAGCCGCTTAACCCTGGCCCAGGCCGCCGCTGCCACGTCATCGCCCGTCGATGAAGTGCTGGCGATTATGGAGTTCAAGGCCCGCCGTGCGGCACAACGCCCCGTGGCACCCGCAGAACGACCGGTTGTCTATAGCGGTATTGCACAGCTTGAACACGAAGAAGTTGAGGAAGACGCCGAACTGGTAGCGTAGGATCAACTGATTTGTTTTTGTCTATAGCACCGGAGGTTGAGATACCTCCGGTGTTTTGTCTTCTGGAACCCGGTCACGTGTGTGCCCGACTGAACGCACACCATACTCCTCAGTCGCTTCAAGCCCAACTACCCGTTTGCAACACCGATTGCAGCACGCTCTCAGCTTCTCATCATTACACCAGCCAGCATAAAGCTGGAATTCAGCTTTATATTATAGTCTTGTATCGGCGTTGCTGCTATACTATCAACACAACAGCGATCGTGTGAAATGAAGTACCCGAACCAATCTGCATGTATAGCAAGCTTATCCCAATGATACATCGGAGTCCAGGCTTTCGCCTGGGTCTAGCTCCATCCAGGCGAAAGCCTGGACTCCGGTTCTGCACACCTGATTGAGTATTGCTATAGATGAATCTTTATTTGAATTTGTATACAAAGGAGGAACGAACATGCGACGGATTTTCGGATTTGCCGTTGTATTGGTAACGGCGGTAGTGGTGTGTATTGGCCCGGTGCTGGCCGCACCACGGATCGGCAACCCGGCTTTTGAGCGGGTATGGCAGCGCCAGGATCGGGCGGTGGTAGAGCAGGTGAGCGGTCGTTCGTGGACCTGGGGGCCAGAGCCGATTACTGAGGCGCTGCGCGAACCATTTGTCGAAGGCCCGGAGGGGCAGCGTGCCGTCCAGTATTTTGATAAGAGCCGTATGGAAGTCACCGATCCAACCATGGATCCCAACAGCCAGTGGTATGTCACCAACGGACTGTTGCCGATTGAGTTGATGACGGGGCGTATGCAGGTAGGCTATAGCCAGATTGAATTCCGCAGCCCGGCCACGATTTCGGCGATTGGTGATCCTGGGCATTTCCCAACCTATGCGGATCTGGTGCATCTGTATCAAAGTCCAGGTGCCGTCAATCCGTCTGACCTGGGCCGACCGGCGACCGGTCTGCTGAATCCGGATCGCAGCGTTACGGCTTTCAACGACTTTGTCAACGACCCGGCGACGGTGCTGGTACAGGGTGAGAATGGACATGGTGTCGCCCGTGTGTTTATTGACTTCCAGAACCAGAGCGGCCTGGTATACGAGAACGGGCGCTATGTGAATGCGCAGGTTTATGATCCCCTCTTCGTCTTTGGCCTGCCCGTGACCGGCGCGTTCTGGGTGAAAACGATGGTGGGGGGAAAAGAGCAACCAGTGCTGTTCCAGGTATTTGAGCGGCGTGTCTTGACCTACAACCCGGCCAATGCGCCAGCGTTTCGAGTCGAGATGGGCAACGTTGGGCAGCACTACTACCAGTGGCGCTACCCACAGGCCAACCCTGATCCGTATCCAGCCCCGTAAAGACGAGAACGACTGCTCAGCGTAGCTGTGCTGACCAGAAGCGTGGAAGCGGCTCACCCGATCAGGTGCAGAGCGCTGCTACGCTTCTGGCTCTCGTACCAATCATCCTGAACCTCCGTACTACCTGTATGCACGAATCGAAGTGTGACAGGTTAAGACTAACCAGCGGTAGCCTGCCAGCGTGGATCAACGGCAACCAGGGTGAGTAGCCCATTTTTTTCAGGCGGCCACCCCTGCTCACGCGCACGCTGGAACGTAATCGGCGTGATGACGCCCAGGATCTCACTCACATGGATGAACTTATACTCGCCATCAGGACAGGCGCACGAATAACAGCGTGCCCAGCGGCGATGCCGGGGCAACGGTGGTGCATCCGGATCTTCGTCGACCACTATCTCACCATAGATCAGCGTGTCAGGTGTCTGCTCTGACTGAATCACCACATAATCGCCGGTTGTAATCTGCATCTGCCATGGCCGAACGCGCTTACTGGCTTCAATCTCGGCCGCACGCAGCGTCGCTGGCGTTTCCTGAAAGGACTCGAAGGAGTGCTTCATCGCCATTGAGCGCGCCCGATCCACGGGGGGAATATAATACTCGCGGCGAGTTTTGTCCATCCAGGCCGCCAGATCATTGGGATCTTCCCCACCATGACCTTCCAGTACGAAGCTTAACACGGCTCCCGGCGTATTGAGATAGGGCGGCGGTGCCACCGGGTAGAGGGTGATATTATGCCCGGAACGCACATAGTCGGTGACGACCCAGGTAATAAATTCCAGTGCAAACCAGCCATGTTCGCTATGATCGACTTCAAACTGGAGATACCACTCGCCTTCCGGCCATTGATACGCGCGTGGAGCAGGATGCCCCCCACAACTCTCCAGGGTGCCAATCCCCGTAAATCCGTTCAGCACCTCTACCAGGCGCTGCATATTGGCATCTATTTTTTGCCCGTTCATTGCCATATCCTTATCGTCAGGACTTACGCAGTCGTCTATCACCCCATAGGTTTCACCGGAGTTTACCCTGAGCGGAGCCGAATGGGGCAGAGCGGTATGGTTCCTGTTTCTTCCACGCTGCCCCCTTCGGCTTCGCTCAGAGCCTGCCCCGTTCGACGACGCTCAGGGCAAGCTCTGAGCGTCGTCGAAGGGGTAAACTCCGGCGAAAAAGCTTGTCCCGTTCGACTGCGCTCAGGGCAAGCTCTGAGCGTCGTCGAAGGAACGTGAGCTTCAAGGAACCGCATAAGTCCTGTCGTATCATTATACACGGAGCGCCTTTATTAATTATACCGTTTCGACGTGACCCTTCCGCATGTACTCGCCATGCATCCACCCACGCGCCTGCGTCGCGGCGGGGTGCGGGGGCCGCAGGCCCTCGCCCATGTTCCTTTCTGATGTGACGCGGCTTCGCCGCGCCCCACACCCCCCTCTCACGTGTAAGTTTTTTTGCGTAAACGTCCGTTTTGCCGCATCAGGACGGCAAAAAAAGCAATGATGATAGTAGGGGCGTTTTGCCGCATCCCAATGCGATGTAATGAGAAAAACATACACGTGTAAAACACCCCCCCTCGACAGCTCTTTCCAACCGGGGTCAACCAGTTCTTGACCGATTGTCGTGCAGCCGATGGAATGTGGTAGCCATATTATAGTGTTTCGACGTGACCCTTCCGCTTCTCCGCAAATCCAGCAGAAATATGCGAGCCGGCCATTTCGTATAGTATAGCGCATCATGTATCTGGCTGAGATATGCTACAATGACCGTGAAGCCCTATTCAACATAATGACCGTGTTGTCCTATGAACACAAGGAGGCTGGAGTATGAATAAGCAGACCATCCGTGATGTTGATTGGACCGGCAAACGGGCCCTCGTACGTGTTGATTTCAATGTTCCGCTCGATCAAAATGGCGTCATCACGGACGATACCCGGATTCGTGCCGCTCTGCCAACCATTCGCTACCTGCTGGATCAAGGGGCGAGTGTGGTTCTGATGTCACATCTAGGCCGACCAAAAAAGAAGGTGGTTGAGTCGATGCGCCTCAGACCAGTGGCCGAGCGGTTGTTCGAGCTTTTGCCGGAAGCGCAGGAGGTGAAGAAGACCGAGGTGACAACGGGTCAGGCTGCTGAAGCCGCAGCCGAGGCCCTGAAACCAGGCCAGGTCTTGTTGCTAGAAAACACGCGGTTTGATCCACGTGAAGAAGCCAATGACGAGGAGATGGCACGAGAGTTGGCGAAACTGGGCGATGTCTATGTCAATGACGCTTTTGGCTCGGCGCATCGTGCCCACGCCAGCACCGAAGGGGTAGCACGTTATTTGCCCGCTGTAGCTGGTTTTCTGATGGAAGCCGAATTGAACGCATTGTATGGCGCGCTCGAAAATCCAAAGCGTCCATTTGTGACGATTATTGGTGGAGCCAAGATTAGCGATAAGATCGGCGTTATTGAAAACCTGCTGCGCAAGGTGAACACCCTGCTTATTGGCGGCGGAATGGCAAATACGTTTCTGGTGGCTCAGGGATTGAGCCTGGGCGATTCGCTGGTGGAGTCTGAGAGTATTGAGATTGCGGGCGGGTTGATCGAGAAGGCCCGTGCTGCCGGGGTTGACCTGCTCCTGCCGACGGATGCGGTCGTCGCAGATGCGTTTAGCGCCGATGCGCAGCACAAGGTGGTACCAGTGGATCAGGTGGCCGACGGTTGGCGTATTCTGGATATTGGCCCTGATACCGTTGCCACCTATAGCGAAGTAATTAAGCAGGCAAAGACGGTAATCTGGAACGGGCCGATGGGTGTCTTTGAGATGGCTCCCTTTGCAAAAGGGACACTGGCTATTGCCCAGGCGATGGCTGAAGCGACCGCGCAGGGTGCAACCACGATTATCGGTGGCGGTGACTCGGTAGCAGCGATTGAACAGGCTGGTCTGAGCGACAAGATGAGTCATATCAGTACCGGTGGTGGTGCCTCGCTGGAGTTGCTGGAGGGCCGCGAACTGCCTGGCGTTGTTGCTCTACTGGATAAGTAAGCTAGATCGTGTGCAGGTATTGGGGTATGTTCTGGAATGCGGGAGCCCTATGCTCCCGCATTTTCGATATGCTGAAGTGCCAGAGCCAGTCTTCCGCATGCTGCTGTTATTTTACAGGACGTACGCGGTGGAAGCCCGGCCCGTGAACGAGCGGGCTACGCGGGACAAAGCCCGCCCGTTCCCAATGTTCGCCCAAGGCGAATATTGGGAACCAGAAGGGTGGTTCCCATCGTGTTATTTTACAATTTTCAAGATGCGCTTGAATTGCGGGCCATCAGCCACTTGCAACAATTCGTACAGCGCCATTTCGGTGCTGGTCACGCTTGCACCAGCGCTCTTCATTTTCTCCAGGCCAATCGCTTTATTGTCCGCTGTGCGTGAGGCCACCGCATCGACCACCACCTGCACTTCATAGCCCAGGTCAAGCAATCCCATCGTCGTCTGATAGACGCAGATATGGGTTTCGATCCCGGTCATTAAGATCTGCTGACGATTGAGCGCTTGCAGCGACTGCATAAACGCGACATTCCCGCAGCAGCTAAAGTTGATCTTACTGATCGGCTGTACGTCGGTCAGCAGATGCGCAATTTCGGGAATAGTGCGCCCCAGACCAGTCGGGTTTTGCTCGGTGACAATGATCGGTATTTCAAGAATACGTGCCCCCTCAATAATTTTTTGCAAATTATCGAACAAGCGCTGTTTCTCATCCATCATATGCGCCAGCTTGCCCTGCACATCCACCACAAGCAAAACGGTGTTCGTGAGTGTCAGCATTATAACTCCTTTCGGTCATGGATAACCGTTCATTGGGACGGACGTTCGTCAGCCGAGGTTGCGGAGCTGCCGATCCCCACGAACCCCTTTGAAACGCCTGGAGGAGCAATGCCCTTCCAAACCACCCCATCTGAACAGATACGGTACTGGTATATATCCATACTAACGTCCAGCCTCTTGTTGCCACTGCCGCAACAACACCAGCGAGCGTCCCTGTAGTGGATAGGCTTCACCAGGACGCAGCAACAATCGATCGTGGGTATCGAGGACTGCGGTATCGAGGAGCGTTTCCCAGGTTGGATCGTTGGTCGCGCCCGGTAGCACAAAGGATACGGGTTCGGAACTGGCGTTGAGCAGCAGCAGCAGTTTGTCATCAGTTACACGCTGTCCGGTAGTGGTATAGTCGTGGAGCAAGGAACCGTTGAGCAACATGCCGATACTGCCAGTCTGATCAGGCTCATCCTCTGCCAGCGTCAGCGAACGGCCATCAGCATACCACCAGCTCAGTTCGGGCATATCGTCGGCAGCAGCATTGGTACCAAAAAAACGAGGACGCCGTAACGTCGGGTGTTGTCGCCGAATCAGCACCAGGCGTCGCACAAAGGCCAGCAACGCCTGGGCAGTCTCGTCCAGTTGCCAGTTTACCCAGCTTATTTCATTGTCCTGGCAATAGGCATTGTTGTTACCGTGCTGCGTACGGTTCAGTTCATCGCCAGCCAGCAGCATGGGTGTGCCCTGCGAGAGCAGCAAGGTTGCCAGGAAGTTGCGCTGCTGCCGCTGGCGTATGGCGTTAATCTCTGGATCATCCGTGGGGCCTTCGACGCCGTAGTTGTGGCTATGACTATAATCGTCACCGTCCCGATTCTGCTCACCGTTGGCCTCGTTGTGCTTCTGTTCGTAACTGACAAGATCGCGCAACGGAAAGCCGTCGTGGGCGGTCACAAAGTTGATGCTGGCCCAGGGTCGGCGTCCAGCAGCAGCATACAGATCGGGCGAACCACTCAGGCGGTATGCCACCTCGTGGATATCACAGGCAAACCCGTTCCAGAAGCGTCGCAGTGTGTCACGATACTTCCCGTTCCACTCCGACCAACCCGCCGGAAAGTTGCCCACATGATAGCCACCCTCGGCAATATCCCACGGCTCGGCGATGAGCTTGACCTGCGAGAGCAGCGGATCTTGCTGGAGGATCGCAAAAAAGGCGGCGTGCTGGTCAAAACCATGGGTGTTACGCCCCAGGGTGACCGCCAGGTCAAAGCGGAAGCCATCGACATGCATCTCCTGTACCCAGTAGCGCAGGCTGTCGATAATCAACTGGAGTACCCGCGGATGGCGCACATTGAGGCTGTTGCCGGTGCCGGTGTAGTCCATGTAGTAGGAGGGATCATCGGCAACCAGCCAGTAGTAGACGCTGTTGTCAATTCCACGCAGCGACAGTGTTGGGCCGAGATGGTTGCCTTCGGTGGTGTGGTTGTACACCACATCAAGCAATACTTCAATGCCCGCTGCGTGCAGGGCCTTGACCATGGCCTTGAACTCCGGTACCTGCTGGCCACAGGTTCCGCTACTGCTGTAGCGTCCGGCAGGCGCAAAGAAGGCTAGCGTGTTATAGCCCCAGTAGTTGGTCAGTTCACGCTTGTCGAGGAAATGTTCGTCGGCATGCTGATGAATGGGCAATAACTCGACGGCGGTTACGCCCAGCGACTGCAAATAGGCAATGATCGCGGGCGACGCCAATCCAGCATACGTACCACGTAACGCCTCCGGAACGTCGGGGTGCAGGCGGGTAAACCCCTTGACGTGCAGTTCGTAGATCAACGACTGATGCAACGGTGTGGCGGGTGGGCGATCATCGCCCCAATCAAAGGTAGGATCGATCACCACACAGCGTGGCATATAGGGCGCACTATCGTGCATATCGGCAATCATGCCTCTGGCGATCTGGTCAGTCTGGTAGCCAAACAGAGCGTTATGCCAGCGCACCGGGCCGCTGAGCGCCCGGGCGTAGGGATCGATCAGCAGCTTGTGCGCGTTGAAGTGCTGACCGAGGCGCGGCGCATAGGGGCCATGGACGCGATAGCCATAGAGTTGTCCCGGTTGGGCACCGGGCAGATAGCCATGCCAGACGTGGTCAGTTTGCTCCGGGAGGGCAATGCGGACGTATTCGTGGGGCGCAGCGGTTGTTTCAAACAGGCACAACTCGACGCCCGTGGCATGCTGCGAATACAGCGCGAAATTCACGCCCTGCCCATCCCACGTTGCGCCGAGAGGGTAGGGCTTGCCAGGCCAGATAGGTGTCATACATTTCCTCAACCCAGGGTAGATATTCCATTCACAGTCATTATAGCGTGTATGAGCCAGGTTGTCGCCCCCTGCGTTTCATACCCATGCGACGTCGACCTTCCGCACACTGTGGTCAGTCTTCCGCTTGCGCATACGAGACAACGAGACTGCCCCTGGAAAGAGCTGTCGCGGGGCGGAGGAGCGTTGCATGCAACGCTC
>CALANA010000164.1 GCA_937925925.1 uncultured Chloroflexales bacterium | reverse complement strand
GTTGGAGCGTTGGAGCGTTGGAGCGCTGGGAGCGTTGGAGCGCTGGGAGCGTTGGAGCGCTGGGAGCGCTGGGAGCGCTGGGAGCGCTGGGAGCGTTGGAGCGTTCAAGCGGGGGAGCGTTGGAGCGCTGGGAGCGCTGGGAGCGTTGGAGCGTTGGAGCGCTGGGAGCGTTGGAGCGTTGGAGCGTTCAAGCGTTGGAGCGTTCAAGCGTTGGAGCGTTCAAGCGGGGGAGCGTTCAAGCGTTGGAGCGCTGGGAGCGGGGGAGCGCGTCCCGCCGGGGCACGGGTAGACGTCAGGGATGCGGTTATACTTATGCACTGGTAATCAGTGTTGTCCACAGGAAACCTGACGTATGAACATCCTCTATATTGCCAGTGGCATTCCGGTGCCGGGCACGCTGGGTGGATCGACGCATACCCGCGAAGTGGCGCGTGGACTGGCGCAGCGCGGTCACAGCGTACACCTGGTGGCAACGGGGCGGCCAGGATGGCAGGGTCTGGCCCCTTTTAGCCGACCGGTCTCGTCGCCAGGTGATGGCTTTTATTTGCACCACCAGGACGTGCCAAAAGGTCTGGCGCTCCTGGGCGCATGGCCAATCCTGCGTCTGGCGCAGGCCATACGTCCCGACGTGATCATCGAGCGCTATTACAATTTCGCTGGAGCAGGGGTGTGGGCAGCTCGGCGGCTGGGTATTCCCTGTTTGCTGGAGGTTAACGCGCTGATCATCGATCCGCCAGCCGTTTTTAAGCGCCGGCTGGATGATCGGCTAGGGGGGCCGTTGCGGCGCTGGGCACTGACGCAGTGTCGCTGGGCCACGCGGATTGTAACACCGCTGCACACAACCGTACCGGCTGAAATACCGCGTACAAAGATCGTCGAGTTGCCCTGGGGGGCAGATGTGGCCCGCTTCACTCCGCCTGACCAGGAGGGGACATCTGCGCATGATCAGCCGCCGACGGCGCTTTTTCTGGGCAGCTTCCGTGCCTGGCATGGCGTGGTAGATTTTGTGCAGGCGGCGGTCTTACTGCTCGAACGTGGCTACGATTATCGGTTTACGCTGGTTGGCGATGGCCCCGAACGGCCAGCCGCCGAACGTTATGCCGCCGCATGGCCGGGACGCTTCCGTTTTACGGGTGCGATAGACTACGAACAGGTACCGGCTGAACTACATCAGGCTACAGTGGGCGTCGCACCATTTGTAACCAGGGCGCATCCTGCGTTACAGGCCGCTGGCTTTTTCTGGTCGCCACTCAAAATCTACGAGTATATGGCGGCGGGTCTCCCAGTGGTGACGACTGATCTCCCACCGCTTAACACTATTATCCGTGAAGGAGTGGAGGGTACCCTGTTTCGGGAAGGTGACATTGTGGATCTGGCCCAGGCCATAATGCGCGTGTTGGAAGACCAGCCGGCAGCGCGGGCCATGGGTGTCCGTGCCCGTGCCCGCGTGGTTGCTCACTATTCCTGGCAACGCCACTGCATCGAGTTGGAGCAGGTGTTGATCGCCATGTCAAAAATGCGCATAATCCGAAGCGTAACTGCTAGCGACGATCAACGGTAGTACTTGTAGCGGTATAATAGGGACGTAGCGTGCCAGACTGTTATATTCGCTACGTACACCAGAAGGAGCCTGAATATGGCCGAATACAACCTGCGTATCAGTGATATGCCTGATCACGAAAAACCCCGTGAGCGGTTGCGCGATTATGGCCCGGAAGCCCTGTCTGATGCCGAGTTGCTGGCTATTTTGCTGCGAGTCGGAGTGTCTGGATCAAATGTGGTGCAACTCTCACAACAGTTGCTGCGCGAGTATAATGGTTGGCGTGGATTGCAGCGCACCAGCTTTCAAGATTTGCAGAACTGGCACGGTATGGGTGAGGCCAAAACGGCCCAGCTCAAATCGGCCCTCGAAATTGGCCGCCGTCTGGCGTTAATGAGCTATGAAGAGCGCTTTCAGATCAAATCGCCGTCAGATGTAGCGAAATTGATGCAGGTGGAAATGAGTCACCTCGATCAGGAACACTTGCGCGTAATCTGTGTTGATACCAAAAATCGTGTCCAGAAGATCCAGACGATCTATATTGGTAGCCTGAATGCCTCGCTGGTACGCGTTGGCGAGGTTTTCAAAGAGGCAATTAAGCTCAACAGCGCGGCGCTGATTATTGTGCATAACCATCCGAGCGGCGATCCTACGCCGTCGCCTGAAGATGTGCTGATGACACGCCAGATTGTCGATGCCGGGCAACTGCTGGACATTGATGTGCTGGATCATCTGGTGATTGGTCATGGCCGTTACGTGAGCATGCGCGAGCGTGGGTTGGGGTTTGAGTACTAAAATGTGTCTTTGATGAGAATCGGCTCTTTCTCCGCCTTATGTCCTCCACAATTTGACAGGATCAGCTATCATAGAAATGGTGCTGTCGTTACCTGTCAATCCTACGGGCGTTGCGCACCGGAGTCCTGGCTGTAGTCGGAGCGAAGTGTCGAACCGGTTGAAGGTGCAACGCCAGGACTTCGTCACGTTATGATGAAGGAGCAACAAGTTTGGTCTTTCTTGTTCCACTAGGGCTGCTGGCGCTGATCGCGCTCCCCATTATTGTGTGGCTCCATCTGATACGCGAACGGCGGCGACGGGTGGTCGTCCCCTCGTTGTTGTTGTGGCAGGAGGTACCCAACAAAACGGACAACCAGCGCCGTTTACGGCTACCCCTGACCTTGTTGTTACTCTTGCACCTGCTGGCTGCGGCGCTGCTGGCAGTGGCGCTGAGTCAGCCCCAGTGGTTTGGTGGGCGGCCCAGGCGTGGCAACCACCTGGCACTTATTATTGATAGTTCAACCAGTATGGATACCCGTGAAGGGCCTGGATTGTTTACCCAGGAAGGGCGTACCCGTCTGGATCAGGCGCGGGAACAAGCCCGCTCGTTGATCAACGGTCTCGCTCCTGGTGAGAGCCTCACGTTGATGAGCGCCGGGCCACGCGCACGGGTGATAGCAACGGGCAACTACCACCAGCGCACAGGCTTACTGCAAGCCCTGGATACACTGGCGAGTGAAGGGGTGGGGAGTGATATACCAGGAGCGCTAACGCTGGCACAGGCGGCACTCGATGCCCACGATGGTGGACGAATTGTTGTCCTCAGTGATAATGCGTCCCCAGCGATCAGTGCATCAGCAGCCACCGCCTCGACCCGCCAGATTGTGCGTCCTGGCACTGATATTGAGTGGCTGACCGTTGGGAGTGACCGTGATAATCGGGCGATTGTTGCTTTTGGGGCACGTCCTACCAATCGTTCTATAACCCCGGTCTATGCGCGAGTTGCCAACTATAGTACGAACCCCGTTGAAATGCGTGTCTTGTTGTTTGGTGATGAGCAACTGTTGGACACACGCTATGTTAATCTGCCTGCCGATGGTGAAGCTGATTTGACCTGGGAAGTACCGGCTGGTATACGGGTATTGCGGGCTGAACTGGAAGGGCAGGATGCGTTGCCCGCCGATGATCGGGCCAGTCTCATTCTGGGGCAGACGCGACCGGTGCAGGTGGTGGTGGTTTCTGCACAGCCAGGGCCGCTAGAGCGGGCATTGACGGCAATCCGTGGTGTCAGCGTCGCCGTGGTCGATCCGGCTGAGTACGCGACTGCTCTTGCTCCAGCCAGGGCCGATCTGACGATTTTTGAAGGCATGCTGCCCGATCAATTGCCGCCCGGCGGGGTGTTACTTGTGCATCCACCCGAAGAAGCGAACGCGCTCCTCACGGTAGATGCAACCCGCCCGGTGAGCGCTCCGGCACGGGTGGTTGTCCCACCTGATAGTGCTGCGAACAGCCTTTTTGATGGTCTCAGCCTGGATAGTGTCACGTTTGCTACCGCCCGTGTAGTTCAGCCGCCTGACTGGGCCGCTGTGCAGGTGCTGGCCGATGATGTGCCGTTGATCGTGCGCGGACAGGTTGATCGGAGCCAGGTCAGTATCTGGACGTTCGACCTGACCCGTAGCAACCTGAGTGAGCGCCTCGCTTTTCCGTTGCTGGTAGCACGTACAGTACGCGATTTAACACCAGCACCGCTTCCAGTTTCTATGCTGGCGGGTGAGCTACTCGCATTTCAACCCGGAGCGCATGCAGACATACTGATAATCACTGACCCCACCGGGCAGACGCGCCAGATTGATCTGACCGTCCCCGCAAAATCGATCAATATCGAAGATCTTACGCAGACCGGGGTATATACAATTGCAGAACGTGCTGGCGACAGCGTGTTGTATGAGCAGCGTATTGCGGTGAATGCGGGGTCGCCAGCCGAGTCGGATCTGCGCCCACGGCCTGTATCCCCCGATCTGACCACAGCCAGCACCAGCCCATCGCTTGACTTCAGCGCTGATACTCCTCAACCGGTAGCGCAACCACTCTGGCCCTGGCTGGCTCTGGCGGCATTGACCGTTATGGTGATAGAATGGATCTATATCCATCGTTAATACGGTTTCGACTTGAACATTCCGCATGTTCTTGCTATTCGTTCTTCAACGAGACTGGGGTACGGTGGGGGGCACGGGCCGCAGGCCCGCGCCCATGTGGGAATTTCGGAGGAGGCTCTTGCCCCGCGACATCGCGTTCCAGGGGAAGTCGCGTTGTCGTATGAGCAAGCGTAAGACTGACCACAGTGTGCGGAAGGCCGAAGTCAAATGGGGATAATGTGTTTATAGAAAGAAGTGATCACCGGGTATGCTACACAGCACGAGGTTTTACTGAGACCATCGACTGATGTCTGTTGCCCACCGCTGAAAATCGTATGATATTTCGTAACCCTGATTTACTCTTCCTGCTCTTTTTGCTGCCAGTCATTGTGATCCTCTGGTTCTGGCGCGGGCGACGGCTGCCGGTCGGCTCTCTGCTGCTACGGCTAGGCACGGTGGCGTTCCTGATACTGGCGCTAGCCAACCCGCTATCGGGTCGTGAGTCACCTACGGAGAGCATGGTCGTGATTCTGGTTGATCAATCTGACAGTCTGACCGCTGATGGCAAGGTGGCACTGCAATCGGAAGCACGACGCCTGGCATACCTGGTGAACCAGGACACAAGCGAAGATCAGCCGGGTGCGCAGCGCACGTCGATCCTCTGGTTTGGGGCAAACGTGGTTGCGCCCGATGAAGATAGCCAGCAATCTGACTCGTCGGCGCTGAATCCGGCAGGAACAGACATAGCCGAAGCGTTGCGCAGGGCGCAGGATATGCTGGCAGCAACTGGTGGGCGGATTGTCCTGCTCTCAGATGGGATGCAGACGACGGGCGACGCACTACGCGAAGCGGAACAGGCGGCAGTTGCTGGCATCCCGATTGATGTGTGGTCAATTGAGCCGTATCAACAACCCGATCTGTATATTGCGCGGTTGCATGCCCCACGTTCAATGTATGAGAATCAAAGCAACGAAGTGGAGATCCTTGTCGGGTATACACCCGGCACCGGGAGCAGTAGTACCGCATCTGCTACGCTGCGTTTCTGGGAGGGTGAGCGGTTGCTGGACGAGCAACCGGTGTTGCTTGAGGCGGGCATGAATACGTTCCCCTTTACTATTCAGGCTACCAGTGCAGGCGTGATGCAGGTTCGGGCCGAGATTGTCGGTGAGCCAGATACGTTTGAGCGCAACAATCAGGCTGCGGCGGCGATTACCGTTACGCCAGCACCACGGGTTCTGCTCGTTGAAGGACGTTCAGGGAATGGGCAGGAGTTGAATGCCGCGTTGCAGCGCGAAGGCATTGACGTGCAGACAATGCCAGCTACGCAACTGCCTTCGCGCCTTTCAGAACTGGAGCCATATGCAGGTATGGTGCTGGTGGATGTACCGGTCAGTGTGCTTTCTCTGGATCAGATGACCAGCGTACGCGAGTTTGTGCGCAGTGAAGGCCGGGGTCTGGTGGTGACGGGTGGCCGCAACTCGTTTGGTCTGGGGGCATATAAGGACACGCCGTTGGAGCAGGTGTTGCCCGTTTTGATGGATCCGCCGCCCCGACCGCAACGCCCAGAGATCTCGCTGCTGTTGATTATTGATCGCTCGGCCAGTATGACGGCGGCCTATGGGGTCACCAAGTTTGATATGGCAAAGGAGGCGGCCATTCTCTCGACCGAGGCCTTGCGCCAGAATGACCGGATTGGTATTCTGGCCTTTGATACGCGCCAGGACTGGGTGGTTCCTTTCCAACCTATTGGGCAGGGATTGTCGCTCAAAGAAATCCAGGATGCGATTGCGACTCTGGCGATTGGCGGTGGAACCGATATCTTTGGCGCACTCAATATAGGTATGGGCGAATTGGCCCGCCAGCCAACCACGACGCGGCATACCGTGTTGTTGACTGATGGTCGCTCGTTTACCAGTGATCGTCAGGCCTACCGCCAGTTGATTGACGCAGCACGCTCAATGCAGATGACGCTCTCGACGGTGGCAATCGGGCAGGATGCAGATCTGGAATTGCTCGATATTCTGGCGCAGTGGGGTGGTGGACGTTATTATTATGCCTCGCATCCCGATGATATTCCGCGCTTGACGTTGCGCGAGAGTGAAATTGCCAACGCTGACCCGACGGTTGAGGAGCGCTTTCGAGCCGATATTGCCACCGCGCATCCACTCCTACGGGGCTTTGCACCGGCCAATCTGCCTGATCTGAGTGGCTATGTGGCAACAACGCCCAAAGAGGCCGCTGATGTAGTGTTGCGCTCCCCGATAGAAGATCCGGTCTTGTCGGCCTGGCAATACGGGCTGGGGCGTGCCGTGGCATGGACGCCGTCTATTGCGGAACCGTGGGCAGATCCGTGGCTGAACTGGCCTGATTACAGCCGCTTCTGGTCGCAGGTAGTACGCTATACATTGCCTGAACCAGACAGTAGCGGCCCGCTTCAGGTACGGGTGATATCGCAAGGCAATAACACGCAACTGGTGGTAGAGGCGGTACAGGCGGGGAACGTGCCGATTGATCTGGCGACAGTCAATGCGCGGGTGACGTTGCCTGATGGTGCGCAAAGCGAGATAAGCCTGCCGCAGATTGCCCCTGGCCGCTATGCCCGCGATCTCCTCTTGCCCAGAGACGGTGCCTATGCCGTTGAGGTTGCGTTGGAGCGTGATGGCATCCGCCATGAGGCGCAGATCGGCCATGTCCAACCGGTACCGGCTGAGTATATGCCCACGGATGCAACAGGCGGCCTTTTGCAGGGCATACCGTTGCTAGAAGCGATTGCGCAACATACGGGTGGTCAGGTGCTAAACAGTAGCAGTGCTGGTATATCACTCACCACTGAAACAACGAATGGTCTACCGACGCCGCGCCAACTGTGGCCCTGGTTGCTTGGCGCGGCGCTGGTGCTGTGGATATTGGAGATTGCCGTGCGACGTGGGCTTTTTATCCGGCGTTAGTGCTAAACGCACGGCTTATTTGCTCCATCCGCCTGCGATTAACGCCCATATCAGAGTATCCCAGGCGTGAAGCTGAACGAAAGTGGATCTGGTTATTCTCTGTGTCGAACAGAAACTCCACATCGTCAATAAAGCCAAAAAAGGCCGAGCGAAACTCAACGGCCAGATAGCCTGGTCGGTTTTCGATCACCTGCGTGCGTGGTAAAGACTGCACGACCTGGAGCAAGCGTTCCTGCGCAGCCTCTGGCGCAGATGTATAGGATAGTGCTTGCATACGCTGATCGGGTTGACCTGCCTGGGTGGTGACACAGTTTGGTGTAGCGGGACAGGGTGCCAGTTTCCCATTAGTTACACCCAGGTTGGTTGGCCGAGGTGCGGTACGCGCCCAGATTACGATAGCGATGACTCCCAGCCCGATTAAAATTACCAGTACCAGTGCGATTTGTAAGAAACGAATGGTCAAAACCTTCTCCTTACTCTTTACCTATTTGAGGCTGGCCGTCAGGTTACAAAAAGATGAAACATGCCCTCACTCTTTACCTATTTGAGGCTGGCCGTCAGGTTACAAAAAGATGAAACATGCCCTCGTTGTGCATCAGCCTGGTAGACCAGCAACATATGGTGTGCTACAATCCTCAGCGACTATTGTACGGCAATGGTATTGTCTGCACAACAGTCGCCAGAAGTATGGTAGAATACGCGCCGTTTTGGGGTGATCTTGCCTGGGGAAGGAGGCGCAATGCCATTGTTCCAGCGTCTAGCCATAGTGCTTGGTATCATCGTGCTGTTCAGTGCCTGCGGAGACACAGCCGTTGATCAGGCAGCGTCAATGCCAACCTTGCCACCAGCGCCGTCTACCCCAACGTTGGAAGTACCAACACCGGCCCCGCCGACCGCCACCGTGATCCCGCCCACCGCCACTCCCACGCCGACTCCGCTTACTGGTGCCCTGGCGTTTGCTCGTGGCACAATTGAGCAGCGTCCACTGGCAATTATGTTTGACAACCATCCCGCCGCCTATCCCCAAACCGGGATGGATGGGGCCGTGATGGTGTTCGAGGCCCTGGCAGAATATGGTCTCACGCGCTATATGGGGATTTTTGTGCCTGGTATCTCGCCTGATCTGGATGAAATTGGCGCAGTGCGTAGCGCCCGGCTCTACTTTGTGCAGTGGGCGATGGGTCTGAGTGCCGTCTTTGTGCATGCCGGTGGCTCACCGGATAGCCTGGTGCTGGCCGAGAGTGCCACTGAGATTGTGAATATGGATGCGCTACGACGCGACGGGGAATCCTATTTTTACCGCAATAGCGAACGTGATCCACCCCACAATCTGTATACCACTAGCGCCGAGTTGCAGCGCTTTTTGGCCGAGCAAGATGTGGCGGTTCCTGACTTGAGCGCACAGGGATTTCTCTTTAAGCCGGATCTCCCCCTCAACGAGCGTCCATCCAGCCAACGCCTTGACTACTATTTTATTTATGCCGATGATCCGGCGGGTTGGACATATGATGCAGAAACAAACGGCTATTTCCGTCTGCGCCGCAATAAACCGCATGTCGATGGGTTGACGAACGAGCAACTCTGGTTTAAAAACCTGGTACTGATGGAAGTCTATGAAGCACCTGTTCCGGGCGACGACAAGGGGCGTATCGAACAGCGGGTTATTGGCGAGGGGCGCGCCCGTTTTTTTCTTGATGGACGCGAACAATCTGGGCATTGGCGGAAACCGGCAGCAGCGTGGCCACTACGCTTTTATGATACCGATGATGCAGAGGTTCTGTTTAATGTCGGGCCAGTGTGGGTTGTCGCTCTGCCTGATCTGAACAATCTTACGGTTGAGTGAACGACCGTCTGCTGTCACAGACCGCAAACAGCGGTCATGAGTAAGAAGGAGCAGCAAACTATTGCGAACCTGGAAATATCGTAGTGTTCCGCTCATCTTGCTGATAATTATACTTGCCACGGCGCAGGTGCGGGCGGCACCTGCGCCACGTGAAAGCCTATCTCTGGCACCGACTTATACCATTTTTGCGACTCGACAGGGACTGGTGGGCTACCAGACTGCCAACGGGCATATTATTCAACCGCGTGATCGCTTTGTGGCGCTCCCTTCATGGCGTAATCTGTCATCCTATCGTGGCAATGAATATCAGGTGCGACTGACCTACAACGGGCGTAGTGTGGTTGCCCCGGTGTGGGATGTTGGCCCCTGGAACACCAATGATAACTACTGGTCGCCCGATCGGGATAACTACCGCGATCTGCCGGTCGGAGTACCGATGGCACAGGCGGCGTACCTGAACGGCTATAACGGTGGCCGGGATCAGTTTGGACGGCGCATTAATAACCCGAATGGGATTGATATTGCCGACGGTACGTTCTGGGATGACCTGGGGATGACACGCAATGACTGGGTGCAGGTCACGTTTCTCTGGTTGGGAGAAGACCCGGGGCCGGGTGGTGTCACTCCGGCAGCGCCACCGCCACAAATACCAGCGCAACCTGATCCGTCGCCGGACGCACCGGCGCAGGTACCGGACGCAGAACCACTCGACAATCCGCAGGTTGAAGCCGGTGCGATTACGGTGGATAATGATGCTGCGGGCTATACCGCTAGCGGTGCGGATTGGGAAGAGGCACGTTGTGGCCTGAATGGTCGTCATCGCTGGGTGGCTTCCATCACCAGTGCAGCAGAGGGTGAACATCGCGCCACCTGGCTACCGCAGTTGACAGCGGGTTTTTATGAAGTCAAAGCCTATATCCCGTCTTGTGGTAGCCCACAACCGACGGCTTCGGCACGCTATCGTGTGACCCACCGCGATGGAGTGGCCGAGGTACAGGTCAACCAGGCGACCAGTGCTGGAACGTGGGTTTCGCTGGGTACCTATAGCTTTGACGCCACGGGCAGCCAGGTTGCGCTATCGAATGTTACCGGTGACCGCCAGCAAGCAGTACGCTTTGATGCGATAGCCTGGATCGCACGCGCCGACAACACGCCGCCTGAGGCCCGAATCACCAACATCACGCGCCAGCGCAATGGCTTTCTGGTGGAGTGGGATGGCGAAGATGACATCAGCGGCATCGCGTCGTATGATGTGCAGGTACAGCAACTTCCTCGAGGTGGCTGGCGTGACTGGCGCATTCAGGTCACAGAAACCAGTGCCTGGTTTGGCCCCGACGAAGGTCGGCATTTTGCCTTTCGGGTACGTGCCCGTGATCGTGCCGGGAATGAAGCGCCATGGCCGGAAGAACCCGGCATGGACACGACCGGGATCGAACCGTTACCACGACCCGCACCCACCGCCGAACCTCCGCCCATAGATGAGCCAGCACCTGTGGACGAAGCATCGCTGGAGGAGCCAGTATCACCGGTCAATGCAGCCGGCCCAGATGAAGGCGAATTGCCTGTCGATGTAGTGGATGCAGGATAGACTGATACCGTGGAGCGTTGAAGCGTTGAAGCGTTGAAGCGCTTGAATGCTTCGACGCTTCAACGCTCGAACTGCCCGACGAACGAGAGGAACAGTTCTGGCAAGCATTCCAGGCGTATGAGGAGGCACAACAAATGCCCTATATCAGTAGTGTGGAGCGGATTGGGATAAAAAAGGGACTGGAAAAGGGGCTGGAACAGGGGTTGACAAAAGGGTTGTTGATTGGTATTGAATTGGTATTAGAATTAAAATTTGGTGCGGCGGGACTGGAATTGCTCCCGGAAATTCGAGCGCTCACCGATCCGCAGGTGGTTGAGGCGATCTATAGCACCTTGAGAACGGCCAGTACTGTTGACGAAGTGCGCCAGGTGTATGCGCCACCGCCCAACGACGCACAAAACCCGGCCACACAAGAAACCTGAGCGTATATCTATGTCTCTTTCGAACCGAGATGTTGCCCACATCTTTCAGGCTATCGCCGACAGCATGGAGATTCTGGGTGAGGATCGTTTCCGTATTCTCGCGTATCGTCGTGCTAGTGATGCGATTGGCGATCTGCCGTTGCCCCTTGCCGACTACCAGGCCCGCCATGCGCTGGAGGATATTCCCGGCATTGGCAAGACGATTGCCGAAAAAATCGGCGTTTTGCTGGATACCGGCACCTTACCGCTCTATGAACGGCTGAAGAGTCAGATACCAGCGGGAGTGCTGGATCTGTTGCGCGTGCCAGAGATTGGCCCGCGTACCGCAAAGCGGCTCTATGACGAACTGGGTATTGCCAGTCTGGACGATCTGCGGGCGATGGTCGATGCTGGTCGGCTGCGCGAGGTGAAGGGCTTTGGGGCCAAAACCGAGCAGCGTATTCGGCAGGGGCTAGAGATGCTTTCTCAACGCGAACAGCGGGTGTTAATGCCGCATGCCATGTCTACCGCCGAAACGCTGATCGCTGCGCTCCGAGAAGTCTTTGTTGACCTGCGGGTCACGGCCGTGGGTAGCCTGCGCCGTGCATGCCCAACGGTGGGTGACCTCGATTTGCTGGCGGCACAGGACGATACCGCCGCAGTGGTACAGGCCTTTATCGCGCTGCCGCAGGTGGCCGAGGTACTGATGTCTGGCGTGATGAAGGCCTCGGTTGTATTGCACAGTGGACTGCAGGCTGATCTGCTGGTGGTGCCACCGCCGCAGTGGGGTAGTGCCTTGCAGCATTTTACCGGCAGCCAGGCACACAACATCCGTTTGCGCGAACTGGCGTTGGAGCGTGGGTTGAGCTTTAGCGAACATGGCTTCCGCCAGGCTGATGGCACCCTCATGACCTGTGCTGACGAAACGCAGGTCTATGCCACGCTGGGTCTGCCCTGGATACCGCCCGAACTTCGTGAGGATCGGGGCGAGTTCGCGGCGGCTCGGTCTGGCACCTTGCCGAACCTCATAACGCTGGCTGATCTGCGTGGCGACCTGCATATGCACAGTACCTGGAGCGATGGTCGTGCCAGCATTGCGCAGATGGCCGCGACTGCTCATGCGCTTGGCCGTGAATACATTACCATCACCGACCACAGCGCCTATCTGGGAGTGACCGGTGGCGTTGATGCTGCCCGCCTGCGCGACCAGGCGGCAGAGATTGCGGCGCTTAACGCCGAGTATGCCGCTCGTGGCGAAGCTTTCCGCATCTTGCATGGCGTTGAGGTTGATATTACTCCCGATGGCAGCCTGGCCTTGCCCGATGCGGCATTGGCCGATCTGGATCTGGTCGTGGCTTCACTGCACGTTAGTCTGCGCCAACCCCGTGATCAGATTACCGCTCGCCTGTTGCAAGCGATTGCCAATCCGCATGTCGATATTATCGCCCATCCGACCGGTCGTATCCTGGAGCGGCGTGAGGGGGCCGATCTGGATCTAGAGGTTGTGTTTCAAGCTGCCGCTGCCAACGGCACATTGCTGGAGATTAACAGCAACCCGGAGCGGCTTGACCTCGATGCCTTGCATGCCCGGCGTGCGCTGGAACTGGGCGTGACCCTGGTGGTAAATAGCGACGCACACCATCCGGATGAACTCAACCAGTTGCGCTATGGTATCCTGACTGCCCGCCGCGCATGGGCCAGCGCCGCTCAGGTTGCCAACACCTGGCCGGTTGAACAGGTATTGAAGCATTGTGCAAGCTCCGTCATATGACAGGAGGTACGTAGTCGCTCGAATGCGATGTCATACCAATTTGACGTAGCCATTCCGCATCCTTTGGTTCGTCGTACGCTTGCGCATACGACCATAAGACTTCCCCTGGAACGATCTGTCGCGGGACGTAGAGGCGTTGCATGCAACGCCTCTACACCGAAATCCACACATGGGCGGGGGCCGCAGGCCCCACCCTCCCGCCGAGACGCTGGCGCGTGGGAGGACGAATGGCACGACCATGCGGAATGGTCACGTCGAAACGGTATCATTTGTACCTTCGGAAGAGGCGAAAGTTTGGAGTAAAAAAGCATTTCTTCCACGCTGCCGAAGGCGCAAAGGCAAGCAACCGATACCACCGCGTACCTCCGGTCATACGAGCGCGGTGGGAATGATACAAGAGATATGGCTCGTAGAGATAGAGATCGGAAGATAGGCGCAATGCGGCATCTGTCTACCAGAGTCGGTTCCAGGCTGAAGCCTGGACTCCGATTCTGGACAACACTACTGGTGTTGATTACCGTACTGACCCTACCGTCTGCGTCTGTTCCTGCGTCATTTTCCGCCTCACGACAACCCGTGCAGCCTGATCAGATTAGCTTTTTTGGGATGAACACCTACTTCACCGGGCTGGAGCGCATCAACAACGATGGTGATGATGGTATTGCCACCCTGATCGCGTTGGGGCGGGCAGCCGGGGTCGAGTGGGCGCGCGAAGAGTTAAGCTGGGGCAATCTGGAGCGGCGCGGTAAAAATCGCTGGGACTGGCGCTATTTTGACCGCCGCCTACGGCAACTGGCTGAGGCGGGTTATGGTATTGTGGGCATGCTGCTGACGACTCCTGCCTGGGCGCGTGTTGCGGATTGTGAAGAACGCATCCAGCGCTATGCGGCGGCTGGCGTCTATGCCGAAGACTACTGGTGCCCACCGGCCGATGTCCAGGATTTTGCCGACTATGTGTATGCCATGGTCGAGCGCTATAACGGCGATGGCTATCGCGATGCACCTGGTTCGCCCCGCGTGGCCGTCTGGCAAATTTGGAACGAACCCAATGCCTGGGAAACCTGGCCGGGCACACCAGCCGAGTATGGCGCATTGCTTCAGGCGGGCTATGCTGCGGTCAAGGCGGCTGACCCGACCGCGATTGTGCTGACTGGCGGCTTGTATGTGCTAGATGGACATTGGGCCGACACGATTGGGCATAGCGATGGGTTGCGCTTTTTAGATGCGGCGCTGGTGGCTGTTCCTGGTGCGTGGCATGCCTTTGACGCCCTGGCAATTCACCCCTATCTGCCTGATGTTGCTCCAGATCAACCGGGCATTTTATCGCAGGTAACCCTGTGGGGCCGGATCGCAACCAGCCGCGACTGGCTGGCGTCTCGCACCCGATTGTATGGTGGGGGATTGCGCCTAATCTGGATCAGTGAAGTTGGCTGGTCAACCTGCAATCCGGCTGAGTCGTATTGCCGCCCTCATCCGAGCAGTGTGGCCCAGGAGCCACAATCAGACATCCCACCGGTGGCACCGGATTATCGTCTGGTGGCACCCGCTTATCCACACCTGGCGACAACGACGATTGGTAAGACCGAGACCGAGCAAGCGAACTATCTCGTGCGTGCGCATGTGATTGCGCTCGCGGCGGGTGTGCAACATATGAGTTATTTTCAGCTTGAAGATAAATTCGATGGCAGTCGCCGCGATTTCTGGCAAGCGGCCAGCATTCTGTATCCCAGACATGAGAACTATCGCCCCAAACAGGCCTATTATGCCTATACCAACCTGACCCGACAACTGGCGCATGCCACATATCTAGGGCCAGGAGCGCTGCACACCTTCCATTATGATCCCCAACAACAACACCATCCGGTGGATCGCTATCACTTCCGGTTCCGGCGTATAGACAGGGTACTGGTTGATGTTTTATGGCGCAATGGCCCTGCCGAGGAGGTCAGTCTGGCGCTTGAAGCGGGCCACAACGCGGCACTGGTCACACGGGAAGGGCAGCACCTCGCCTTCACCGCCGAGTCCGGGATGGCCTGCTTTACGGTTAGTGAGGAACCGGTCTACTTGCGACAGGGACTACCGCCAGTGCTGGCGGTGCAACCCCAGGTGTTGACATTGCTGGCGGCTGCCGATGATGCGCCACGTATGTCCACGCTGGCGATTAGCAACACAGGAGCGGGAGAGATTAGCTGGATCGCAAGCAGCAATGTCGCCTGGCTGCAACCTGTGCCTGCGACGGGACAGGGTTGGCAGAGTGGGTTGACGCTACAGGCGAACCCGGCTGGATTGGCCACGGGTGTGCATGAGGGCGTCCTGCATATCAATAGTAATGGTGGGACACAGGATGTGGCGGTGCGGTTGATTGTGCTGCCAGAAGTGTGGCGACTCTATTTTCCCATAGTGGCCCGCTGATACGTGTTGACATTTCCCCTGAGCGGAGCCGAATGGGGCAGAGCGATACAGTTGCTGTTTTTAACCCCAATTTGTGTTACAAGATGGCGTGGCGCACGTTTCAAGCTACATGTCAGGTACATCCTATAGCACACCGACCGAACTATTATCGCCCAGCATCATGCGATATGCCTTTGGCCGTAGGGGACTACGGATAATCTCAACATTACGCCCGATCAAGCTATCTTCCAGGCGGTGTGGCAGGTCACGAATGCTACTGTGTTCGAGGACAATGCTGTGTTCCACTTCGCTCTCTTCCACCAGGCAATGATGATAGATCGACGTAAACGGGCCAATATAGGAGTTGAGAATGCGCGAATGTTCGCCAATAATCGCCGGGCCGCGGATGGTGCTGTTAATCACCTCGGCACCTGACTCGATGATCACTCGCCCGATTAGCTGCGAGTCACGGCTGACATAGCCATGAATGGCTGGCTCTAGCTCTTCCAGTACCAGTCGATTCGCTTCCAGCATGTCATCTTTTTTACCAGTATCAATCCACCAGCCTTCGTGAATATAGGGGAAGACGCGGTAGTGATTATTTACCAGCCAGGAGATGGCATCGGTTATCTCCAGTTCGCCGCGTGCTGAGGGGCGAATAGACTCAACCGCTTCCCACACATGCGCATCGAACATATAAATACCAACCAGTGCCAGATTGCTCCGTGGTTCGCGAGGCTTTTCCACCAGGCGTACAATACGCCGATCATCGTCTAGTTCTGCCACCCCGAACTGGCGCGGATCGTTCACTTGCTTGAGGACAATCTGGGCATTATAGTCACTGTGACTGAATTGCTGGATCAGCGGGCTAATGCCGCCCTGAATGCAGTTATCACCCAGGAACATCACAAAACGGTCATCACCCAGAAAATCGCGGCTAATCTTCACCGCGTGGGCCAGTCCCAAAGGTTCGGGCTGTTCGATAAAAACCGTCCGCACGCCCCAGCGCCGCCCATTGCCAACAGCAGCGCGGATCTCCTCGCCGGTATCACCGATTACAATCCCAATCTCTTCGATACCTGCATCGCGGATGGCCTCAATAACACGGAACAGGACTGGCTTGTTGGCGACGGGCACAAGTTGTTTGGCACTGGTGTAGGTGATGGGACGCAGGCGTGTACCTTTGCCACCGCTTAAAACCAGACCTTTCATAGGAACACTCCTCTGCTTGGATCTTCTCAGAGACTGCCCACTTCTGCCCGACGCGCAGTGGCGGGAAGGGAGGAAAGTGAGGAGCTTTGCCCCTCATACTATCCCTGTTCAGACAGCTTCTGACATAGTGCGATAGTACCTGGCAGATTGTACACTATTTTGGGAAAGGAAACAACAAAACACCCGATAGAAAGTCTTGTAGATGTCGATTTTTGGGTATGGGGCATACTCGTGGGTTGAGATCAACACTCCGGGTCAAGATGGGAACCAAGGCTCCGTGTCGGTATAGGTCTCGTCCCACCTCCGGTTCACCCACAGAAAGCTGGTGGACTGGTAGCGACGCTTGTGCGTTGTTACCACTTCACCAGCTTTCACCACGGTGCTTCCCCAGGAGATCTTAGCTTTTTAGGCAGCTTCGTAACCCATGCTCTTACTTATAGCCTGGTGGTCTGATCGGGTTCATCTACCGGGTTGAATTTAGAGTAAACAAGCCACAAAAGGCTCTTTCTTTCCACGCATCAAATCACAGTGGTTGTACCACTAGCGATAGGGCCGAATGGCACCGACGTAGTGGCTGGTCCAATAATTCTCCCAGATGCCCGACACCTGGACACCAAGGCCAGGCATCATCGCATGCACCATGCGCCCACCACCCAGGTAGATCGACACGTGGGTAATACCGCGACCGCCGCCGGTATTAGCAAAGAACATCAGATCGCCTGGTGCCAGGTTTTGCATTCCGCCGATCATAGCGCCATAGGCCGTGCTATACTGCGCAGCGGCATTATGGGGCAAATGAATGCCATACTGTCGATAAACATATGCAACCAGACCGCTGCAATCAAACCCGCTTCCAGGACTAGAACCACCGTAGGTATAGCGATAGCCGACAAACTGTGCGGCAAACCCGGCAACGTCACCGCTAGCACGGACAGGTGGTGCTGGTGAGAAGGCCGTGCTATTGCCGCCACCACGGCCAACACTGCTGCCACTATGCTGGCTGCTGGCACCATGAACGGTTGGCGGTGGTGGAGCCGGGAGGGCCGGAATGTCGTTGGTAATTGGTACCCGACGATGCGCCATCGGGGTTACGTTCAACAGTTCGCGATAGACCCATGCGCGGGTACCATCAGCCAGTTGGACACGATACCAATCTTTGTGGCGAGCTAGCAGATCAACTTTGCCTTCCGCGTTTAGGGTGCTGACCTTTTCGTAGGCAGTACCTGGCCCTTTGCGTGCATTGACCTGGTTCTGGTTGACAAAACCAACCAGCGGTGGGTTCGGATCAGGGATTGTTTCAGCGGTGGGGACACGGTGCATAATGCCATCACCAATTTCAAGAAACTCGGTGCTAACCCAGCCATTGAAGTCATTGTTGGCGATATGCATCCATCCCTGATACTGTTCAACCAGAGAGAACTCCTGGCCGGCTTCAAGTTTGACCATCGAGACATAGTTGGTGCCGGGACCATCGCGCAAGTTGAGGTTATGCTCGCGCACCGTTCCTACTCTGGGTGGTGGCGGTGGTGGAATCTCGCTCTGTGGTACTTCAAACAGAGTGTAGATCGCCGCTTCGGGCAGCGAGAGCAACTCGCCAGCTACCCAATACACCGTCGCCCCCGCGTTTTCGCGTACCCGAAACCAATCGCCATAGCGCCCAATCACCTGGACAGCCGCACCATCACTTATGGTAGCCACGTCATCATATTCGAGGCCTGGTCCATCGCGTAACTTCACAACCTCGCCAGAAATCGTGGCGGGAACCATAATCGGTGCCAGTGCTTCACTGCGCGACGTCAGAGAAAGGGGCATGGGCAAGGCGTCTATATCGAGTAAAGGTGGGTCGCCAATACGCATCCCACTGGCATCGTGTTGCTCAGGGATGCTGACCGGGCCAATACCAGTAAGCGTATCGTCAAGGGGCGTGGATGGCATCGCTGGCTCGAAAGTCGGGCGTGTCACCAGGATATGACTGAACAGGAGCGCTAGTGGGACAACGAGCGCAACAACAATATGCAAAACATAACGTGATGGAAGTTGGGTGATACCACGTAAAGCAGTGCCAGTGATGGCAGTAACCGAATGATATACACGGGTAAATAACTGGTGGGATTGTCGAAAGCGGTGGTGTTGATGACTTGCACGCTGTTGCAAAAAGTCAAGGTCATTACGGACAGGTGACAGCAAGGTTCCACGTTGTTGCTCAAGCATGGAGCACTCCATTTACTACTAAATCCCGCAGTCAGGTCGGGAAACGACACCGATAATCACATGCGCCAGGGCACGATTCTGGCTCTTTGACGTGACTGGGCCAGTGAACACATATCACGAAACGAAACACCCGGACATCAAACAACATATCAGCTTATTATTAGCACTGAATGTTGCCGCCGCAGATGATAGGATGATAGATAGCTGAGACACGCGATAGCAGAATAACCCTTTTTTTACTGCTACAGGCTTAAGGCATAGTAATACATATCAGGTTGATTGTCAATACCCTTTACACGACAGATTGACCATTCTAATGGGTCATGTCGCGCCTGCTGAACCAGAAATAGAGCCTGGGAATGAGCTAAAACAGCAGCTATCTAGCTGAAGCGTAGCTGAGATTTTTCTCATAATTATAATGGTTAAGGTAGTACGCTAGTACAAGCAGGCCTATCTCCCGCCCTCGTTGTCGGTCATCCTGCGCGGAGGCGGAGCCGGAGCGCAGGGCATCTGAGTACAGCAAAGGGCATCCTGAGCGCAGCGAAGGATCGTATCCCATCAGAAAGCAAGCTTCTGCGCTGCGCCAAGATGCTTTGCTGCGCTTAGATGCTTCGCTGCGCTCAGCATGACACAACTCTGGAGCGATGGCCGTCATTGTGGACTAGCCTTATGAACTGGTCTGAGGAGTTAGTATGATCCAGTGCGATGTAGGAGTGTTACACCGAGATACATCAGGACTGGTAGCAATCTTCCACGTTGCCGAAGGCGAAAAGGTGAGTTGACCATACCACCTCCTACATCCTGTCATTGACAGGTGGTATGCCGAGCGACTGCGTACGTCCTATTTATGAGACAAAGTTCGTAGATACTTTACAATTACGGCAAGAAGCGCAACGGATCAACCGCCCGGCCATTCACGCGCACCTCAAAATGCAGATGGACTCCGGTGGAATACCCGCCACCACGGGCATCATAGGTGCTGCCCATATGACCGATCAACTGCCCGACGGCCACTGCCTGTCCCGCCCGGACTACCGGTTGATCAATCAAATGCCCATACACGGTTTGCAATCCACCCGCATGATTGATACGCACACAATACCCATAGCCGCTGCACCAGCCAGCCTCAACCACCTGCCCGGCCCGGGCGGCCACGATCGGTGTCCAGGCCCGGTTGGCAATGTCCAGTCCATTATGAAAGCCGCCCCAGCGTGGCCCAAAGCCAGATGTGATCCGCCCGTGCGTGGGCCAGACCCATATCGGTGGTGGTGGCGGGAAATCGTTCGTCTCCGGTAGTGTTTCTAGCAATCCGTCGGGTATCTCTAGCAGATCAACCCGTACCCATCCGGTTGTTCCCGCCGCATCGACTTTTAGCCACTGGGCGTGACGTGCGAGTAATTGTACCCGACGTTCTGCATCGAGACGGGCGACACGCTCGTATACCAGATCTGGCCCCGCGCGCAGGTTGGTCTGTGGCTCCCTCACCAGTCCTGCCGGTTGTGCTTGACTGGCCGCCAATCCTTCCAGACCACCCCGTAATGTCAGTAAGGCTTCTGGTAGCGGTTGTGTTCCACCCGGAATAAATATTTCATGTCCTGATGGTAGTTGATCAAAATCAACGTGTTGTAGCCCATTTGACTCAAATAACCAGATCGCTTCGGCAACAACACCAGCGCGGCTGGCAATCAGTTCCAGAGTGTCACCAGGCTGGATGACATACGGTATTCCAGATAGACTGGGTATTCGTAATTCTTGATCAATTGCCAGTACATCACCATTCTGCAGATCATTGGCCCAGATCAACGACTCGATCGAAACACCATAGTGATCCGCCAGTGTACCCAGTGTCTCACCAGGAGCGAGTTGATGTGTCGCTTGAAAAGCCGGGATGTGGACAGGTTGCGGGATCTGGATAGCGGGTTGTGTCAGATCAATCGCTGCGTTGCTTGTATCTGGCGTTGCAAAAGGCGGTGCAACGGTTACCGTGTCGTCAGTTAAACTGCCGGTATCTGTCGTCTCAGCAGTTGGTAGCTCTGCTGTCAGCGTAGCTAATGGTAACGTCAGCCATGACCAGAACGGAAATGCGGTGTGCAACGTGACTAGCATCGTTACTAGCAGAATGAGTCCGTGCAGAACAAAACGATCCTGGATATGATGCTGCCATCGCCATAGCGCCACAATTTGTTGCTGAATCTGGCTGTTGTGGAAGAAGATATAGACACGCCAACCGATTGTGGCGACAGTGGTGTTGTACCATTGTTGCAACCGTGCCAGGCGTGATGGGTTGATTGGTCGCGGCGCTATTTCGTGGAGCAACGTGCGGGCGACAGCGCCGCGTTTCATCGTTTGCCTGTTCACCGTTAGCCACCATGCCGGTCTTTGTTCCCGTGCGGGATGTATCATAGGCAAGTATCTATCAGGTTGTCCTTCGCCAGGTCATAGGGAACAACCTGCCTGAAGCACAACGACTATTTTTCCATTCTTCTAGCGAGCGCAGAGCTTACTATGAGATGCCACTTTTGTCAATAATGAGTTTAAGGGTAAGTTGTTCATATCTGGGGGTACGCTCGGTCGTCAGCGCTCATAGTGCGCCTGGGAACGCGGGCGTCCCGCTCGCCATCAGCGTGCGGGCACGCTATCCGCATTCTCAGGCGGGGATGTTCCCTTGAGGGTGAACAGGTACGTTTAAGGAGAAACATTGCACAACAACGTTTCTCCCATATTGACAACCGGGTGCGGATACGCTACGATGAAGTAGACCAGGAAACATTCTTACCTGCAAATTATTAAAGCCTCGATTATATCGAAGAGCTGCGGAGGGACGGGCTATGATGACGATGGTCGAACGTGCTGCCCACATCGCATCAATTGATGATATTATTCGTCAAATTACATGGGAAGGGCATAAACGATCCTTTCATACCCTCAGTTGCCCTGATATTGCCCTCACTATCCCTCAGATGATTACCCTATTTGCTATTCGTGATGCGCGAACCTGTCGTATGCGCGAACTGGCTGAGATGACGCAACAGTCGGCTGGTACCTTAACAGGTATTGTTGACCGATTAATTGAAGATGGCCTGGTAGGGCGTATCCGTGACACGGATGATCGGCGGGTGGTGCAGGTAGCACTCACACCCGCCGGTGAAGCGCGCCTGGCACGTGTGGAACAGGCACGTCACGCAGATATGACCCATGTGTTGAGACATTTTAGTACTGAGCAACTCTATCAGTTGGAGGATTTGCTGCAACTATTGCTCGCTGGCATTCATTGCCAGTCTGTCTATGAAGATATGTGTGAGCATAGAGTGGGTGGAATGAAACAGAGCCAGAGCTAATGGCATCTTGTGAACACGTGGTATACAGTCACTCGAGAAAGATAGCAATCCTATTCCAATTGTGAACGGTAATCCAGGCTTGATGCTGGACGGGGCGCTCCCAGGCTCAAGCCGGGACTCCGGTCTTCACAACGCATGTAGGATTGCTAGATACCAGTTTCAAGTCGGCACGTCCATCCTGTCAATGAGATGTGATCAACTGGAGTCCAGACTTTCTTTTGGATTTAGATCCAAAAAGAGCCTTAATTCTAGTTGATAATCGGATAAAATTGCTATGGTACATTGCAAAAACCATGGCCTCGGTCGTTATCCACCTGCTTCGATTGACTATTGGGATCGAAGTGCTATAGTACAGCATAGTGTATGTTCACCTCTTGTACGCCCTGTACGCAGTCGCTCTATTCTCGTTATTATTGCAATGGTAAACCGGATTCCTGGTTTCAGGCTATACGGAGCGGGGTTCCCTCTAAAGCCGGGACTCCAGGACTGCACAACGGATATAGCATGCTCTATTCTAGACGAACGTTCACTTTACTGTCCGCTTGATCGTAACGGTGACACGTGCACTTTCAGAGTGCCCACACGATATGCTATAATTCTATAGACGATCTCTATTATCCCCAGGTTGTGTATGAGTGGCTACGAGACATCTGCCATACAATCCGCGTTAGATGTGTATCCTGATACTACGGCAGAAGATCAGCCGCAGGCAGTAACCGTAGATCCAACTTTGCAGTTGACGCAGTTGCTCAACATTTCGGCCTATCTGGTCTCCGTTATGGATCTGGACGAACTCTTGATGCGCGTGGTGACACAGGTTGTAGTCGCTCTACCCTCGGTGCAAGGCAGCATCCTCTGGCTCTATGAGCGGCGATCGGGTGGATTACGGGTCGCTGCCAGTTATGGATTGCCGCTCGTCTCAACCACCTATGCTGATCTCCAACACTGTCAACTGGGATCGGGCGAGGGTGCGCCTGGTCAGTCACTCCAGGGAAATGAAATAGTCTGCATTGAAACCCGGATGCATTATCGGGCGATCATCGAGCGTCTTAACCCGCATAATCGGGAACTTTTTCAGCAAATAAGCGATGAACTTCCGGCGACACTGACCAGTGTATGTATTCCATTGCGTGTGGGCAACGAGGCTATCGGGGTACTGGAATTAATGAACCTGGGGCCAGCCTCTGACGGTTCGCTGTGGCAACCACTCGGCAGAGATAATCTGTCGATATTGCAAACGTTTGGGAATCTAGTTGCGGCTACGATTAAGAAAACGCAGTTATATACTCAGACCCAGAGTCATCGCCGGCGGCTCGATGCCTTCGATGCCGTAGTCACGGCCATTAGCACGGCGACGGATCTCAGCGATCTGATGCGGAGTGTGCTGGATGTCGTGCTAGGCCTTGTCCCGGTTTCATCTGGTGCGTTGATGCTGCTCGATCCAGCGCAGGCACGGCTTACCCTGGGAGCCTACCATGGGCTTCCCGCTGAGTATGTTCTGAGCATCCAGAGTTTTCCCGTTGCGGGAGCAGGTTGTGAAGAAGTAGTACGCTATGGTCAGCCGACTTTACGTCCTTTGCTCGAAGAACGGGGAGAACAGAAGCTACTGGAGGCTGGTCTTGCCAGTTGTGCCTATCTGCCTCTGCTGGCAGGTGGCACGGTGGTCGGGGTACTCGGTCTGTATGGCGAGAGCAATCTGCCAGATTGGGTCGATATGACCACACTCATGCCGCTCGGTAACCAAGTAGGCTTTGCAATTGCGAATGTGCGGTTGTATGAGGATAGTCAGGTAGAACGACGCAAACTGAACACGGTGATCAATAGTATCGCCGAGGGCGTTGTGCTCTGTGATCGCCAGGGCCAGTTAGTATTGGCAAATGAGGCGGCTATGGCGTTGTTGAGCCTTGAATCAGTACCTTTCCAACAACCGCTCAGTGAGATGACCGATTTTTATGGCATTCGCGATACCGAGGGCCAGCCATTGCCGGTCGAACAACTACCAATGGCCCGTGCGCTTTCGGGTGAGATTTTTTATGACTATCGGGTTTTACTATGTGGTGCCAGTGGTGCGGATACGGTTATGAGTTTTAGTGGCGCACCTGCCCGTGCCGATAGTGGTGACATCGAAGGGGCCGTCGTCATTTTTCGTGATATTACCGCCAGCCAGAAGTTGGAACGCGCCAAAGATGAATTCCTGGCGATTGCTGCCCACGAACTGCGCAGTCCCCTGGCTGCTGTACGTAGCTATGCTGATTTGCTGCTACGGCGCGAACAGCAGCGCAACGATGCTGACGCACGTGATGTACGCGGGCTGACTATCCTCTCGCAGCAGGTGACGCATATGCTACGTATGGTTGATAACCTGCTTGATGTGTCGCGCCTGGATGCCGGGCAGCTTGGATTGCAAATTCAACGGGTGAATCTTGTGCCTCTGGTAGCGCAGGTGCTTGACCAGCAGCGGCCAGCCGCTCCCAACCATGAACTCGTTTTACATCCTGATGCTCAAGAGTTGTGGGTGCAATGTGACTCGTTGCGTATTCGTCAGGTATTAACCAATCTCGTCAGCAATGCTGTCAAATATAGTCCCGCCGAGACCCAGATTACGATTCGGCTCCTGACGCGCGAGGTACTGGTGGAAAAACAGGCGGGTGAAGCTGACCCCCTGGTCGATGCGGCTGCGAACTCCGTTGTGCGAGAGGCGCTCATCTCCGTCAGTGATGCCGGCAGCGGTATATCGGCTGACCAGCAGGCACACCTCTTTCAACGCTACTATCGTGCTGGTGGGCGACGGACAGAGGGGTTAGGATTAGGCCTGTATCTTAGTCGCCAGTTTGTACTGATGCATGGCGGAACGATCTGGGTCGAAAGTGTTGAAAACAAAGGAAGTACGTTCTACTTTACATTGCCCATCAAAGAATGACAGGTTCATTATAGCGGAGTCTTCTATTCATGCATTTCAAGGACTACATAACCCAATTGCCCGCCTATAAACCAGCAAAGCTGATTGCGCAGTATGGTACAGACATCGTGAAACTCTCGTCCAACGAAAATGCCTGTGGCCCATCACCTGCCGCATTGACTGCCTTGCAAGCCGGACTGGAACAGATTCATCGCTATCCCGATAGTTCGGCCAGCGCGTTACGCACGGCTCTGGCGAGCAGAGTTGACTTACCGCCTGAGATGGTGCTGTGTAGCAATGGTTCTGATGAACTGGTATCGCTGCTGTGCCTGGCCTTCTTGCAGGAGGGTGATGAAGTGGTGATGGCCGAGGGAACCTTTATCAGTTACCTGCTGCGCACGCTCATGATGGGTGGTCGGCCCGTGCGTGTGCCACTACGTAACTATACCCATGATCTGGTGGCAATGCTAGCAGCCATAACCCCGCGTACCCGCCTCGTTTTCGTTTGTAACCCAAACAATCCCACGGGTACAACCAATGGTGCAGACGAGATGCACGAGTTTCTGGGGCAGATACCGCAATCTGTACTCGTGGTGGTCGATGAAGCGTATATTGAATTTGCCACGCGGCCCGATTATCCTGATCTGCTACCCGAACTGCGCGCTGGACGCTCGAATCTTATGTTGTTGCGGACTTTTGCCAAAATCTATGGCCTGGCCGGATTGCGTCTCGGCTATGCGTATGCGCATCCAACGCTGACCAGTTACCTGGATCGTGTACGACCGACATTCAATGTGAATGCACTGGCGCAAATAGCCGGCATTGCTGCCCTCAGTGATGTTGATCACGTTGCGCGTAGCCGTGCCCACGCGAATGATAGCCGTCGGTTCTTTGAACGCGAACTGACCGCGCTGGGGCTACATCCTATTCCTGGTGAAACGAATTTTGTGGCCGTTGATGTCGGTGATGATCTGGCCGTAACCGAAGCACTGTATCAACGTGGGTTTACAGTCACGCCGCTAACGGGATGGGGTATACCTGGATGTATTCGTGTTTCGTTTGGAACCACCGAGCAGAATACATGCTTTATCGTAGCGCTGGCGGCGGTGCTGGCGCACTAAGCGGCACGTTACTGTGTATGTCATTCGTTTGTCGTCATTTACACGAGTTACGCGGTGATGCGGTACTTTTTCTGTTTTTCACCCCAAATTTTCGTCGTAGACAAGGTTTCAGGATGCTTTCCCGTTTGGGCGGAGTGTCGTGCCGCCTTCCCGGCGGCTGGCGGGCTCATGAACATTACGAATTCCATTGGGTAAAGCCCAAGCAGGTGGGCTTCGCAACCACGAGCCGAGGGGTTTACCCCGACGGCAAGCGTGTCTACGTACCTGATTTCATTTTTAAAAACCAGAAAAGCCCGCGGTACACGGTAAGACGGACGCGGCGCTTCTGAAACCTTGTCGTAAGCGAAAATGTGGGGTGAAAAAAACATTTTTTCCACGCTGCCGCAGGCGAAAAGGGCATAAGCTTCAAGCGACCACGTAACTCCTATGATTTATCAATGGCTCATGCATGTTGAAGAAAGAGTTCGGATATGAAGTGCAGCCGCTACGCTGCCGCATCAGGAGGTAAAAATGCTTACGCAAGTGCATGATATTACGCTGCATTATGTAGATCAGGGACAGGGATCAGCTATTCTGCTTATTCATGCTTTTCCACTCAGTAGCGCCATGTGGCAACCGCAAATAGTCGCACTCGCCCCGCATTTTCGCGTCATTGCCCCTGATTTACGCGGCTTTGGTCTCAGTGATGTCCCACCTGGCCCATACTCTATGGATCTGTTCGCGGCAGATCTGGCTGGATTGCTGGACAACCTTGGCATTGAACAGGTGATTCTGGGTGGTCTCTCGATGGGGGGATATATTGCCTTTGCCTTTATGCGCCACTATCCCGCCCGTGTACGGGCACTGTTCCTGGCCGATACCCGTGCCAACGCAGATACATCCGATGCTCGTGTTGGACGTGAAACCAATGCGCAACTGGCTGAAAGTCAGGGCGCAGGTGCCATTGCCGACAAAATGCTGCCCGCGCTGCTTGCGCCTCACGCCACGCCCGAACTGCACGCGCATGTGCGCGGGATCATTGAACGGAATCAGCCGCAAGGCATTGCCGCTGCTTTGCGCGGCATGGCGCTACGACCAGACTCGACTGACCTGCTGGCACAGATCAACGTTCCGACGCTGTTTATTGGTGGTAGCGAGGATACCCTCACCACGCCCGCAGTCTTGCACGAGATGCACGCAGCGGTTGTGGGGAGCCAGATGGTTGAGCTACCCGGCGCGGGGCATCTGTCTAATCTGGAACAACCGGATGCCTTCAATGCGGCGTTGCTCACGTTTTTGCATGCACTATAGTGGACAGGGCTTAGCGCACTTGCTCGTTGGCCCAGCGTTCCTGATAGTCTCGTCCCAGAATAACCAGAATATCGGTGTTGTAGGGTGCTGGTGGCGCATTATCGGCAGGTGGTAAATAAATGTAGCGCGATGGAATGTCCAGCAATTCAGCCAGACGCTGGCGCGTTTTGGGATAACCCGCATAATCAATAATCACCGTGTGGTCATAATTTTCCTGCGCATCAGCGGCGGTATTCATCATAAATCCCTGTGATGTCAGTGTATCTGTCACCCGTGTTGCCAGGCCAGGAATACCCGCCCCATTTTGCACCTGTACCCAGGCCAGTTCTGCTTCGGGCCCGGCCAACAAACGCGATACTTGCAACGCAACATCGGCCTGATTCCAGTAAATATCCGACCCAACTTCGGCCAGTACCTGCACATCATCGGGGTTAATACTCAGGTGCAGAATGCGTTCGGGTGTGAGTACCCGCGCCAGATTGACCAGATCATGAATAATGCCTGGATCGCTAATTGGCAAGGTTGTAGTAACACTATCTTCCAGGTCTTTTGCCAGTCTGGGAAAGAGCGATGCCTGATCTAACAATCCGCGCCGACGAACATCACGTAACATTGCATGCAATACCTGTTGCTGCCGTCGGCTGCGACCAAAGTCGCTGTCGCTATGCCGTGATCGGGCATAGCGCAAGGCCGTATGCCCATCAAGCACTTGCAAACCCGCCGGGATATACAAGCGCTCATAGCCCAGATCTTCCGTTGGATACTCAGCATCCAACAGAGGGCGGGGAACATCGATGGTAAGTCCACCCAGTGTGTCAACGATGCGTTCAAACCCTTGAAAATCAACCTGGGCAATATAGTCGATTTTCAAACCCAAAAAGCCTTCGATCGTCTCGGCTGCCAGTGCCCCACCACCAGCAGAGGGATCAGTACCACTCCCATACAACTGAGCCGCATTGTTGTAACCATACATGTAGGCGGTATTGATCTTTTGCTGGCCTACACGCGGTATCTGTACGACGGTATCGCGGGGCACCGATAGCATACTGGCCCACTCTTCGCCTGGATGCACATGAACGACGATCAGTGTGTCGCTACGGACTCCATCATCAGGATCGTCACGCTTGTCAACCCCGATGAGCAACACATTAAACGGCTCACGCAACGTAGGTGCATAAGGTGATTCAACGGTTGGATTGGTTGTGAGTGGATCGAGTGCTATCAGGCGGCGCGGGTCAGCCTGTTGGATAACTTCGAGCGATTGCGCCGCATAGTGCAGCGCTATGGCTAGCGATAGGCCCAGCACCAGTACGATCAGCAAGAGACCAACGACGAAAAAGCCACAACCACTCTGTCGTACGGGTCGTGTCGGTGCTATACTGGTGCGGCGTAGTGCAACGCGCTCACGGGCAGTGAGATGGGAACGCGGTGAACGCGAGGGAGGCATAGCTGGCATCAGGTTCCTCTTAGGATACTACGATATGATACCTTGATATTGTAGAGTCCTTCAATATTTTACGCAAATAAGCCTTCATATGTACCTGCTCAGATTTGGGGGGAAGCGCTGTCGTACCCGTTCCCTTTGCTCCTGCACAACGGCGGGCGGACGCCGGCGCGCCCAGGCCAGTGCATGCACGACAGCGGGCGGGACGCCCGCGCTCCCAGGTGCGCGTTCCCTGGAAGGTAAACCGGTACCTTCATATGCTGAGAGTACGGAAGTTACGCGGTGAGGGATAAATGACGTGATACAGCGGGTCAACCATCCACGAAGAGAGCCACGTATATGACCACCAATGTGCATACTTGCTACACGAAGCAACCGTGCTATCACCCACACATCATCAGGAGACCGGGTTGGATCACGATAGGAATGCGCACTGCGTACCTCCTGTTCCATGACACGAGTTACGCGATCGCTCATCGTTCCTGTCTTTTTCGCCTTCGGCAGATGACCTACCGCGTACCTTCTGTTACATTATAGCAAGCTTATCTTAATTGTAAACCAGCGTCCCACCTTGAGTCGGGACGGAGCGATACCCTGGTGCAAGCCAGGGGTAACCGTTCAGGTGGGGTGGTTGGGCGGGGCACGACCCCGCCCGGAGGTTCTTTTTCGGCCCGTTGTGGCGGCAAAGC
>CALANA010000163.1 GCA_937925925.1 uncultured Chloroflexales bacterium | reverse complement strand
CGGCACCGGCGTGTTCGTGGCCGTATTGGTCGCCGTTGGCGGCACCGGCGTGTTCGTGGCCGTGTTGGTCGCCGTTGGCGGCACCGGCGTGTTCGTTGCCGTGTTGGTGGCCGTTGGCGGCACCGGCGTGTTTGTGGCCGTATTGGTCGCCGTTGGCGGCACCGGCGTGTTCGTTGCCGTATTGGTCGCCGTTGGCGGCACCGGCGTGTTTGTGGCCGTGTTCGTTGCCGTTGGCGGCACCGGCGTGTTTGTGGCCGTGTTGGTCGCCGTTGGCGGCACCGGCGTGTTCGTGGCCGTGTTGGTCGCCGTTGGCGGCACCGGCGTGTTCGTGGCCGTATTGGTCGCCGTTGGCGGCACCGGCGTGTTTGTGGCTGTTGGTGTAGGAATCGGCTCGACACACACACTCAACTTGTAATCAACCGACTCCGGCGTATTGCCTTGCAGCAGATGCGCCACCAGCATCTCGCTGCTACCAGATGGCACAACGGTGGGCATGTACCACGGGCCAACCTCAAACCAGGCATCAACATTACCCTGATCGAGGTAACGCCCGATCTCAGTGCCGTTAATCAACACCTTAAACTCTTCGTGCATCTGTCCCTGTTGGCAGCGTGGACTGCCAGGACAGCCATCTTCAGGGTGGCCTTCTTTGACGTAACCCACCACCAGCAGATTGGCATCAAATGGGATATTCAGCTCATGAATACGCGATCTTGGTTCACGATCGCGACGCAACATCCCGGCAAACGTACCAATTTGCTGCATTCCTGCCGGGCACTCCGCAAATTCTGGCTCAACATACGGTACAGCAGTCCTGGTCGCCGTCGGTGGTACTGGTGTATCAGTAGCCGTCGGTGTCGGCGGTAACTCTACATTGACCACCGTATGCGTGCAGTATTTGGGTAGCGGCCCATATTGCGAGCCAATATCGCGACCGGGTAGACAATAGGAGTCCGCACCATCGACAGGGGCAACAGAGTCGAATGTCCCCAGACCGGCTTCGGGTTGCCACCCGACCGGCAGATTGGTCTCCGTCACAGTATAGGTCGTACCAACTGGCACCCACAGCCCATCATTATCGAGTGCAAACCCCGGCTGGTTGTTATAGTTACACACCAGGGTGGTACCCTGATAGGCACAGACAGCCGTTCCGAGGCTGCTCTGGGCCTCTATCTTGTAGCCTGCGGGCAGATTGCCTGGTGGCAGGCTCGACGTGTTGCCGTTGGCATATGTCCATTCCTTGACGATGTAGACATGGTTTGAACAACGCTGCGTACCAGCCGAAGCATTCGCCTGGCGTCCATTCAAAGCCCAGGTAATCTGGCTACCGTTAAACGTCACCGCAAAAGCCGTATCCGGCCAGAAGGGTGAACGTCCAGGACGACCGGGCAGCACATTCGGGAAGTCAAAATAGGTCGGCTGACCCTGATCATCACCGCTGACCCCACCACCGAACACACGGTTGTTTGGCCCGATGGGAATTTCAGCGGCAACATCGCCACGGTTTTCATAGCCAAAGTGGGCCGTGTAGGTACCATCACCATTTTCGGCTACACACTCGACAATCGGACGAACGTCGATCATTGGTGGTACCAATGTACTGGTTGCCGTCGCCGTGTTTGTCGGCGGCACCGGTGTGTTCGTTGGCGTATTTGTCGCTGTCGGTGTGTTCGGAACTGGTTTATAACAGAAGGTGGCGTGACTGATGCCCTTACCACCTGGCGCGCTTAGATCGGCACCGCTGGTGGCAGATGCATACTCATACGTATTATAGGTCGGGCCACCCTTGACATACACAATATCAACTGTCGCACCACTGGCGCTCCAGCTTATCGTGCGCGGCTCATTCTTGCTGGTTGATGTAACCTGAAGCGTGATCGGGCCACTGGTCATCGTTCCCGCCGGATCTTCAAACTTGACCTGTTCGTAACCCGCCGGGCACTGAGGCACCGGATGGTTGATCGTTGGCGTTGGTGGAACCGTTGGCGTCGGATCTTCATGAGGGATATAGTCTGGCACGGGCAGACAACCGTTAAAGAGATAGTGATGCGTCTCACCTGTCTCGGCCAGAGTCGCCCCGATCAACGAACCGTCAATCTGTCCATTGTTAAAAGTGACATTCGCTTTAGGAGCGAGGATCGTCCCTTTTACTCCGATACCTTCCACCAGCAGGTTGGTGGCGGCGTAGAAGTTGTACAGCACATACTGCTTGTTCACGCCGTTGAGCCAGGTTTCAAAGTTTTTCATTTGACCCGTGCTACCATTGATGTTGACCAGCACGGTTGAACCGGCCGGTGCGTTAATTTCCAGGCCGTTCGCGGTAGCGAGGTCAGAGCCATTGACAGCAAAAACGTTAAGATCAGGATTGTTCCCGGTCAACGTAAGTTTGCCATATTGTAAACTGGTTGTGCCATTAACTGGCAGTTCGGACCAGTACAGTGACACATTGTGGAGATATTCGGCGGCCGCCATAAAATTCAGCGGGGTACCCTGGCGGTGTGTACCGTTCAGGAAGTTCACGCTGCTCAGACTGGCGGTGCCACCATAGACGGCATTACCGTTATAGACCTGACCGTTGGTATAGGTCAGATTACCACCGACAATTAAGTCATCGCGGGTACCATTGGAATTGGTCAACTTGTTGCCAATTCCATGATTTTGCAGTATCACATTGCCCCACGCAGCCACACGACCTTCAATATCGGTATTGCGGTGGGTCAGATCACCCAGCACAAACACGTTGAAGTCATTGGCCACACCAAGAGGGTTGGCAACACACACCAGCGGCTCACCCGGCGTATCCGTCGGAGTAACCGTTGCCGTGGATGTAGGAACTGGCGTCACTTCTGGCAAAACACAAGGATGTGAAGCCGTTGCACCGAGCAAGAAGACCGAGTCGCCAAAGCCATTAAACTGTGATTGACCAGGTGGGGTCTTTGGTGACCGCAACTCAACTGTCACCTTATCGGTTCCAGCCGGGACATTGGCCAGAGTCAAGGTAATGAGATTGAGCTGCTCCATCTGTGGATCAGGATTATAGATCGTTTCCTGCGCAGATACACCACCAGCTTCAGCATAGAAAATAGCGATGCGTTTATCGGTGGCAGTCTGCCTATCCTTCTCCATAATCGCGCCACGCACGATCACGTCCATAGCGTTCGGCAACGGCTCCGGCAAGGTGAGTTCCAGTTTCGCCGGGCCAATCGCACTCTTGCCATCATCACCACCCCAGGCATACTGCAGCGTGGTCGCGCCGGCACCACTAAACAGGTTGCTGGTTGGCTGCGCATAGTATGCGACCATCCCTTCGGCGGTATTGGCACCATTCCACGGCTCGGTCACGGTCGCCGTAACCGGGCCAGCTTCGCCCTCGGTGGTGAACACATAGCCCATCATATTATGGGGCTGGATCTTGGTGGGATGCTCGCTGGCACGCAGATACGCAGGGTTGGTCAGCGTTTCGGTGCCGCTCGCAAATTGCACTTTCGCCTGGCTGGCTGGCGGTCTATTGAATTCCGCACCACCCACCTGCACGGTTGACCAGAGCGAGGTGGGAATAGTCATCGTTTGCGGGTTCGCTTGCTTCATGCCCGCCCCGATGATATTCACGTCATAGGCCGCACATTGATAGGACCATGCGGTACGCGGGCCATCACAGGATGGCTCGGCCACACCACCCCAATCCCACTCACCATCACCCGTCCAATCCAGATCGAGTTGCCATTTGGCACAGATCAGGCCGAGGCCTTTGACCAGCGACTCGTTGGGTTGGAGCGTAACCGTTCCGTTCGTATCCGTACATTCCCCGGCAGACTCCCACGGTTCCCAACAATCCAGCTCCCAGAAGAGTTCCTGGGGTTCACCAGAGACATTGGTTACGCGGAAGGCATCGGGATAATTCCAATGCCCGCTAACGGGGGCGATCTCAAAGGGATTTGCAACAACCATCGCGGATGCAGTGTGCGATGTGCTGGTGTTTCCCGGTAGTATGAGCCAGTTCAATGCCAGCAGGGTGATAATAAATAACCCGGCCACCATTCTGGCTGCCCGAAAACGCCTATTCATGGTTGTCCTCTTTGTTTCTAAAGCATGACAATATACGACACCCTCACGGAGAGTGCCAGACCAGATGTACGACGCACAGAGGCAATCTTTTGTCGTTTTACCTAGAAACGATGGTTTTGAACCAGATATACGACCTGTGAGCGAACATGCGCAAGGGTAGCGTTGGAATGATTGTCAGGCAAATGCTGAACAGACACGAACTGCCAGGGATGTAGCACCCGAAACGGTGCAACATGCACCAGGGCACACTATAAGCAGCCACAACTACAGAAGAAGAAGTGCATTTACCAGAAATGGACATAGCTGCTTATAGGACAACCGGAACAACGAGCATAGCCTGGTCGCTCCGGTTGCTTTAATCTGCAACCGAACTGAAACACCTACAACGCCGTACCTTACTCCGATAGGAGAATGTTGCGGGATCGACTCGTGATACTGGGGAGCAAGCACAGATTGTGAAAAAGAGACAGCTCCCTTCCTTCAGGGTGAGCCGACATACACACCTCCTTTCGCCAAAACGTCTTGTGACAACTTAAGGGTTATCTGTGCTTCTTGGATCTAACTATACACTAGATTGCGGCAAAAAGGTAGTAGGCAATTAGTCCTGACTTTGTGAGTAGTACCGCTCGTACACATCAAACATCTGCTACAATGAAGACCATAACATTCTACCTGGAGTGGCAACCGCACCTCGGATTGAGTGCCTGCCGATCCAGACACGATTGACAACGCTATATCGAGTGAAATGACAGGATGTATGCCGTGGCTTAAACAAACCGCATTTTCGCCTTCGGCGAAAATGCGAGTCTTTCACCCTGTCGCAAATGACAAGGCAAGCTGACTATACCACCGCATACCTCCTGTGAAATGAGGAACCCAGCTATGCACATGCTTCGCACCAGATTGGAACAGATCCCTATGTTTGTACGAGTCGGGTTGATCATTATCGGGCTGTTGATCGCTGCGTATCTGCTGGTTACGGGTATTCCAGCCGGTGTCCCATTTCTGGCTACGCTGCCGGTCAATAATCCTGCGCCAGAATCGGTCATATCAACGGTTGAATCTCGTCCGTTAGAAACACCTGCGGCAGTCATATCGGAAGCGGTCAGGCAGCAATATGTGTCGATCGTGCAACAGGTAGTGGTACCAGCAGAGAGTCTGGCCCAACCAGCAGACACCTGGGGTGTACAAACGACCGACATCAATGGTCATGGCGTTCTCATTACATTACCACTGCAACCCGATGGTGAGCTATCCAATGCCGAACTGGTACTGGAGGCCAAAGAAATGATCGCTGCGGCAATCAATGCCCTGTTTGTTGCTAATCCTGACCTGGATCGGGCAGGTGTTGTCTGTTCTGTACCGGATGGAAAGGGGCAAAACATGCCCATCGTGTCAATCTTTATCCAACGGGCGGTTGTTGACAACTGGGGAACGGTGCCTCTGAGTACGATTGAAGCCAATGCGCAGGGCGTGTTTGTAGAACCAACACTGCTCGACTTATAGGCCTGGTTGAGCGTATGGAAGCACGCAGGTTACGGAGATAGAAGAGTACTGGTCACTATAATCTCTACTCTCGCTCCCACTCAAGAGCCTGCGTGCGTAAGAACGACCAGGGTCGCCCGTTGCTGGTGATGGCACGCACGTCTGTAGTCGAATGTCTGGCACACCACATCTTTTTACGTCAGGGATGGCACTATTTTTCCAGGAGCGGCACCAGGCTGCGCTTGCAGCCATGCTGATGCAGCAGATCGGCCAGATAGCTGTGCCACTGTTTGTCGCGCCCGGCAGCAAGATAGGCCGCCTGCGCTTTGCCTGACCAGCGAGCGGCGTGGTGTATTTGGATTTGCCCTGATCCATAAGCGGTTTGGCCTGCTGCCGACAGACCGTGAGTACTTACGAATTTGCGCCGCATACCGTTTCGACGTGACCATTCCGCATAGCTGCCGTGTTCTTCACCCGGCAGCAGCATGGCGACCGCACGCCGCAACCTGTTTCGTCTCACCCGGCGGCAGCATGGCGACTGCACGCCGCAACCTGTTTCGCCTCACCCGGCGGCAGCATCGCTGTCACAGGCGCAAAAGCTTGTCCCGTTCGACTGCGCTCAGGGCAAGCTCTGAGCGAAGGTGAAGGGACATGGTGTTGAAACAAGGGCATACCGCGTGTTTTTTACGAAATATCAACAATATAACCCTGGATTCACCTATAGCATCTCTTGCTTTTTTATGCTATGATTTCCATACATCTGAACGACGATACCGAATCAACCAGAGATGCCATAGCCATCCTAAAAGAGTTGTTAAAAACCAGAGTCCCGGCTTCAGGCTGGTATTGCTTCGTCCATTGTCAAGCCGGGACGCCAGGTTACAATTGGGATCGACTGGCTATAGTCTCGATACAACAGAGCATACTTCTGTTGATCATACGATGCACAGCCAGCAATACAATCAGGCAGAAATTCCCTCCCTTCATTGCTGGAATGCCAAAAACCGTTTGAGCTACTATCGATCACACGGGCTGGTGTTTCATCTTCTGCGAAAAAACGGCATGCATGCTACCTGACCTGCCTATTTTGAACAGGTTCTCAGCATAGAGTCAAGACAATGATGAACAATATTGCCGATTGTGCCACGTTGCAAGCCGAGAATACTGCCCTGCGTCAACGTGTGGCCGATTTAGAGCAACGTGAACAATATTTGCGCCAGATCTTCGCCCAACTCACCGATGTTGTGCTGGTATTCAATAAGGAAGGACGCTACCTTGATATTTTGTCGACCAATTCGCGGCTGCTCTATCGTCCACCACAGGAGTTGATCGGCAAAACGTTGCACGAGGTCTTGCCGGCAGCCTATGCCGACGATTTTCTGGCGATGATCCACGAGGTACTGACAACTGGAGAATTGCTGCCGATTGAATACAGTCTGGCATTGCCAACAGGTGATTGCTGGTTTGCCGGGCATATAACACCCCTTGATGCGCATACGGTGCTGGTGACGGCCAGTGAGGTCACCGAACGTAAGCGCACTGAGTTGGCTTTGTTCCAGAGTGAGGCTCGTTATCAGCGGATTGCCGCCAATGTACCCGGCATGGTCTATCAGTATGTGATGTATCCTGATGGCAGTGTTGCTATTCCCTTTGCCAGTGCTGCTTGCCAGGAATTGTTTGGGCTAGACCCACAGGTATTGCGCGAGGATGCCACACCCTTGATTGATCTGGTACATCCCGACGACCAGGCATCTCTGCATGAAACGATCAGTGTATCAGCACGCACCATGGAACCATGGATCTGGCAAGGGCGGGTATGCCTGCCCACCGGTGCTGAAAAGTGGATCCAGGGTGTGTCACGCCCAGAATTGCAGACCGATGGCGTGATTGTCTGGGATGGGATGATGCTGGATATTACCTCCCACAAACAGGCTGAAGAGGGATTAAAACACCGGGATGCCATCCTCCGAGCCGTCAATCTGGTGGCCGAACACTTGCTAACCGCCACCTGTTGGGAAGAAGCTATAAACAATGTGCTGCCCTATCTGGGCGAGGTCACCAGAGTCAGCCGTGTGTATATCTTTCAAAATGAGCAGGCAGACGCGAGCCTGATGTTGACGAGCCAGCGGTATGAGTGGACTGCAACTGGTATAACGCCCCAGATTGACAACCCACAGTTACAACAACTTTCACTGGAGCAGGCTGGATTTGCTGGATGGGAAGAAAAGCTACAGCAAAATCATATCATCGTGGGTCATATCCACCAGTTTTCTCCGGCAGTACAGACGTTATTGGCTGCGCAACACATCGCATCGATTCTGATCATTCCTATTTTTGTGCCCCGATCCTGCTGGGGCTTTATTGGCTTTGATGCCTGTTATGTTGAGCGGGAGTGGTCGTCGGTAGAGATTGATGCCCTGCGGGCCGTGGCCAATATGCTGGGGGCGACCATTCATCGCCAGCAGGCCGAACAGGCATTGCGCGAAAGTGAAGCGCGCTATCGCAGTATCTTTGAAAATGCAACCCTGGGCATGTTTCGTACCACCCTGGAAGGACGCCTTCTAGTAGCTAACCCGGCCCTGGCCCATATACTGGGCTATTCCTCTATCGAAGAGTTGTATGCCGCGGTATCTGATGTGAGCATGCTCTATGTACAACCCGCACAACGCACGCAAATTGTGCGCTGTATTGTGGAACAACAGGGCCGTGTCAATGTGGAAGTAGATCTGTATCGCCGCGATGGCCGTGAGATTATTGTCAACCTCAACATCTGGGCCGCCCGTGATGAGCGCGGCAGCGTTCTGTTTCTCGAAGGATTTATTGAAGATATTAGCGAACGCAAGCGTATTGAAGCCGAACGTCTCCTGAACGAAGAACGCCTGGAGTCGTTGTATAACCTCAGCCAGATGCGGGTTGCGTCCGATGAGGAGATCATCAAATATGCCCTGGAAGAGGGGGTACGTCTGACCAGCAGCCGGGTCGGGTATCTCCATTTTGTGGACGCTGACCAGATGAACATGTATCTCTGTTTCTGGTCGCAGGATGTGCTGGAATTCTGTATCGCAGACGGCACATCTCACTATCCTCTGGATAAAGCTGGAATCTGGATGGATTGTGTGTACCAGAAAAAGCCCGTTATTCACAATGATTATCAGCAACTCCCCCATAAGCAAGGCTACCCCGAAGGACATTTTCCGATTATTCGCCACATGAGTATTCCCGTTTTTGACGGCGATAAGGTTATTGCCGTGGCCGGTGTGGGCAATAAAGAAGAGTTGTACGATGAGTCGGATGTACGCCAGTTATATCTGTTTATGAACGATATGTGGATTGTTCTCGAACACAAGCACGCTGAGGAGCGTCTCCGCGAGTCCGAGGAACTGTATCGCTCGCTGATCAGCGCTTCACCCGATGGGATTGTCAGTACCGATCTGTCGGGTACGATTGTGTTTGAGTCGCCGGTTGCCGCTCGTATGTTTGGCTTTGATGACCCCGCAGACGTAGTGGGCCGCAATGTATTTGAATTCATCGTACCCAACGACCATCAACGTGCTAAAGCCAATATCCAACGCTTAGTCTACGGAGACACCATAGGATTTGAAGAATATCGGGTGTTACACCGGGATGGCTCACTGTTTGACATTGAAGTCAACGGTGAGCTTTTACGCGATGCAGACGGCGTTGCTCGCGGTTTCGTGTTTGTCTGTCGTGATGTAACTGAGCGTAAGGGCATGATGCAGGAACTGGCGGCCAAGAGTGCTGATCTGGAGCAGGCGTTACGACACTCGCATGCGCTGGCCGAAGCCGCTGATGCTGCTAATCGAGCCAAGAGTGTTTTTCTGGCGAATATGAGCCACGAATTGCGCACACCGCTCAACGCCATCCTGGGGTTTGCCCAATTAATGACCCGTGATCCCGACCTGACGCACGAGCAGCAAGCCAATCTCGAGATTATTCTGGACAGTGGCGAGCATTTGCTGAGTTTGATCAACGATGTGCTGGATCTCTCCAAAATTGAGGCTGGACGCATTACGTTCCAACCGCAGAATTTTGATCTCTATCGATTGCTCGAAACGCTGGAAGAAATGTTCCGTCTGCGTGCGACAGAGAATAGATTGACGTTGCGGGTGGAGTACAGTAGTAGCGTGCCGCAATATGTGCAGACTGATCAAGGCAAGTTGCGGCAGGTGCTACAGAACCTGCTGGGCAATGCCATTAAATTTACGCAGGCCGGGCATGTGGTGTTACGTGTGGCCCCCGGTAGAGTGCTAGACCAGGATCATACTCTTGCCTCACAACTACCGGTTGATACACCATTCATGCAGGAAATCTATTTTGAAGTAGAGGATACCGGGCCAGGTATTTTCATTACCGATATAGATCGCGTCTTCGACCCTTTTGTCCAGATCGGTCATGGTGATGAACCGCAGGAAGGAACTGGACTGGGTTTGTCGATTAGTCGCCAGTTTGTGCGACTGATGGGCGGGGATTTGACTCTGTGTAGCACTCCTGGTAGTGGCAGTCGCTTTTATTTTCAAATACCTGTCACCATCGTCGCGGCCACCGATGTTCCGGCAGAAGAGGCACAACGACGGGCGGTGCGCTTGCGGCCCAACCAGCCGGTCTATCGCTTGCTGGTGGTTGAAGATCACGACCCCAGTCGCCGTTTACTGGTCAGATTGCTGACTACCCTCGGTTTTGAGGTGCGCGAAGCCGTGAATGGGGCGGAAGCGGTGACGCTGTGGCAGACATGGCAACCACACTTGATCTGGATGGATATGTGCATGCCCGTGATGGATGGCTATGAAACCATACGACAGATCAAGAGTACTACTCAGGGCCAGGCCACAGTGATTATTGCGCTGACCGCCAGTGTGTTTGAAGAGGAGCGGGCGTTAATCTTCTCACAGGGTTGTAATGACTTTTTGCGCAAACCTTTTCGTGAAGCAGAAATCGTTGATGCGCTGATCAGACATCTGGGTGTGCGCTTTGTGTATGCCGATCCACCAGTGTGTATCACATCGCAGTCAGAGGGTGTCAGCCATCAGGAGGCTATCATTTCGGCACTGGTGACCATACCGATCACCATGCGCATGGCGCTTCAACACGCCACGATTGTGGCTGACATCGAACAAATGCTGGCACGTATTGCTGATTTACGCATGTACAATGGCGCTCTGGCTGAACAGCTCGAGATGCTGGCCCATAATTTTGAACATGATCTGATCTTGCAGTGCATTGAGCAGGCAACACATGAACATGATGAATGACAAAGTGAGTACCGATTTTCGTGGTGATGTGTTAATTGTTGATGATACGCCAGCGAACCTGCGCCTCTTATCACAGATGTTGATGGAGCAGGGATATAAGGTACGGGCCGTGACGAGCGGCGCACGCGCTCTGGCTGCTGCCCGTGCTATGCCACCCGATCTCGTGCTGCTAGATATTCGTATGCCTGAAATGAACGGCTATGAGGTGTGTATGCACCTGAAAGCCGATAAACGTACATGTGAATTGCCGATTATCTTTATTAGTGCCTTGAATGAAGCCGATGATAAGGTGAATGCCTTCAACGTGGGCGCGGTTGATTATATCACGAAACCCTTTCAGTTTGCGGAAGTCCTGGCGCGAGTGAAGACGCATCTAGCGTTACGCCGAACACAGCAGCAATTGCAGGTGATGAATACGGATCTGGAGCAACGCCTGGAGCAGTTAGATCGGGCTAATGTTCGGTTACAACGGGAAATTACCCACCGTCAGCGGGCCGAGGAGATGGAACGCCAGCGCGTGCAGGAGATGGAAGCCCTCCGTGCTACCATGACCGAGATTTCCGGGGAGCTAGATCTGTCACGATTGCTGCCAGCGATTCTTGAACGGGCAGTCGATTTAATTGGTGCCACGGATGGTGAGTTGAGTTTGTACGATGAAACTTGCAGTCATTTCAATGTACTGGCAACCTATCATTTAAATGCACATACCGATGGCTCACGCCAGGTTATTGGCGAAAAAGCCGCCAGTCTGGTTGCCTCGACACATGAACCACTGATTATTAATGACGATGAAACAGCCATCGGTTGCCTGCCCATATATGAAATGCCCGCTGCCCAGACAGCGTTACTGGTGCCCATGCTGGCTGGTGGACAATTGATCGGCGTGATTAGTGTTAGTAATGGCAGCCGGGAACGTAAGTTTGACGCCCAGGACGCCAAGTTACTCAGTCTATTTGCCCAACAGGCTACCATTGCCATCCAGAATGCACGCCTGTTTACCGAGGTGCAGACGTTAGCGATCACCGATCCGTTGACCGGTTTATATAATCGCCGCCACTTTTTTGATCTGGCGCACCGCGAGGTTGAACGGGCAGGACGTGCCAATCAACCCCTATCGGTGGTCATGTTCGATGTTGATCACTTCAAGCAGGTCAATGATCGCTATGGACATCTCTGTGGTGACCATGTGTTGCAAATGGTGGCGAACCAGTGTCGGAGCCTCCTACGCAGCGTGGATGTGCTGGCGCGCTATGGTGGGGAGGAGTTTGTAATCATGCTGCCCGGCACCCCACTTGATCATGCCCAACAGGTGGCCGAACGCTTACGACAGCATATTGCGTATACACCGATCACAACGGCTGATGCGACGATACAGATTACGATCAGTCTTGGTGTTGCCGAATTGAATATCCATGATCAACTGGCCCTCGATGGGTTGCTGAGCCATGCGGATCAGGCGCTGTATCTCGCCAAACAGTCCGGGCGCAACCGGGTTATGCGCTGGGAAAATATGACTCTCACGATGCCAACGGTGGCTCCATCAGATGGAATGGAGTGTTTGCCCTAGCCGCTAGTATACGCTTACTCACAGGGCATACGCGATCTCTCACCCACAACGTCTTTTTCGCTGACGTTTCCTCTCGGCCCTTCGGCTCCGTAAAGGGCCGAATGGGACAGAGCGGTTCGTTGCACCTTTCGTTTTCGTTATAGTCATGTCGAGCGTCCGCATGCGCTGGTCGGTCTTCCGCTTGCTCTTACGACAACGAACCTTCCCCATCCTCCCCTTCACAAGTGTAGTTTTTTTCACTCTATCACGTTGGGATGCGGCAAAACACTCCTGCCATCCCCCCCTCCGGCCCCCCCGCTGGGGGGCGTCCTGCCAGTGGTACTGAATGGCAAGTGCCTGCTGAACGGCCCCCCCGCCGGGGAGGCGTCCTGACAGTGGTACTGAATGGCAAGTGCCTGCTGAACGGCCCCCCCCGCCGGGGGGGGCGTCCTGATGCCGCACAACCGAGCGTTGCGCACAAAACCTGCACGTGTGAACCCCCGGCCGTCCGGGGTGTCCTGGGAGCGCGATCCAGTTGCTCTTTCCGTGAGATCCCGTCCCCCGCAGCCGTGGACGAAACGCAGCAACGGATGCCCCACCGTTCGGAATAAGGAAGGGGAAGACGAGCCAGAAGAGCCGGAAAGGCGAAGGCACATTGGTATTACTCACTGGTGTCGGTCTGAGTTAGATCAACGTCCGTGGTGCGCAGGCAATCGATAGCAGTAGTGAAAATCTGCATCAGCGGGACGTTATATGCCCGTGCCAGTGCGGCACAGTCCTCGTATTCAGGTACGCTGGTCAGTACAACCTGGTTCAGTAGTTTTTGCTTCAGTCGTACCTGGCCCCAGGGTGTATCAACCGGTACCCACTGGCGTTGCGCCGCGAGACGTTCCATCCACTCCCAGCGCACACCCAGAGTTGGAGTTTCGCGCATAATTACCTGCGCCAGCTTGTTGATCATAGTTGGCGAGGCCAGGCAGGCCAGTTGTGTTCCGGGACGACCCTTTTTCATGACCAGTGGCACGGCCCAGGCGTCGAATGCGCCAGCTTCCAGCAAACGCTCGATAGCATAAGCCACAACTTCGCCAGTCGTATCGTCCAGGTTGCAGCGCAGTTCGGCCACGACTTCAGTCCCGGCAGTCGAAAAGTCGTCATTGAACGCCGGGCCATTCCCGGTCTGTCCAGATTGATAGCCAGCAGTTGGTGCAGCATGACTCACCAGCGAAGGGTTTGTCTGGTTATGATCATGATCACGAGACGGTTGATCATACGGTGATATAAACGAGCGACCCATACTGCCAGCACTATCTGCTGTCTCGGCCATGAGCGGGGTGCCAATCCAGACGCGCAGACCGTTCAAGCACTCATATTCCTTCTGCCCAAAACCATAGCCCACACGCTGTATCCGTAATGGTGGTTGCGCAAACCGTGCGACTTCGGCCAGCAGCGCCGCTGCACTGGGTGTCAGCACCTCGCCCATACTTCTGCCCGGCAAAACAGGAGCATTGACAGCCGCTAGCAGTGCCAGCGTGGCCGGCGCGGGTACTGGCAGGTAACCGTGCTGCGTGGCGACCCAGCCCTGTCCAACCGGCAGCGCTGAGGCGTAGACCTGTTCAATGCCCAGCAGTTCCAAGCCGGCGCACACGCCTACGAGATCGACAATACTATCGACGGCACCGATCTCGTGAAAATGCACCGCCTCTTCTGGGACATTATGAATGGTAGCCTCGGCCTGCGCCAGCCGCCTGAAGGCACCGAGCGCCCAGGTGCGGGTACGCTCCGGCAACTGGCTTGTCACCAGCATCGTGCGGATGCTAGCCCATGTTCGGGCTGGCTGTGGCTCATCGACGCACACACGTAGGCGACTGCCACTAACGTAGTGGCTGACCACACGTTGATGCTCAATCTTATACCCCGTCAGTGGCAGTGCTGCAAGGACACGCTCTAAAACTGCCAATTCTAATCCTGCATCAAGTAGACTGGCGAGCAACATATCGCCCGCCGCGCCGTGAAAACAGTCAAAGTATGCAATACGCATTACGCACCCTTTGACCGTTCTGCCGCTGCCCGATTCGCAATCCGCGCTGCTACCGCCCCCGCGCCAACGCCGTTGTCAATATTCACGACGGCCAGGCCAGGCGCACAGGTTTGCAGCATACTCAACAGCGCGGCCACGCCACCGCCGCCCATACCATACCCAACCGAGGTCGGCAACCCGATCACCGGCACATCAACCAGCCCCGCCACCACCGAAGGCAACGCGCCGTCCATCCCGGCCACCACAATCAATACATCGACCGCCGCCTCATGGAGCATAGCTGTCAGCGGTGCGTGCAGGCGGTGCAACCCGGCTACGCCCACATCATACGCTGTTGAAACCACACAGCCAAGTTCACGGCAGATCAGAGCCGCTTCTTCTGCCATCGGCATATCCGAAGTTCCGGCCGTCAGGACGCCTACCCGCCCGCCAGTGAGGGGAATGGTGTGGGTAGGTTGGCGCACCACGACCGTGGTACCGCTGTCACCCGGCTCCACCATACCGGGGAAGCGCTCCTGTAGCGCGTTCCGCAATTCTGGCGAAATGCGGCTCAGGATCGCCCGTCCCTCACGTTCGAGCAGCAGCGTCGCAATCTCCAGGCACTCTGCAATAGACTTACGCTCGGCCAGAATAATTTCTGGCAGGCCAGTGCGTGCGGTACGTTCCGGGTCAGCACGAGCGATCTGGGCGAGTTGTAACACAACATTCAGGTGATGCATTTTGCCAGCCTTCGTTCATACTACCACTGCGGAACCCGTCTAGATCGAGCGTAACATAGGTGAAGCCGATGCGTCGCAACTCGGCCGTAATGCGCTCGCGGATGTCTGGTTGGGCCAGGCGCACGATAGCGTGGGCCTCAACCTCCAGGCGGGCCACCGCACCGTGGTGTCGCACCCGCACCTGGCGTAGATCCAGTTCCTCTTTAAGGAAAGCTTCGGCCCGGGCTACCTGATGCAGTGCCTCGACCGTTACCGGGTTACCATAGGGAATGCGCGAAGCCAGGCATGCCAGTGCGGGTTTATCGTGCGTCGGCAAGCCCCGTTGCCGCGAAAGCGCTCGAATGTCGGCTTTGCCCAGGCCAGCCTCCAGCAGTGGGGCGCGGATGCCATGCTGTTGCGCGGCCTGCATACCCGGTCGATGATCGCCAACATCATCGGCATTCGCGCCATACACCACATGTGCTAACCCACGGACACGGGCCAGCGGCCACAGGGTCGCAAACAATTCGTCTTTACAGTAAAAGCAGCGATTGCGATCGTTCTGGATATAGGCTGGATGAGACAACTCATGCGTGTCCACGATTTCCAGCGTGACCCCGATCTGGGCTGCCAGCGCGTGGGCGGCTGCCAGTTCCTGCGCTGGCAGGCTGGCTGAGTGTGCCGTGACTGCCAGCACCCGCGACGGGCCGAGCGTGTCCACGCACGCCGCCAGCAGATAGGTGCTGTCGACACCCGCTGAAAACGCGACAACGACCGAGTCGAGCGCTTTGATAATTTCGCACAACCGCTGCGCTTTGTTTTCGTGATCGGTCATAGTATTCCTGACAAGATTTGTTCTGCTGCTATCATAGCATATAGCAACCCTATTGCAATGATAAACCTGGAATCTCGGCGGGCGAAGCCAGCATGCGCTGGTTGCAACAAGGCCGCACAAGCGGCCTTTGGAACGCGATCCAGGGCCTTCAGGCTCCCGGCGAGCGGCGACACGGGCAAGAACATACGTCACATCCGTGATCAAGCGCAAGAACTGGGATGGCTACCCCACTCCCAGTTCCTCTTGCAAGAACATGCATACCGTCTCGTGAAAGAATGCAGGATCTTCCCATGCCAAAATATGACCGGCCTCGTCTTTGTATATCAGTTGCGCACGGGGGATAGCATCGGCAGCGGTGCGGCATTGCCGCGCCGGGCAGAACGGGTCGCGCCCGCCTTGAAAGATCAGCACCGGAACGCGAATGTTTTCCAGGCAGGGAATCACATCGCGCCCATCCGCCTCAAGCCGCGCCATGGCCGTTAGTAAACCATCACGCAGGCGCGGCCAGCGTTCCGCGCCATGCTGTGCAACCATATAACGCTCCCAGGCCGGGGTGATCGACGCCCGCCGATCACGGTGCGCAGCCAGTGTCTCCGGGCCAACATGCGTAAAGACGCCATCGAGGATCAGGGCTGCAATGTGGTAAGGTTGTTCACAGTAGGCGTTGAGCGCTGCAATACCGCCCGCGCTCATACCAAACACCGGCACAGTGTCTTCGGGAAACAGCGTTGCCAGCGCATCTGCCAGCGCCTGGCCTTGGAACGTGAAGTAGTTTACCGTAAACAGATCGTCTGGCATGGCCGACTGTCCATGCCCCAGCAGATCAATACTGAATACCTCATAGGCATTCGCAAAACGCTGTGCCAACCGCTCCTGACTATGCGCTGTCATGGTGTTCCCATGCAGCAACACGAGTGGCCGTCCAGATCCAACCGTTAGATAGAACATTGCACCGTGGCGCGTCGTAACATAGTTCATAAGCGATTCAACCTGTTACATCATCATGCGGACACTTCTTACAAACCGGAGGTACGTGATATCCGGGACATCCATGTTGTGCCGCAAGGCCCCTCTATGTCATGCAGACGGCAGGTAGCATCTCACCACATGGCTATGCTCAATCAGCGAGATGGTTCAACTGCGCTTACTATACCATACCATGGCTGTTCGTTGGATGGCAATGCCATAGTGCCCCTACACGTGTGAAGGGGCAGGGATGCCCTTCCGTATGTCCGGACGGACACGGTGGGTCATCCGCCGCCGCATTTCGTCCACAACAGCGGGGACGGGACGCGCTGCTGGTTCCCTCTTTTCGCCGAAGGCGAAAAGAGGGAACCAGCAACAGAAAGAGGTGATGAATGACTGCATACCGTGTATTCAAGACAAGAACATAGGGAATGGTTATGTCGAAACGGTATCAGACCAATCAAATATCCCAAATCTCTACAATTTTCTAATCAAATCTCCCAATATGATTGCTTGACATGTCATTTTTTGTACAATACAATACAACTAGGATATAAAGTCTTAATTAACCCACATTTTATATATTTTTAACCTTTTTATTTTACTGATTATTGATCGGGTCTATATCCATATCGTAAGCCTATGATATATGTAGAAATGCCAGATCTTTCGTGTCCACGTCCCATGTGCTTGTTTCTTGCTCGTAATTGACCACCGTGATGGTGAGGGATACGTCGTAACGACGTTTGTCGTTCTTCTATGCTGTATATGCAGTGTGGCTGACTACTAGAGCCACATCTCGGCTTGTGAACGTTGCATAGGTGATCCGCAATATACGAACGAATTAAGTTCTGTCTTCAGTCCGGTCTATGTTGCCACCACAGGTCGCTGGCAACTGCACGCCCGTCACCCTGCCTGGCCGAATTGTCGTTATTAGCGTTTGTAATCCGCGCATTCTGTTCTTCACACTCTATGAAGGATGGCTAGAGGAGATCGATCTGATTCTTAATATCATCAAGACTCGACTGCTGACGGTTGGCTCGCAACTGCCGCAAGCCGGAACTGCTAGTACAAGAGGGCCTACATACCTCCATACGTTGTCGGTCATCCTGAGCGGAGGCGTAGCCGGCGTGCAT
>CALANA010000162.1 GCA_937925925.1 uncultured Chloroflexales bacterium | reverse complement strand
CTCATTGGAGGACAAAAGCAAGAACATGCGGAATGTTCAAGCCGAAACGGTATAACTATAGCAATCCTCATTATACTTGTAAACCTGGAGTCCAGGCTCAAGCCTGGACGGAGTACTGCCAGGCTCAAGCCTGGACTCCGGTGCTTCACAACTGATCCCAATTTGATTTCAACCTTCCGCATCCTTTAGTTCGTCTGCCCTTCCTGCGCCGTAGGGACGGAACGCGCTTCGGGTTCGCCCTTTTCGCCTTCGGCGAAAAGGGCGAACCCAAAAAGAGCAAAAGGATCGCGCTGCCGAACCCTGACATAGTGTGTCGATGGATGCGTGTCGGTAACCATGCCCGCCCTACGTGCTAAAAGCACGTCCTGCGTATCGTCCGCTGCGCAGCACAGTGCATGCCCTCCCCACGTGTTCAAAGCACAAGAGTGTATTCCTGGTTAAGTGCAACCACGCCAACCCTGGCCGTGGTTTGTACTATTGTGATGCTGCATCTCCCGCTGACTGGTCATTCCTGTTTTATGTGACATAAACGGCCCGCGCACATGGCTGCTCTTTTGTTACTATTCGCAAAAGGACATGTTGCCTGGAGTTCCTGAAAATCGGCTTCCTTATCGTCAAAAAAAGCGCCATAATCGTGCTTGACAAGGAACAGTCCCTGTACTATACTTCAATCAATACCAGTTTCTTTTTATCCTTTATGCAATAAAGGCGAGCAAATACCAACATTGCGGAGGTGGTTGGTCTTTCTATCAGGTGCAACTGGTTGGTCACATTATGGAAGAGGCGTGCGATGTCAGCGCCTGGAAAGGGTAGGGGTATGGCTATAGATCTGTCGTTCACAGTCCTTGAGGGAGCGCGAGAGACGCGTGTTCCTGGCGGACGCACCATGGAGGAAATTGAGGCCGATTTCCGTAAACCTGGAAATACGACCTTCACGTCAGTGTTTGGTACGGATCCATTTGATTTCTGGGTCGGGCCATTCTATGTGGGAGTCTGGGGATTTATCGGAAGCATCGCAACCGTTATCGGGGCACTGTTCTATTTCAACGAGACAATCTTCAAGGGACCGTACTCGCTTCCCCAGAACTTTTTTGCTGGTCGCATTGATCCACCACCAGCCGAAGTAGGGTTGGCTCTGCAAAAAGCGGGGGAGGTAGGCTTCGCCTGGCAGATGACGGTGCTGTTTGCCACGATCGCTTTCTTTTCCTGGATGATGCGTGAGATCGATATTTGCAAGAAGCTGGATATGGGTTTCCATGTGCCAATCTCGTTCGGTGTGGTCTTCTCCTCCTGGTTGACACTCCAGGTCATTCGTCCCATTTTGCTTGGTCAGTGGCATGAAGGGTTTGTTATTGGTGTTATGCCGCATCTGGACTGGGTTTCCAACTTTGGATATCGCTACAATAACTTCCTCTATAACCCGTTCCATGCGCTCGGTATTTCGCTTATTTTCTTTGCGACCTTCTTGCTGGCATGTCATGGATCGGCTATTCTCAGTGCAGCGCAGACCCGTGATCCTTCGCCGGAACGCATTAACCAGTTCTGGACAGATATACAGTATTACTCAATTGGCGAGGCTGGTATCCACCGTGCAGGCGCACTCGCGGCAGCGATTGGTATTCTGGTGTCGAATCTGTGTATTCTCTTCTCAGGGTGGCCGGTTCAGGATTGGGTCGCGTTCTGGGGTTTCTGGAATGACCTCCCCTTCTGGAGGGGTTTCTAAAGTAAGGAGTAAAAATTATGGCAGCAGAATTAGGAGTGCCCCCGAACCGTACCCCGGCTGAGATTGATATCGGCGATGCTACTGGCCGTATTGGTTCCGCGATTGAGGCCAAGTGGCTGGGACGTTTGGGGTTTGATACGCAGCTTGGGCCGTTCTATCTGGGTCTATGGGGGGTTGTGGCATTTGTATCAGCGGGTCTGTTTACCTTTATCTGGTTGATGACGATGCTGGCACAGGTAAGCTATAATCCTATCGCGTTTCTCAAGTATTTTGCGGTACTACAACTTGATCCGCCCTCTCCAGCCTATGGCCTGGGTTTTGCGCCCCTGGATAAGGGTGGCTGGTGGCTAGTTGCCACGTTCTTCTTGACGATTTCGATCCTGGCCTGGTTGATCCGCATCTGGGAGCGGGCACGGGCATTAGGTCTCAAACCCTATCTGGCCTATGGCTTTACTGGAGCCATTGCGCTCTATCTCGTGATTTACATCATCCGCCCCATCATTATGGGTGACTGGTCAGAGGCACCCGGACACGGAATTAAGGCGTTGCTGGACTGGGATAACAACACCAGTGTGCGTTACGGCAACTTCTATTATAATCCGTTCCACATGCTTTCAATTTTCTTCCTCCTTGGCTCGACGCTGCTGTTTTCAATGCACGGCGCAACCATCTGGGCTTTAGAGAAGTTTGGTGCGCACGAGGAAGAAGCTGAGATTATCGCTCCCGGTACCGGCACGGAGCGGGCGCAACTCTTCTGGCGCTGGACGATGGGTTTCAATGCGAATGCATACAGCATTCACCTGTGGGCCTTCTGGTTTGCCTGGCTGTGTGGTGTTACCGGAGCCATCGGTGTGCTGCTTTCGGGAACTCTGGTGTCAGACTGGTTCCAGTGGGCGATTGATGCCCGGATTAACTATCCGCAGGCTCCGCCCGTACCGGTGGAACTCCCCTTACCCTGATACGGTTGGAGAGGTAGGAGAAGGGTTGAAGTTCGTATCTAGAGTGCGCAGTGCAGCTTTCTGCACCGCGCACATCTTTGCTTAACGACAGCACCTGTTTGAACCAATGCGAGCGAGACGTTCGCCTGTGCGGGCGTCCCGCCCGCACAGGCGCAGAGGGCGAGACGCCCTCCCTCCCAGGTGGACGCCTGCGCTCCCAGGCACACCATGAAAACGCTGACGACCGCGCTTCCCCCCCGAATGGGGACAGGCACTTTACTCCTGGTAGTTGCAAACCGACCTGAGATATGCTATAATCGTTCAAAGTTACGCGGGAGTAGCTCAGTTGGTAGAGCGACACCTTGCCAAGGTGTAGGTCGCGGGTTCGAGCCCCGTCTCCCGCTCCATCTTTAGAACCCACGCCTGGCGTGGGTTTTTGTTTTCAGGTATAAGGTGGCACTATCCTTTCCTCGAACGTTGTTGTACTGGCATATATGAGGCATCGGTATGAAAGCAGCAGATCAGCAGACGGCTGAAGGTATCTTGTTTACCGACCAGTATCAACTGACGATGGCCCAGTTATACTATCGCATGGGTATGCATGAGCAGTATGTGCAGTTTGATCACTTCTTTCGTAAGTATCCTGATTATGGGGCACACCAGGCAGGATATTGTATCAATGCCGGTCTGGAATGGTTGCTAAATTGGATGCAGGACGCACATTTTCGTCCTGAAGACATCGCCTACCTACGGAGCCAGCAGAGTCGCAGCGGGCAGCGTGTATTCGATGATAATTTCCTCGCCTGGCTCTGTGAGCAGCGCCCCTTTGAAGGCCTGACGATCCGTGCCATTCCTGAAGGGCGTGTTATTCATCCGGGAGTACCGCTGACGATTGTGGAAGGCCCGCTGGCACGAGCGCAGATCCTCGAAACAGCGCTTCTTAATCATCTCAACTATCAGATTCTAGTAGCAACCAAGGCGGCCCGGATGCACGACAGTGGTCAGGGCCGGCCTGTGCTTGAGTTCGGTCTGCGACGCGGTCAAGGTAAGGGCGCAAATGCTGGTGCCCGCGCCGCACTCATTGGTGGGGCCGATTTTACGTCGAATGTGGGGATTTCACATGTGCTGGGCTATCCACCGCGCGGAACGCATGCCCATAGCATGGTGCAGGTATTTATGGCACTGGGCATGGGTGAACTGGAGGCTTTCCGCGCCTATGCAGAGGTCTATCCTGATGAAAGTCTCTTTCTGGTGGATACGATCAGTACGCTCGAAAGTGGTGTGCCCAACGCGATCAAGGTGTTTGAGGAGTTGCGCCGCAAAGGTTATGAACCGCTTGGTGTGCGCTTAGATTCAGGTGACCTGGCGTATCTCAGTGTACAAACCGCGAAGATGCTGAACGATGCCGGGTTTCCCAATACGTCGATTGTGTTATCGGGTGATCTGGACGAACTGGTGATCTGGCAGATTTTGACCCAGATCCGCGATGAGGCACCGCGCTATGGGGTGGATGCCGATCATCTGATCAGGCGCTTGATCTATGGGGTGGGAACACGGCTGATTACTTCACAGGGCGAACCGGCGCTGGGTGGTGTCTATAAGCTGGTTGCAGTGCGTACCGATGGACAGTGGACGCCAGCGATCAAGATTGCCGACTCGCCGGGGAAGATCCCCAATCCCGGCCACAAGCATATCTGGCGTGTGTATGACCAGCGCGGGAAGGCGAGCGTTGATTTGTTGAGCCTGGATGACGAAGATCCTCGTCACATGGATCGGATCAACCTGCGGCATCCCTCGGATCATACGCGTCAGCGCGTGCTTGAGCAGTACCAGATCACGGCGATTGAGCCACTGCTGGTTAAGGTGTTAGATAGGGGTGATCATGTCTATGATTTCCCTTCTATTGAGGACATTCGTCGATTGCGCCAGGCTGATGTAGAACGGCTGGACGCGGGTGTTCGCCGCCTGGTCAATCCCCATATCTACCATGTCTCGTTGACGCAACGGTTATGGGATTTGAAACAGCAACTCATTGGAGCTGCGCTCAGGTCAGCATGATCTGTGCCAGGAACAATGCATGACTTTTTCACCGTGAAGGAGAATACTAAGGATGCGTATTCTAAAACATCTCTTCGACAACAATCAGGCCTGGGCCGAACACATCAATACCGAAAATCCGGGATTTTTTGAAACACTGTCGCGGCAGCAGGCACCAAAATATCTCTGGATTGGCTGTGCCGATAGTCGTGTACCTGCCAACGAGATTGTCGGCTTGCTTCCCGGTGAACTGTTTGTCCATCGTAATGTCGCCAATGTGGTCATACAAACCGATATGAATTGCTTATCGGTTATTCAATATGCCGTGGATGTCCTCAAGGTGCAGCATATTATTGTTTGCGGGCATTATGGGTGTGGTGGTGTGCAGGCAGCCATACAGGATCAGGATCTGGGGTTGATTGACAACTGGTTACGTGAGATTAAGGAGTTGTACTATCAACACGAATCGTTGCTGGATGACTTGTCCGATCAGCAGGAACGCCTGGATCGTATGTGTGAGTTGAATGTGATCCGTCAGGTCTATAATGTGTGTCATACCACGATTGTGCAGCAGGCATGGAAGCGCGGCCAGTCTCTATCGGTGCATGGCTGGATCTATTGCCTTAAGGATGGACTGTTGCGCGATCTGTCGCTTTGCGTAACACATCCCGAAGAAGTAGCTGCGTACTATCGCCAGTCTGCCATGTGTATGGGGTGATAGCGTTTCGACGTGACCCTTCCCCATGGTCATGTCATGCACACGCGGTACGCGGTCGTTCATCACCCCATGGGGTTCGCCTTCGGCAGAGCGCTCCTGTTGCTCTTTTGGGGTACCCGGCAGCGTAGAAGGTACACGCTGCTGTGGACGAAACACAACGGCGGATGCCCCACCGCGTCCGTTCGGATATGCGGACGGGGTTCCCCCTATGGCTTCCCCATACGCATCAACGTAAGCCTCCGGTTGGGGTTTGGAGGCCTACGGCCTCCAATAATTTCTCCTTTCCCTGCGCCGCCGCCAGCCGCGAGAGCGTCTCGCGGTTTGGAGGCCTACGGCCTCCAATAATTTCTCCTTTCCCTGCTCATCGCCGGCATAGCCGGCTCAGGCAAAGTTTGGAGGCCGTAGGCCTCCAATAATTTCTCCTTTCTGGCAAAAAAGGCCAGCTTCGCTGGCCTTTTTTGCCAGAAAGACAACGGGTTTTAAGGGCAGCCACCCTTAAATTGATGCGCATGGTTTTCCTTGCCTCCCCTCTCATACGAATGTGCCCTAAACGCGGGAAAAATGGGCAACTGTTCCCAGGAACGCCGCGCCGCACGACGATAGCAGGGGCGTTTTACCGTATCCCAACGTTATATAATTAAAAAAAACTACACTTGTGAACTGCCCCCCACCCTCTCCTCACTCGGAGGGTAGGGGAGGTCGAAAAGAGGCGGCAGGTCGAAGGCACATTGGGGTTAGTGCTTTTGAATACTGATAAGCGCGCAACAAACTGCCAGTACACCGCCACTGATGATTATCAGCATAATGGGAAAGCTATAGATGCTGATCAGTATGCCCCCGATGACTGGGCCACCAAGCATTCCGCCCGCATAGGCCAGATTGAAGATCGCATAGGCCGAAGCATAAGCTCCCCGGCCATACTCGTCAACTGCATCGGCCAGTGCTGCTAGCGGTGGTGTTAAAGCCAGGGCAGCGCTACTGCCGACGAGAAACAGCGCCGGGATGACGGGCAGTAGACTGTGGGGCAATGCTATGAGTGGGAGCGTCAGGGTGAGTGCAAGCAGACCGCTATGGATGATCGGCCAGCGTCCGTAGCGATCAGCCAGAATACCGGCGAGCGGGGTCATCAACCCGCTCGCAAGCGCAATAATTCCAAACAGCAGGCCGATCATGCCCGATGACGCATCGAACTGCTGGTGCAGGTACAGGGGCAGCGTTGGTTCCAGGAGACTCAAAACGCTGGCAGTGACCAGTACCACGCTGCCCGCCAGTAGCACGCGCCAGTTGCGTAGCAGGGTTAGGATCGAGGTGCGTGTACCACTACGCCGCGTTGTATGTGGCAACAGGGTCATCCGCGCCAGGCCATCGATCAGTGCCAGACATGCTGCCACCAGGAATGGCAGTTGGTATCCGCCCCATTCATAGAGAAAGCCGCCAAAGATCGGCCCGACCAGCATACCCAGGGCCGATCCGGTCATCACCGTACCCATGGCGCGGCCACGCGCCTCGGTGGGAAATACGTCAGCAATCAGTGTCAGACCGGCGGTCCAGGTCGCGGCTGCGGCGGCTCCTTGCAGCAGACGGGCGGTGATCAGCAGCGCAAAGCTCTGGGCTACGGCCAGCAGCAGGGTGGCACTGACCAGACCAGATAAGCCCCAGACCATCGTTCTGCGCCGCCCGACCCGGTCTGCCAGAACGCCACACAGGGGTGTAGCCAGCAGCAAGGTGGCGGCATAGCTGCCAAACAATACCCCGGTACGAGGGGCTGGAATACCAAGCGCGGCTGTGTAGTGCGGTAAGATCGGGATGATCATCCCATAGATCAGAATGTCAACAAAGATGGCGAACGTAACCACCAGCAGTGCCACCACCGCTGTGGCACGCGAGATGGGTTGACCTTCGGTGGTCAGCAGGTTTGGACGCTGGCGGGTAAGCATGCTGGTTTGTCTTTATGACGACGTCGTTTCACGCGCTCGTGGTGGGCGCGCAAAGTCACGAATGGTTTTGGTAATCCAGAACACAATCCAGGCGGTCATAAGAAAACTCGCCAGCACAATCCGTGTCTGGTCAATAATGGGCTTGAAGGTGACACTATCGGGCGTGATGTGAATATAGCCGCGTGGCCGAACGCTGCCCCCCGCGCCGGTACCACCACCGCCCGCTTCTGGCGCTGGTTGGCCGCTGCCAAAGCCAAAGCCAAAGCCAAACGAGGTCTCGGCCACCGGAATAATCGTAATGTCGCCCTTGCGGGTTGGTTCGCCAAAGATGGCCGAGACATCAATGCGTTGCAGCATTTTCTCGACCGGCTCAACAATGGGGACAATTGCAGGCTTCATAAACGTGGCTCCTTGTCTTGTCAAACTTCTATCTTCGTTCTGCGTCGAAACACACGGGTGATGCTCCAGCTCACCAGGGGTGCAAGCAGCATCCCTAACAGCATGGCCCACCTTGCTATACGTCCTCGGTTGGCAATCGAAATACGTTGCGCGGTCTGATTATCTGTGTGTAGCATGATCGCCTGTGGTCGCAGGCGTAAATGAGCGCTGACGGTGTGTTCATTGGCGCTGTGTCGCTGTTCGTACCATCCATCCAGGCCAGCTACCAGCCGTAGTGTATGCTGGCCGCTGCGAAACAACTCTCCAGTAATCTGGCGCTTAATGTGTATGCGTCTGGGCATATTCTACCTGACAATCTATGGGCTATGCTATGTCACGAGATGCGAACTATGCTGTGCAGTCTGGCAAGGACACTCACCAGGGATTGTGCTTATTCCGTCTCTTTCGGTTTCGTCGTTTTCCGGGTTGTACGTGCTGGAGCAGGTTTCTCGCCTGGATCGGTAGCACTTGCAGCAGGTGTCGTTTTTTTCGTCGTCGCTGTTGACTTCGGCTTTGGCTTCGATTTCGGTTTCGGTCTGGGTGGAGCCGGGGTGTCTGCGGCGGATGTTGTGCTGGCGAGAGAGTCGTTTGAATCCGGCGGTGCATCTGGCACAAAATTCGGTGCCGCTGGTTGGATAGCGTCAACCGGTGGGCCGGCGTTGGCGGATGACTGGTTGTCAGGTGAGGTGTTGGCCTCTGCCACAGGCGCGGTTGGTGTTGCTACGTCAGTTATAGTGCCTGGCGTGGATTGTTCCGCCTGTTGTAGATACCATTGTGCGTGAACACTCGTCCAGATGCGGAGCCAGTTCAGTTGTGCTTCCAATGATTTGCGGGTTGCTTCCTGCCAGTCCTGCACCACCCGTTCTGCCTCGGCGCGATCCCAGGCCAGGGCCACGGTTGTGGGACTGGACTTCTTGATCGTCTCAAACCAGCTTTCAGATAGTTCGAGCTGAGTTTCCGTCCAGCGTTCCAGCATCTTGACCAGTTCCTGTGACCACTCCACAACTGGGGCTGGCGTGTTACGAGTTTGCAGACTGTTGGCCCAGAAACGTGTCCAGGCAAACTGCGATTCCAGTGCGCTTTTTACCGCTCTATTCCAATTTTGGACGGTATGTTGCCACCCTTCGCTGGAGCGAGGTGCATAACTCACATTTTGCATGGCTTCAAACCAGCTTTCCCACATTTTGCGCTGGGCGCTCGTCCAATGTTGTACCATTTCTTCTGCCTGCGCAGTCCAATCTTTTGCCATCGTGTGAGCATTCCTTTCATGGGTATGGGAGTGCAGGTTTTCGTAGCGGAAGGGCAGTCACAAGGGCCAGCGAACAAGTACAAGGCGTTGCCCCATCTGGCTGGAACTGGCACCTGGGTGTGACCCATGCCCTCCTGTCTGCTGACATCTGCGGTGATAACTGCAGTGCATGGTGCTACTGCTATCCTATACGATGGCGTAAGAAACTGTCAAATAGACGGAGAGGTACCTCGAGATGAAGCAGTCTGATCTGGGAGCGAAAATGTCCCGCCTTCGCCATTGTGGGTGCCTGCCGCGACCTGCAATGCGGACAATACGCGACAATGCCCGCTATTGCCTCGCATTGCTTCGCAACGACCATACATGGCGATCATGGTGCTTGTTGCGGAGCAATGGATGGCAATGCGGGCACCCACGAGAGGTGCCCCGACGATCGTTGTTGCGCGATGGGGGCATCGTCTCGCATTGTTCCGCAACGACCATACATGGCTATCATAGCGCTTGTTGATCAGCAATGGATGGCAATGCGGGCACCC
>CALANA010000161.1 GCA_937925925.1 uncultured Chloroflexales bacterium | reverse complement strand
TTCGCCGCGCCGCACTAGAAAGGGGATGTCGGCGTAGAAGCGTTGCATGCAACGCCGCTATGCCCCGCGACCGCTCGTTCCAGGAGCAGTCTCGTTGTTCTATGGCAAAGCGTAAGACTGACCAACGTAGGCGGAGTGTCTCATTCAAATTGGTATGAAAGCCACTCTACTCAACTCTACGCTACAAAGCGTTGCACGGCCACGACCGCATTTTGCCCACCGAAGCCGAAGGCGCTGGCCAGCGCCACATCGACGTGCGCGTGGCGAGCGACGTTGGGCACATAATCCAGGTCGCACTGCGGATCAGGCGTGGTGTAGTTGATGGTCGGTGGAATTATGCCCGTCTCGATTGTTTTGACACAGCCAATCAGTGCCAGGGCACCGGCTGCGCCGGCGGTATGGCCGAGCATGGCTTTGATGCCACTGATGGCGATCTTGTAGGCATGTTCACCCAGCGCCCGCTTGATCGCCAGCGTTTCCGACTCATCGTTCATGGGCGTGCCGGTCGCGTGCGCGCTGATGTAATCCACGTCTTGCGGGGTCAATTCGGCATCGGCAATAGCGCGACTGATCGCCAGGCTGGTGTAGGTCGCCTCTGGTTCAGGCGCGGTGACATGATAGGCGTCTTCAGTAGCACCAAAGCCAACAACCTCGGCGTAGATCCGGGCACCCCGCGCCAGCGCATGTTCCAATTGCTCCAACACCAGCACACCACAGCCTTCAGCCCCGGCCGTGCCGTTGCGCCGGGCATCAAACGGCCTGATCGCCTGCGCGGGATTGTCGCCGGGCGGTGCAATGGCCCCGATCACCCCGAAAGCCATGGTGTTCATCGCGGTCACACCGGCATCAGTACCACCCGCCAGCGCTAGCAGCGCATCACCGCGATGGATCATGCGTGCGGCCTCGCCAATCGCAAAGGTACCCGTCGCACAGGCGGCGACCGGCGCGATGGTCGGGCCATGCAACCCATAGACCATGGCGACCTGGCAGGCAGCCATATTGCAGATATAGATCGGCAGGTAGAGCGCGGTGCTGAGACGTTTGCGTTCCTTACGTTCAAAATACAGCGCTTCTTCTTCAGTAACGGCAACACCACCCAGTCCAGTGCCAATATCGACCGCGACCTGCGTGCAGTCAATCTGATCCAGGTTCAGATCGCTATCTCGTAAGGCTTCGCCGGCAGCAGCTACAGCAAATTGGGCAAATCGAGCCATGCGTTTTGCCACTTTCGCTTCCATATAGTTACGCGGATCAAACTGTTTCACTTCACCGGCAATGACATAGGGGAAGTCACGAATATCAAAGTGGGTGATATAGTCGATGCCGGAACGCCCGGCGATCAGGCCATCCCACAACTCGGCCACCGAGTTGCCCAGCGGCGAAATGGCACCCATGCCCGTGATCACCACGCGATGGGTCGGATTATTACGCATACTTCACTCCGTACACTTTACTTTATGTAAGCAAAATAATGAGCCTAGCATAGTATGGGTAGAGGGTGCTGTCAAGTGGTGCCCTCTCCGTCTGGGCAATTGTGCATGCTACCACTCCCAATAGGTGCGCTTCAGGTATATCCTTTCGTGTATAATACATGTTTAGACAAGGTTCGTGGCTCCTTTATTGTTGAGGAGTACATCGTCATGACACCTGTCACGTCAATACCTGACATCTGATACTGTTTCGCCGTCGCCCTTCCTCGGTTGGGGCGGGTTCGGAACCCGCCCGTACTGGGATCGCGCTGGCTCAAGGTTACGGCTCGCTGCTATCGTCATCCTACGCGCCTGCGTCGCGGCGGGGGGCGAGGGGTCTGTGGCCTTCCACTCATGTCATGTTGATTGTGGCGGAGAGGCGTTGCTAACAACGCCTCTCCGCCACACGATAGCGCGTTCCAGGGCAGGATCGGTGGCGGAGGAGCTAGTACAAGGGGGCCTAACTACCGCCATACGTCGTCTGGCATCCTGAGCCGAGGCGTCGCCGGAGCGAAGGGCAGAGCGGAGCGAAGGGCAGAGCGGAGCGACTGGCATCCTGAGCGCAGCGACTGGCATCCTGAGCGCAGCGACTGGCATCCTGAGCGCAGCGACTGGCATCCTGAGCGCAGCGAAGGATCCTATCCCATCCGCAGGAAGATGCTTCGCTTCGCTCAGCATGACAACGCGCTGCGCAAGATGCTGCGCTGCGCTCAGCATGACCAAGCGTGGCGCCAGATGCTGCGCTCCGCTCAGCATGACACAACCCGGGAGCTTTTTCCGTCGGCGTCGCCGGAGCGAAGGGCAGAGCGGAGCGAAGGGCAGAGCGGAGCGAAGGGCAGAGCGGAGCGAAGGGCAGAGCGCAGCGACTGGCATCCTGAGCGCAGCGAAGGATCCTATCCCATCCGCAGGGAAGATGCTGCACTGCGCAAGATGCTGCGCTGCGCAAGATGCTGCGCTGCGCAAGATGCTGCGCTGCGCAAGATGCTGCGCTGCGCTCAGCATGACCAAGCGCGGCGCCAGATGCTGCCCTCCGCTCAGCATGACACAACCCAGGAGTTCTTTCCGGCATCGTGTACCAGTGTCAGATGAACCACCGGATGCGGAAGGGCAAAGACACATTGGTATGAAACCGTGTCTAAGGTTGTAACAACAGGGCAGTGATAAAGCCAGGCACCAGACTGGGCGGCGCAAGAGGATAAGGTGCGTTGTGCAGATGCAGACTGCTCGCTTGCGAGGGATGTCTATGAATGACGATCAACAACCGAACAACCTGGTGGTGTTACAAGCTGACTACCTGGAGGCATTGCGGCTCGGCAGTGGTCGCGCTGCGGATCAAGTGGTGCAACAGGCGCTCGATAGTGGTGCGGACGCAGGCGATGTGTATCTGGACATCTTCCAGCCTACGGCCTATGAGATCGGGCGTCTATGGCAGCTTAATCGCTTCACGGTGGCCCAGGAACACCTGGCAACTGCGATAATCGAACGGCAGATGGGTGAACTGCACCCGCTCTTCCGTCCTCGGCACCGTCGCCCGCAGGTGGTCGTTATCGGCTGCGTCCCTGATGAGCAGCATCGGGTTGGGGCACGCATGGTGGCCGACTTCTTTGAAGCAGACGGTTGGACAACGTACTACCTGGGGGCGGCAACACCGATCGACTCCTTTGTAGCAATGGCCCGCGAAATGCAAGCCGATCTGATCGGACTATCGGTGCAGATGATCTACCATTTGCCGCATATCACCGCCTTTGCCGCTGCCCTGGGATGCTATGGACTGGACGGCATCCCCATTATGGTCGGTGGCATGCCTTTTCGCCAGCAACCCGATCTGGTGCATACCTTGAATGTACAGTTCAGTTCCACCAATGCGCGTGAGGCGGTGCAGCAGGCCAATCAACGCATTGCTGTACCAACAACAACGATGGCCCCGGATGTGCCGCTGTTGCCGGTCGCCAGCGCAACACTGGATGCCTTTCGCGCCGCACGCGACCAGATTATCCGCCTGGCGGTGACGCACTCGCTCACACACCCGGCCGAGGTCGCGCACTTTGGTGCGCAGGCCACACAGATTCTAACCGCCGGGTTTGAGTTTATGACGCGCATGCTTGAGACGGCGATACTGCTGCAGAACACCACGCTGCTGGAGGAACAATTGATCTGGGCCAACACGCGCCAGCCATATGATGGCGTGCCGCCCGAACATCTGCTCCATCGCTTCCAGATGTATGCCGCTGCCATCAAAGACGTGCTGCCTGCGCCGTATGCGGCGGAGGTACAGCCATACGTGGCCTGGCTCATTGCTCGCCAGCGCCAGTTTGTTGACCGCTAAGAGAGTTTTGAAGTGAATGCACGAGGTAAAAAAACGATGCAACCGCATATGCGCACAGTGACCATCCTGAGTATCTTCATTATGATTGCCGCCAGCATTGCTGCCGCTGTCGGCATCTTCTCCAATGCTGGCCCCGGCCCTTATACCTATACTTCGATCCGTGGTCAGGAGGTACTCATTTATGGGCGCGGCATCTACCAGCATATGTCGGCTGAGGTCGCCGTCCAGGGCATTGCCCAGGACTACGTCACCCTCTTGCTGGGCGTCCCATTGCTGGCCGTCGGTCTGTTCAGGATCTGGCGCGGATCACTGGCGGGGCAGATCTTTCTGGCCGGAGTACTGGGCTATTTCCTGGTGACCTACCTGTTCTACCTGATCATGGGCATGTATAACGTGCTGTTTCTGGTATACGTGGCGTTACTAGGCACTTCTTTCTTTGCTTTTTTACTTACGATTACCGGTCTCGATTTATCGAAACTGGCGAGGGCATATACGGCCAGCATACCAGTACGCTTTGCCGGTGGCTTTCTGGTGGTCAATGGAATTACCATTGCCTTGCTGTGGTTGAGCGTCGTTGTGCCACCGCTGCTGGAAGGTATCTATCCGCCAGCGGTTGAACACTATACGACGCTTATTGTACAGGGAATGGATCTGGGGTTGCTCTTGCCTCTGTCGATCGTGTCTGGCGTGCTGCTCTGGCAACGTCGGCCAGTTGGTTTGCTCGTCGGGCCAGTCTACCTGGTGTTTCTGTCGTTGCTGATGACGGCGCTGGTCGCCAAGATCATTGGTATCGGACTGGTGGGCGGAAACATTATTCCAGTCGTCTTCATCATCCCTACTACGGCCGTGGTGACAATTGTTTCGGCTGCTTTGATGCTGCGTGGGGTGAAATCAAGCGCGGTGCCCACTTAGCTTTGCGCCTCTGCCGCTTTGCGCCTTTGCGTTACAATAGGAGCGATATTCTCACGCCGTGCGCTCTATCACGGCCTGCCACACCCTGAACGAACGTGTCGTGCTTCGGTAGGACGCGCTACCGGGCTTTCCGCTTGTGAAGCACCTCACCGATAGCCTTCGGCTTGCAGCGAAAACAAGCGCGCATAGGTGCCATCTCGTTGCAATAGTTCAGCATGAGTTCCCAGTTCTGTCACCTGCCCATGATCAAGAACGGCGATGCGGTCAGCCATGCGCACGGTGCTGAAGCGGTGGCTAATCAGCAGCGCGATCTTGCCTGCCGTCAGATCGCGGAAGCGCTGAAAAATTTCATACTCACGCTCGGCATCCAGCGCCGCTGTTGGTTCATCCAGCACCAGCACCTCACCATCACGCATAAATGCGCGCCCCAGTGCCAGCTTCTGCCACTGTCCACCAGACAACTCAAAGCCTTTCTCAAACCAGCGGCCCAGCATGGTGTTATAGCCCTCCGGTAGCTCAACGATCACCTCGTCCGCACCACCGCGCTCGGCAGCCGCCACGACACGTGCCTCGTTCTCCAACGCCTTGATCTGCCCAAAACCCACATTCTCGCGCGCCGTGCTGTGATAGCGCACAAAATCCTGAAAGATCACGCCAATACACTCGCGCAGATCGTCCAGGTCATACTCGCGCAGATCGACCCCATCGAGCAGAATCTGGCCCTCGGTAGGATCATAGAGTCGCGTCAGCAGCTTGATCAAGGTGGTTTTGCCGGCACCATTGGCCCCCACCAGCGCCAGTTTCTCACCAGGAGCAATATACAGATTCACATGGCGTAGCGCCCAGTCTTCGCGGCCAGCATAGCGGAACGAGACATCGCGGAATTCAATGCCGTGCATAATTGGCCGTGGCACCCGTTGCGCCTGCGCCGTCTGCGACATTTGCGGTGCCAGGCCCAGAAAGCCAAACAAATTACCCATAAACAGACCACTCTCGTAGATGCGACCAATGTTGTCAAACAAACCCTGGAACGTACCCTGGCTCTGGCGAAAGAGCGCTAGATACAACGTCATATCGCCGAGCGTGATCACGCCGCCAATTGTCTGCCACACGATCCAGGCGTAGGCTCCATAATAACTGGCGGTAGACACCAGTGCCCAGAACATACTAACCAGGCTACGCCGCCGCGCCAGGGCCGCATCCTCGTGGTAGAACTTCCAGAACATATCGTGGTAGCGCTTGAGGAGCGGCTCGCCTAAACCGAACAACTTGACCTCTTTCACGCTGCTATCGACGGTCAGGAGATATTCCAGGTACTGCATACGGCGAAATTCGGGGGCTCGCCAGGTTAGCAAGCGAAAATGCAAGCTACTATAGCGCGTCTGAGCAATGAAGGCCGGTATGGTCGCTCCAAACAGAACGAGCGTGATCCATGGGCTGAAGGCCAGCAAGAGGACGGCAAATGATGCTAACGTAATCACATTTTGCACCAGCAAAAAGCTGGTGTTGATAATCGACAATGCCCGATAGTCGGCCTCACGGCGAGCATTCTGGAGTTTGTCATAGAAATTGGCATCTTCAAAGTAATGCAGATCGAGCGCTAATGCTTTGCGAATAATTGCCGTATTGATCGTATGCCCTAGACGGGCATTGAGCATATGTTCCAGCAGCACCCGGCTCTGGTTGAGGATTGTGCCCAGCGTTATGAGACCGAATTCGATCAACAGGAAGGGCAGTGCTGCCTCCAGGCCGACCTGAACCGGTAGAGCATTATTGATGGCATCAACCACGGTGTCAACAATCAACTTGCCGACCCAGGCTTGAGCTGCGGGCAAGGCGGCAGCCAGCAGGGTCACGATCGCCATGCCCACTGCGGCGACTTGGTGCGCTTGCCATGCCAACTCCAGCGAGCGCGGAATGTTCTCAAAGGCAGCACGGATACCCTGCCAGCGGTCGGCCCAACTCTGGGCCGCTGGTGCCGCCGGGAGCGGTGGGCGGGGACGTGGAATAGCCATAGTAATCCTTTATCTTTTCAACAGACGATGGGCATCCCAACACCCTACAGCGTGATCAACCCGCGTTGTGCGCCACGATGCACGGCCTCGGTGCGATTGGCGACATCCAGCTTGGCATAGATCGATGATACGTGAAACTTGACGGTATGTTCGCTAATTTGTAGCGTGCGGGCGATCAGTTTATTCGACAGACCACGACTCAAAAGTTCCAACACCTCCAGTTCACGTGTGGTCAGTGGTTCCTCCAGTGGCTCGGCCACGGCGGTGATCGAGACTGTTTCCGGGCGCTGATCAGGGAACTGGCTCGACAGCGTGGCGGGTAAGACACACAATCCCTCAGCCACCGCGTATACGGCTGCCTGTAATGTACTGGCTGGCGCTTCGGGGGTAACGATACCCCAACCACGTGGAGCCAGCGTGTGCAGCAGGGCCACAGGCTTTGGATTATCAGCCAGTAGCACCATTCCTGGTAAAGAAGTACTTGATCCTGTGGGTACACCTTCTGCCAGCAATTCTGGATTCGCAAGCACCAGCACATCTATGGCAGCCAGTGTATCTGCGGCCAGTTCCACCAGCGTAGCCGCCTCGCCCTCGACATGGATGTCGTTAGCGCTCAGAATAGATCGCAACCCGGCCCGCAATGCCGGCATCACTGCCACAATGAACACACCTATCATGGATTATGAACTTTCATTACAGAAGATACGTGGTTGTTCATCACCTTTCGTCGGTTCAGGAGCATATTCGCCAGCGAGGAGGGTGACGGGCACAGGTTCCCGCGCACCCTTCTGTACCCCTCTATGTTCCTCTGCGGTACAAAAATCGCGTTGTCGTATGAGCTTGCTCTAAACCCTATACCCTCAAAAAACGCTCTAACGCGACGTGGATTGGAATAGCAACGGAAAGATCACCACCAGCAATCATGGCATTGATGCCCACCACTTGACCAGCAACGTTGAGCAGTGGGCCGCCAGAGTTCCCCGGTGCCAGACGTACATCAGATTGAATGTAGGGTATCTGGTGCTGGTTGTCTCGCAATGCAATAGCCAGGCCACTGACAATGCCCGCAGTGACGAAGTTCGTCTGGCCCCACGGGTGGCCGATGGCAAACACCAGTTCTCCCACCCGCAGTCGTGTCGAGTCACCGATCGGCAGTACCGGCAGATCCGGGGCCGCAATCTTTAGCAACGCCAGATCCAGCGCCGCGTTGTGATCAACAACCTGTGCTGCGAATGTGCGGCCATCAGCCAGTACGACCGGTATAGCCGCGCCACGCTGACTGGCGGCAATCACGTGATAATTCGTCAGAATGTGCCCATCAGTCCGCCAGATAATCCCGGCTCCAGCTCCACGCCAGCCGCTACGCACCTGCACCACGCATGGGCGCGCCCGATCAACCAGTTGCGCCAGTCGCGCCGAAGCTACAGCGGGAAGTTCTAATCGATCAAGCATAGCTTCTACTATCATAACATATCCTCATATGTAGAAATGGTAACAGCAGGACGTACGCGGTTCCTTGAAGCTCACGTTCCTTCGACGACGCTCAGAGCTTGCCCTGAGCGTCGTCGAACGGGACAAGCTTTTTCGCCTGCGACAGCGGGGAAGAAACAGTAAACGTACCGCTCTGCCGCAGGCGAAACCCATAGGGTGATGGACGACTGCGTAAGTCCTAAACAGGTTAGGTGTTGGCAGGTTTACTCGTCTTAGGTGTTGGCAGGTTTACTCGTCAACATATAATAACCTGCCAACGTGCCAACGGCTTAGCGCTGCCCAATCGTTACGTGCAGCGTGTGCAAGCTGCCGCCACGTATCACCTCAACAGGCACCGTCTTACCGACACGCTCGTTCATCAACAGTGGCTGCAGGTCGTCTGTATCGGTGACTGACTGCCCATCAAGTGACACCAGAATGTCGCCAATCAACATCCCGCCTGCCTCAGCCGGACTACCCGGCTCAACACGCACAATTAATAACCCCTGCTCCTGTGTTCGTCCTGCCCGTTGTGCTTCTGGGAGGTGAACTGGCTGACTGCTGATGCCCAGAAAGCCGCGCTTGATAAAGCCTTGCTGTGCCAGCGTACTCGCAATGCGCCAGGCGATCGGGGTTGGAATAGCCAGAGTGGCTCCGCTGATCAACCCCGTCGTCAGAATACCCAGCACCGCGCCCTGGCCGTCAATCAACGGGCCACCGGAGAAGCCGGGGTAGGGGATGGCATCGGTGCGAATATACTGTTCCAGCAGCAACCCACGCCGCATACGCAACGGCCCACCAACTGCGCTGACGATGCCGAGACTCGCCATTGGCCCGCTGCTTGATGGCCGTCCCACCACCAGAGTAAGCTGTCCCACCCGTGCCGGATCAGCGGCAGTGGCTGCGGGCGTTAACCCTAGATCATTCACCCGTAGCACCGCCAGGTCAGTGGAGGGATCGCGGCCCACAAACTGTGCCGCCAGGGTACGCTGATCATGGGTCTGAATCGTCAAATTATCCTCGCGCTCCAACACATGATCAGCGGTTAACACGAGATCGGGGGCATACACAATTCCACTGGCCGCCTGCCGCTGCCGCCCGTTCACCATCACCAGCGCCGATCCAATCCGTTCCACCGCGTCAGCCATCTGATTCGATAGCATGCTCAAAAGTTGTGGGTCTGAATATGTTGCTTCCATACATACACTCCTCTCAAATCGTGCCTCACGCCTCTGCGCCGCTGCGCATCCTCACACTGTTGGAAAACCTGTACACACTATACGCCACGCCGGGTCAGCCAGCATCAGTGATTTGAGCAGGGGACTACCTGGAAAAACGAGCAGGATGGGAACAGGAAGGTGGAGCGCGGGAAGTGAATGCTATGAACACGGAATGGTTCACTCTTCTCCTGGGAGCAAGGGCTGGGAGCGAAGGCCTCGTGCCTTCGAACGTGCGTGGGAGCGAGGGCTGGGAGCGCGGGCCTCTTGCCCTCGAACGTGCGTGGGAGCGCGGGCATCTTGCCCTCGAACGTGCAAACGGTCAACAGATGTCGTCTGTTGCCCGTTTGCAGATCTCCTTGTGCCAGAGCAGGATTTTTGGATTGAACGCCAGCACAATGTGATAGGGATGATGTGGCCGGTATAGGTTCCAGCCTATTCTTCCTTTTTACCGCCAAACAGGCCGCCGAGTCCGCCCTTGAGAACCGCGTCAACCTGGTCGGCCACACCGCTCACATCCGCCTGGAGCAACCCATCAACCTGGCCTGCAATCGGGCCAGGGAGTCTGGCCTTCAGATAACCGGCGACTGTTTCGACTGCGATCCGTGCCTGTACTTCGCTGATGCCAGCTTTTTCCTGCACAAGTTGCACAATGGTTTTCATTCGTCCGTTCCTCTGGTAAAATGAAATCACAAACCATAAATCATTCGCATTCAGTATGTAACTAAATTCCTCTGGTGTCAATAGCTCTAGTACCAAAGGGCCTACATCCCGCCGTAGGTGTCGGTCATCCTGCGCGGAGGCGTCGCCGGAGTGTATGCCATCCTGAGCGAAGCGAAGGATCTTGCGGAGCGCATGGCATCCTGAGCGGAGCGAAGGATCGTATCCTATCAGCAGGAAGATGCTTCGCTGCGAAGATGCTTCGCTGCGAAGCATCTTCGCTCCGCAAGCTGCTTCGCTGCGCTCAGCATGACAACGTGCGGCGCACGATGCGGCGCTGCGCACGATGCGGCGCGGCGCACGCTGCTTCGCTTTGCAAGATGCTTCGCTTTGCAAGATGCTTCGCTTCGCAAGATGCTTCGCTTCGCAAGATGCTTCGCTTCGCAAGATGCTTCGCTTCGCTCAGCATGACAACGCGCTGCGCACGCTGCGGCGCTCCGCACGATGCGGCGCTGCGCACGCTGCGGCGCTCCGCACGCTGCGGCGCTTCGCAAGATGCTTCGCTGCGCAAG
>CALANA010000160.1 GCA_937925925.1 uncultured Chloroflexales bacterium | reverse complement strand
CGAAAAGCGAGAACCAGAAGCGAGGCCGTGGCCGAAACACGGCCTCGAATGACCCACCACGTACGTCTGGCCATGCGGAATAGGTGACAGTCATCAGTAAGATGACAGTCACCTGGCGGTTTGGTAGGTGCGGAATAGGTGACTGTCAACTGTAGGATGACAGTCACCTGACGGCTTCGTAGGTGCGGAATAGGTGATAGTCACCTGACGGCTTCGTAGGTGCGGAATAGGTGACAGTCATCAGTAAGATGACAGTCACCTGGCGGAGGTGCGGAATAGGTGACAGTCATCAGTAAGATGACAGTCACCTGGCGGTTTCGTAGGTGCGGAATAGGTGACAGTCATCAGTAAGATGACAGTCACCTGGCGGTTTGGTAGGTGCGGAATAGGTGACTGTCATCAGTAAGATGACAGTCACCTGACGGTTTGGTAGGTGCGGAATAGGTTATAGTCACCTGGCGGTTTGGTAGGTGCGGAAGACGAACCAGAAAAGGAGACCCGGCTATGCCGCGTACCAACACCCTGGATCTGATCGCCCGCCTGGGTCGTGCCGAGGCCAGCCTGTATGGGCAGGAGTTTCTCGCTCCGCTCCTGGGCAACGGACAGGCCCGACTGCGGATATACGACCTGATCTACGAACTGAAAGTGACCGCTGCATATCCTGGCTGGTGGCTCTGCCGGGTACACACTGCACGCCAGGCCACAATCATCGCCGAAGCACTGCCCTGGCAGCGTGGTGACTACCTGGCACTCTGGCCGGTGCTGCGGCTGGTACTGCTAGAGCCGCTGCCAGACAAAGCCTGGCTGGCACTGCCATACAATCCATCTGCCGCTGCTCAACGCTTCAGCTTCAGCGGTGGCCCGCTGGTGATACATCTGGTAGAACACGGGCAGCCGTTCGAGCGCGTGATCGGACGCGTGGAGGGCCGCACAATCTGGTATGACGACCACGACCATCGCGCTGACCCCTGCATCGCCGAGGCGCTCCGGGCCGCACTGGCTGCGGGTCGGGCCATGCCCGGTGTGCCAGGTCTGGGTGCTGGCGAGCAGGCAGCCTATCTGCTGCGGGTTAACCAACTGGCTGCGCAGAAGGCATACACCGCTGCGCAGCGTACTGAGCAGCAGCTACGGCATGCGCTGGAGGTCGGCGGTGCGCGGCTGCTGGGGTATGCACTGACGGATCATGGACTGCAGGTGACATGGGAGCGCGATGGGCAACGTAGCGTCACGCTCGTTGGAACCGATCTGAGTGTTGTGTCGGCTGGCGTCTGCCTCAGCGGGGAAGAAGCTAGCTTCGACCTCACCAGCATCGTCGGTGTCGTGCTGGATGCGCCAGCCTTTGCTCGTTGGGACGAGACCGAGTAAGAAACGGGTAACCGGATGCGACGCGCCCACGTTGCATCCCCGGCTACCCGTTTTGACCAGAAATGGCGCAGTGAGCTGGCTGTGCAAGCCCGTGTCATGATGAATGGAGTGAACCATTAAACTTTGAACATATAATCCTGCGTCACGACTGACCGGAGTCCCGCTGCATAACGACTGAAGTCGTTACTACAATGTGTCACGTCAAAATCTAGTATCTGAAACCATATCTATGCGGGGAATGCTGCATCCGCCAACATCACACGGCTTTTTATAGCAGCACGATAACCAGTGCCGAGGAGGAACCGATGACCACCTTTTTCTTGCACGAAACCATCTACCGTGACCTGAGCCGCGCCGCCGACCAGTTGGTGACAATTGCCGGTACGGGCGCACTGGGGGCGAATCTAGCCGAAACACTGGTGCGCATGGGCCTGCGCCGATTACGCCTGATTGACCGCGACCGAATCGAGGCCCACAACCTCTCGACCCAGCCCTGGACGCAGCAAGATGTCGGCACACCCAAAGCGCGCACCCTGGCGCACATGCTCTACCGGGCGGTGGGTGCCCGCGTTGAGCCGCAGCAGGTAGAGTTGCATAGCGGCAACGCGGCAGCACTGTTGCGCGGTAGCGCCGTCGTCGTCGATGCTTTCGACAACCGGGCGGCACGGCAGGCAGTAGCCACGACCAGCGCGGAACTGGCGCTGCCCTGTCTGCATATTGCGCTGGGTGGGCAGGGCGACTATGGCTGTGGTCTGTGGGACGCAGCTTACACACCGGGTACTGGCGAGACAACGTTCGACGGCTGCGATTATCCCCTGACCCGCCCGCTGGCGCTGCTGGTGGTCGCCGCTGCCGCCGAGGTGCTGGTCGGCTACCTGCTCGACGGTCAGCGCCGTGGTTTCGAGGTAACGCTGCGTGATCTGCGTCTGGCGACGGGGCCAGCAACTTGATTGGGGGAGAGGGAACAGGGACAGCGCATAGAGGATGTCGCGCAACCGAGCGTTGCGCAAAAAAACCGACCCGTGAGAATGTCCCCTATCCCCTATCCCCTGTCCTGCCACCTTCTGACCCCTTTACAACTCAACGATTGCCTTTCCAATCGCAGCTAAGGCTGTTATCCCCTGTCCTGCCACCTTCTGACCCCTTGACAACTGTTGGGAACTATGCTACACTCATTACGAGTTTGTAGGGAGAGTGTACGATGATTAAACGTGATCCTGTTCATCCAGATGCCATTTATTCGCGGGAAGAAGCCGCCAATCTGCTAGGTATCAGCCTCAGCACCATTAAACGGCTCATCTCCACCGGACAGTTAGAAGCCAGTCGTCCAGAGAGTATTCGTCGCGTCTTTATTAAAGGCTCGAGCATTCTCAATATGCTCGAAGAAACCAGAATTAGAAACGGACACATGCACCAATGATTACCCGCTTCCAGACCAAAAAGAATCAATCATTGTGGATATCCGCTACGGTCGCCGCACTACCCGTGATAGCGGTATGGGTGTGTGTCGTGCATGCTGGCTGGTTTATACGACGCCCGATCAACGAAAATCTGGATAGCCACGTCCAAGGAGGTGCCCGGTGATCAGCTAACTCTGGTCAAAACCAGGTCATTCTCCGAGGCGTGAAGTTCAGTTACTTCACGCCTTTTTGCATGTCCGAGATACATGACCAATTGTGGCCCTATCGTCTAGTGGCAGGACACCAGGCTTTCAATCTGACAGCGGGGGTTCGATTCCCCCTGGGGCTACTCTTTTTTTGTAGAGTGTATCGCAAAGATTCGGATATTGAAACACAAAAGCTATACCCTGGAGCCGTATGTGGCAACAGGCTGGCAGCTACGCCAAAAGCGAGGTGGTGTTATGAGTGTACTTGAGCTGGCTCTGAAGGAACGCATTCGCCGGGATTACAGCGCCGAAGGCATGGAAGAAATCTTCCTACGCCTCGACTTGCTACACGATTATGCTTCGGTAGGACGCCTGTCCGAAATAACACCACTGAGCCAGGCTGAACTACGGGGATGGTTGGAAGATCTGATCTACACTGCCCGTGAGACGCTGCGCGAAATGGGTGCAGCGTGAAGAGCTGAGACCCTGTTTCTCTCTACATTTTCGCCTGCGGTGAAAATGT
>CALANA010000159.1 GCA_937925925.1 uncultured Chloroflexales bacterium | reverse complement strand
AGCAAAACAACACCTATCCCGGCCCCGACTCCGATCACCAACCGCAACCACAGGCGTAGCGACATCATGAACCCTCCTTCAAGATGTGTGCGGATCCGGTTATACCAATTTGACTTTGACCTTCCACATACGCTGCTGAGTCTTACGCTTGCTCATACGACCACGAGACTTCTCCTGAAAAGAGATGTCGCGGGGCAGAGGAGTATTGTATGCAACGCCCCTCCGCCGAAATCCCCACGTGGGTGGGGGCCGGCGGCCCCCGCCCCCCCCGCCGCGACGCAGGCGCGTGGGAGGACGCATGGTAAGAACATGCGGAAGGTTTACGTCGAAACGGTATTAGAGAACGACGCAGGACATGATTGGCTAATCATAGCATCTACGCAGGAGAATAGTAAGACCGGAATGAGTGTTGATAGCGAAGAGATCGCCAGGAAGTCAAAAAGGGGTTAACAAGGCATAAATTGCGTAACCGCAATAACCTTATGTTTCAGCCGCAGCTTCATCGGTCTGAATGGGCGGCTCACTGGCTGGTGTCGTTTCCAGAACAGGCCAGCCAGTACCCATCTGCTGCCCCATAATCAAAAACAAACTGGTTACCGACAGGGGGACATCAAACAGCAGTGGGATACTATAGAGACCACCCGGTGGTACAACATCATCAATCGCCAGATCGCCCCACTGCCCCCGCGCATAGAGTTCCAGATAGGCCGTCGATGTTGCCTGATCCGGCGTATAGACCTGCCCTTGCTCATCGATCAACGCAAACAGATCAGGCGGCATCAGGCGCGGTACATCACTCGTATTGCTCACAGCCAGCAGCACAATCACAAACTGACCAGCAGGCTGAATACCCGCAACTGATCCCTCAACCACGCGGGCATAGTCAGGACGCAGCAAGGTCGCCTGCCAGTCAGCATATTCGAGCAAGTTCCCGGAGGAAAGCGGTGCCATGGGCGGCGGTATAGTCGGTGATGGAAGTGCTGGAACAGGAGACGGTGTACGCATTGACTCAAGCGTCATGGCAGTTGCGGCTACTGATTCGGTAGGAGCGAGTAACGCCTGACCGAACAGCGTTGGCGTTGGTATCGGTAACACCGCCCGGCGGCCGCCTGGCATACCTATGCGCATCAACCAGAACAACAGCAATACGCCCAGGAGACCAACCGCTACGTACAGCCAGCGCGGATAAGCGGCCCTCGGTGCTTGCGGCGTCACTACCACATCTACCGTGGTAACAGGCTCTGGTGGCACCGGTACTACCGGCGGCGTAGGTGTAGCCACCGCTGCCGCCATGCGTGTATGTAGTCGTGCCAACCCCTGTCGTGCCAGCGGATGCTCTGGCTCCAACAACAGCACCTGCTCTAGCGCCTGCTGTTGTTCGCTATACGTTTCGGCTACCCCGGCCAACCAGAGCCAGACGCGGGTCTCTTTTGGGTAACGGCGGGCTAACGCTCGAAACAACGCCCGCGCTTCTGGCTTATTACCTGTGCGTGCAGTCTGTACACCGAGCTGAATGAGCTGGTTAACGATCGCGGGTGTAAACGTTATCGCCGTTGCTGGCTCATGCGTATTGGGTGACAATATCCCATTATCGTCATCAGTCATACACGACTCGTAACACGTAACACACAAGACCTCATCTTACACCTGTCTCAACACCAACCAGCCCTGACTCGGATTATTGCGTGCAAAAAACGTCAAATCAGTCGCATCCGTATTTACATCAAATACAATCGGCACACTCCGCAACAGACCATCTGCCGGAATGGTATCCGTATGACTCAGATCGGCTGCTCTGCCACGCCCAAACCGATTTACATACGCGGTCGAAAGTGCTGGTTTCGCCTCATACACTCGTCCCTGCGCATCCTTCAAAACGAAGAAATTATCCGGTATCGTCTGCGGTTGCCCGGTGCCGTTACTGACCAACAATAACACCACCACCAGGCGCCCCCCCGGTTGTGTATTATCCAGCCCCCCAATGATTGTTGTAGCATATGTGGGTTGACTAAAGTTATATTGCCAACCATCACTCGTCAGCGATGTTCCGAACGGTACCACTTCAGGAGCAGCATCGGCTAGATCAGACGGTTCAGTTGGTGCGACTGGCTCTTCCGGCTCACCCGGCTGCTCTGGTTCACCCGGCTGCTCTGGTTCACCCGGCTGCTCTGGTTCACCCGGCTGCTCTGGTTCACCCGGCTGCTCTGGTTCACCCGGCTGCTCTGGCTCGCCCGGCTGCTCTGGTTCACCCGGCTGCTCTGGTTCACCCGGCTGCTCTGGTTCACCCGGCTGCTCTGGTTCTCCATTAACAGGGGGAACAACCACCGCCATTTCTGCCGTCGGAGTTAGTGTCTGTACCACCGTAGGCGTAGCACCAGGAAGGACACCCGCTGTTTGATCGCGATCGGGCCAGAAGAGAACCGCTATCAGTACAATAAACGCCAGCAGCACCAGACCAATCAACAGCGGATTGACGCCTTCACGTGCAGGTTCAGTCTCCTCATAATCATCGTATCTATCTGAGCGCCGACCAGCCGGCCCGGCACCGATACGCGGATCATCAGCCATAGCCGATTGACCAGCCGATACACCTCGTCTATGGGCACCAGTATCCATATCCGTCTCAGCACGGCGCACCGCTTCGGGCGACTCGCTCATCGCCTCCGACAGCGTATCCAGGGCGGCAAAGGGATCGTCGTCATCAAAATCATAACGACTACGCGCCTCTGACGGTGCTTCGACCGGGGGGACAACTGGCGGTGGAGTCACAACACGATCGGCAGGTGCTGGGGCAACCTTCCGAGTAGGATCAACTCCCAGGGCTTCCAGACCTTTGCGAGCCATCTGATTCTCTGGTTCAAGTTCAATCACCTGTTCAAGCGCAGCCTGACGCTCCTCACGATTCTCGGCCACCCCGGCCAGCCACAGCCAGGCCTGCGTATTCTGTGGTTCCTGGCGCGTCAGGAGTCGAAAGAGATTGCGGGCCTCTTCTTTGTTTCCTTCCCGCGCGGCCTCTATTCCAAGCTGCAAAATACTATCGGACTCCGCCATGCACGATCCCTCCTCTTTTACCCTAAATGGGCAGAGCTCTAGAACGGGACACCCGCGCCATTTTAACATAGGCCGGCGCTATGGTCAACACTGATACGCGGGTTTGTAGCACTGGCAAGGCACAGACGATTGTCATATTGGCTGAAAGTGCAAAGAGTTTTTTACCATACCTTGATCGATATAGAGTAAGGTACTGAACAATTTTCGTACCCTGATGTTCTCTGCGGTTTTCGCGATGCCATGTCGTACTAAGAACCGCGCAGGCTATTTTAACGAACGCGGGCGTCGTGGAATACCCAGCGCTCGCCGCCGATTACCAACGGTGCCCAGGCTAACGCCCAGACGCTGCGCAATCTCTTTGATCGGCAACCGTTCCACCACATAGAGCCGGTACAGTTCATCTGGCGAGATCGGGCAAGGTTGAAAGCGTGAGGGCCGCACTGGCACACCACAGTTCCGCAAGCGATTTGAGATAGTCGTCGGGCTACAGCCATAGCGCCGGGCGATAGCCACGGTTCCCAGCCGCTGCTCTTCGTAGAGCCAGCGCAACTCGGTGCAGTCGATGATGATACGACGCGACATACCGCATCTCCTTTACACTTTATCGGATACAGCACTATAGCAAAAAAGGCGTACCGAACGGACGCCTTCGCTCAACACAGCAGCAGTATCCGCCAGATGTACCCGTTACAGGATAAACCTGCTCACAAAAAAGCGCGACTTGTTCCCGCGCCGCGCCATCTCGCTCCTACGTACGATCGTGTTCTATCAACCAGAGTTGTCTACCGCCAGATACCGGGTATAATTAGGGCATACAGAGTACCAGAGTCGCCGCGACTAACGGTGGTCAGGTTCCATCAGATCACATTACTAACATCAATGGTGCCTGGCTTATTGTACCAGGCCAGCCCATACCTGAACCTGATCATGTTTGTTTGCTATTGGCAAACATTATACTACCTACCTAACAGATGTCAACCATACAATATGCAAAAGTTTGGACAAAAGCTGCGAACGTTGCGCACACATCACAATATGAGCCTGCATGATCTTGCTTTAGCGCTTAACCTTACTTCTCGTAGCTACATCAGTCAGCTCGAAACCGGCAAGAAAATGCCCACCGCCGAACTCGTCCTCAAAGCAGCACGTTTGTTTCATGTCACAACCGATCAACTGATGAAAGATGAGCTAGAATTAGATACGGAAAAAACCTCTACCTATTAGAGACATTTCATGCCATTATTTGCTGAATGTCAACGCGCAATGCAAAGATTCGGTGAAAAATTACACACCCTACGAACACACCATCAGATGACACTCAGAGATTTAGCGCATGCTATTGGCTACAACAGCCATACTCGCCTCAGCGAGCTTGAGACCGGCAAGAAAATGCCCACCGCCGAATTTGTCCTCAAGGTAGCACGGCTCTTCAACGTCACAACCGATCAACTTTTGAAGGATGAGCTAGAGTTGGATACGGAAGCAACATTTCTCCATTAGAGACGTTTTACTCTATTATTTGCTGAATGTCAATGAGCAATGCAAGGATTCGGACAAAAATTACGCACCCTGCGATTACGTCAGCATATGACCCTCAAGGATCTGGCAAAAGCAACTGGCCTTACTGCGCATGGATATATCAGCGAACTTGAGACCGGCAAAAAGATGCCCACCACTGATTTTGTCCTCAAGATAGCGCGTTTATTTAACGTTACAACCGACCAACTTTTGAAGGATGAGCTAGAGTTGGATACGGACAGGTTCTCATAATCAATCAGTGCGAATGTATATGTGATGGATGTAAGGTTTGTTCCTTATTCTGGAACATTTTATCATAACGGCTCTAAGAATGTCAAGCTTAGAAATGCAAAGATTCGGTGAAAAATTGCGTACGCTTCGTAAACAACGTCATATGACAATACGTGACCTGGCGTTAACACTTGGCCTCTCAACTCATAGCCATATCAGCGAACTGGAGAACGGTAAAAAGATACCCACCACTGATTTTGTCCTCAAGATAGCGCGTTTATTTAACGTTACAACCGACCAACTTTTGAAGGATGAGCTAGAGTTAGACCTGGACAGTTTAGAATAACAGTCAGCGCTCATGATCACCGAGACTGAGTATTTTGCCATTCGAAATCATCTTCTGCTTGAACACCAGGAAACCATCCTGACGCTTGAGCAGAAGTATATGGACTTTTTACGCGAAATCACACTTTGTGCTGCTGACAGTATTCATGACGATTTCTGTCGTGCCATGGAACTTCAACCTTTCTGGGTAAATTATCCACCACAACAACGTGGCCGATCTCCGCGTGGAACATCCATTCCCTGGGGAGAAGTTGGCGAAAAGGCTATTGGTGCCAACCTGAATCGTGCCATCAGTCAGAAAGATCCCTCTATTACCTATCCAGGGCTACCTCTAGGCGGCGATATTCGATTTGCCACCAGCGATGCGCTAATCCACATCGACATGAAGTTAACAGGCCCAAATGATAATTATGACGAGATTGTTGTACCACCCCATCAAATTTCGGGCGATGGTCGCCACTGGAACGATGGCATGATCAATTCATCATTTAACGTTGTAGGCCAGAAAGCCACCATGAAATTCCAGCCAAAATTACCACCGTTTTATCTCCTTGGTGAAAATACTCTGATATGCCTGACGTTCTTCCTGAAAGCCATTTATTCAGTTCACATGCTGGGCAATCAACCTCTCAGTCGCCTTGAACTTATAAGTGTACCTAATAGTCTCTTACTATTTAATCAACCAGGGTATGCAGAAAAAACCAGCGGTCTCTTCATACCTGGTAAGGATGATAAAAAGAAGCGACTGGATCAAAGAAGAACACGTATCAGACTTAACCCTTTATCAACCCTCGGTAGGTGGCGCTGCATTAAGATTGAAAAAACAGCTACTGGCTGGAAAGATTACGAACGCAATCATTTACTAATGCTTATCGAGTAACGAAAGCTGAACCGCATCTATCTCTGCTTGATGTGTACCACCCATCTCCTGTACCATCGCTGCACGGCGCATTTCTGCCGCACATGATTGGCGGGCTAACTCAACGTAGTGGGGCAGCAACTCTATGCCAATGTACTGTCGCCCCTGCTGCAGGGCCGCGACGGCCGTCGTGCCACTGCCCATAAAACAATCCAGCACTGTATCACCCGGAAACGTCAGCAACTTAATCACCCGTCGAGGCAATTCAAGCGGAAACTTGGCCTCGTGATCATCATTTGCCCGCACCGAGCGTATTGTCCACACCGCCCGCGACCCCCAGGCCGCCCACTCCTCTGACGTTAATTTGCTCCGATCAACGACGGTAATACCCGGTTTCCAGAAAAAGAACAGATACTCAAACTCGTCAATGGCCCGATACGAAAGCGAATGCCACTGCGAATTCTCCCAGGCAGGATCTTTAACCCAGATGCGACGATCATATAAGTAGAGATTCGCTGCCGTAGCAGCTTGCTCAATGATCTGACTGACCAGTTGTACCCGTGTCTGCGGCGCATATTTACCACCCCGGATGTTATTACCATTCAGCCGGCGGTCAATAGTCTGCTCACTGCACCCAAGCAATTCAGCCAGTTGGTAGCGGTTGTAGTGCGGATAGCTGGCTCTGGCTGCCAGCACATCTTCACGTGTCACGTCGCAACGTTGGCGACGAACATTAGCTGCTTGAATGCGTGGCATTGACGGATCGGGAAAGCACAGTATATCAGCAATATTAACAACGAGAAAACCGCCTGGTTTGAGTAATGCATAATGCAGGCGAATAACTTCCTGAAGCAGATCAACCCACTCGGTATAGGTTACATCTTGCTCATACGCCTTGCCGAGATGATAAGGTGGCGACCAGATGCTACAGGCAATCGAATCGGGTGCAATCTGTGGCAATAATGTACGTGCATCACCGTGATATATCTGATTCACTGCCAGCGACATAGCAGGTTCCTTTCGGTCATTCTAGCTCTTGCCCTTCGTTTTTTTGTTCGTGTCGTTCTATTTCTTTTATGATAACACGATAACGTGTAATCGTCAAGGGCCATGTGCCTCCATATTTCCGCCTGATCCCCATACTTCTGAAAATGTCACAGCGCAGCCATTTGGTCGGGCCATACCGCCTCCAGCTACATCTCCATACGATACCGTGTATACTGGTAGTATACCACAGTATGTGCCGAGGCGCACATAGCCTGCCACTCCCTCCCGTGCCGACAATCATACGACAAGGCTTGCAGATAGCTGAACTCTTCCAGTCGCTTATGACACCTGCTCTATTCTGTATGTGTTGTAACATCTTACCAGTTACGCGATGGTATGGTCAGATAGCCTTTTCGCCGGAGTTTACCCCGTTCGACTGCGCTCAGGGCAAGCTCTGAGCGCAGTCGAACGGGGCAAGCTCTGAGCGCAGCCGAATGGGGCAGAGCGGTACTTTTGTTGTTTTTCACCCACATTTTCGCCTACGGATAAA
>CALANA010000158.1 GCA_937925925.1 uncultured Chloroflexales bacterium | reverse complement strand
CCGCACCAGAAAAGGAATATGGGCGGGGGCCTGCGGCCCCCGCCCCCCACCGCGACGTAGTCTCGTTGGAGGAGGCATGGCGAGAACATGCGGAAGGGTCACGTCGAAACGGTATGAGAGCCTGTCCGAAAAGGGAGCAGGTGTGGGGCTACGCCGCTCACGTTCTGTCCGCAATAGACAGAAGCCGGGTTCCGGGAGGGTATTCTCTGACCGCCAACCCAGCAGGAACGTGGCTGCCGCCCTCCGGAGACGGCAGCATGGCTGCCGCTCTCCATAATCCTCTCAAATATCCAGATTCCGCACCTCACTCGCGTGGGCCTGGATGAACTTGCGGCGTGGTGGCACCATGTCGCCCATCAGCATGGTGAAGGTCTCGTCGGCCTGCTGAGCATCCTCCAGCGTCACTTGCAGGATGACACGGTTGGTGGGATTCATGGTTGTTTCCCACAACTGGTCAGGATTCATCTCGCCCAGACCTTTGTAGCGCTGAACATCAACTTTCGTACCCTCTGGCAGTCTGGCGATATAGTCGTCCTTTTCGGTGTCGGAGTAGACATACACTTGCTGCTTGCCATGCTTGAGGCGGTAGAGCGGTGGCTGGGCAATGTACAGATGCCCGTTGACGATCAGCGGGCGCATATAGCGGAAGAAGAAGGTCAACAGCAATGTGCGGATGTGGCTGCCATCTACGTCCGCGTCGGTATTGTGGGCGTACAGACCACCCGTACCACAGACAAAGTTTTCATCATCCTGCACCGAGAAGTCATAGACATACTCGCCCACAGGTGCAACTTCCTCGGTAGCCATAACCTCCAGGCCGATCAGATCAGCACCGATCGGCACATACGCAGGCGCGTTGCGCGTTGGGCGCAACAAATGATTGGCGAGATGTGGCGCGTTAGCATGGCGCTGCCAGATTGGACGACAGCGCTCAAGCTGTTCTTTGCCCCCCAGCGCAATAGTGTAGTAAGGGTGACGGGTCTGGATTGGCGCATCGGGAGCGGTACCGGGCGGCATCTCGGTGGTCGTTGCCACCAATCCTAGTTGCCCCAACATATACAACAGGCCATCCTTCAAATCTGGCGCACTGGTGGTGAATTTGATGGTTGTCCCGGATATGGTACCGTCACCCAGAAAGTACCCTTCCAGGAATGCCAGTTGTAGCTCTTCTGGCAGACTGAACAGCATGTTCGGCACACGTTTGGTATGGGCGCATCCCGTCAACCCCCAGGCCTGTAGCAGTCGCGCAATGGCAACACTATGAAAATAGAGCTTGATTCCATCGCTGTCAGGATCATGATACTGGCGTGGTACCTCGCCACACACCGCCTGGATCGCGATACTCAGCTCTGGAATAAAGCGGACATCTTTCTGGCCCAGGTTCAAGCTCACTTGGTGGGCACTCAGCGTACCTTCGGCTGCATACCATCCGAGCAACCAGACCAGATCGCGTGTGATTGGGAGGTAACGCCCAAAGGCCCGCCTACTATGGGCACGGGGCACGATCTGCACCGCAGCACCTAGCTGGGCCACTTCTTCCGGCGTAAAGCTGGCGAATGGTTTGTAGGCACTAACCTCACGCCAGCGAGCGGTTTGACTGTTATCATCCTGGGCCAACCGCTCATCAATTTTAGCCGGCAACAGGGTGTAGTCGAGTTGCGCATGCCAGCCAATGGCATCAAGATAATCGTTAAAGTGTGATAGGATTGGACGGTTGATGCCGCGCTCCCAGTGACTAACGGTAATGGGTTGCTGCACCCCCACCGCAGTTGCAACCTGCATCTGGCTCAGTCCGGTTGCCTGCCGGTGGGCCACCAGTTGTTGCCATTCGGCACTATTCAGCACCACCCGTGGCTCGCTCCACAGTTCCGGGCGTGCGACATTATCCATGACACGCTGGCTGGCAATCTTACGGACATCTTCACCCTGAAGATACAACCCTTCTGTCTGGCCGGTGCGGTACAATGTTTCGAGCAGATCAATCTGGGTAGGACTGGTTGCCGGGCGCGGGAGGCATCGGCTGGCAACCAGGAGATCACCGGGTTGCACCGCATTCCCCCGCTTGAGCCGCACCTGACCGTCCTCAAACACAAATACGCTATGTGATGCAGTGACTTTAATCGAGCGATTGTAGCGGGTTGTAATGCGATACAGCGCTTCCTCATGGCTATGGCGAATAACCGCTTTCAATGGGCGGAAGCGCGTGGTGTGGGTGGCGTGATCGAACGAAACGACGCTATAGCGCTCAGTAATGCGCCGCCCTTCGATACAGTCATCAATAAAATCACCAATCTTCACCAGTTCGGTGCAACCGTTCTCATCGCTCACCAGCGTCGGCTCATCACCAGCCACGCTCATCAGCAAGATGCGGTGATAGCGCAGCTTATCGGTGCTGAACTGCTCACCGATCGCGGTGCCGATGGCGGTGATCATCGCCTTGACCTCGGCATTAGAAAGCATCTTGTCGAGACGGCTCTTCTCGACATTCAAGATCTTGCCACGTAGGGGTAGAATAGCCTGGAAACGCCGATCACGGCCCTGTTTCGCGCTGTTATGCACAAAGATACCGGAGGCAAGAGCAAAGTTGTGGTAGCCATCTACCGTCAAATCGTAAACATCGGCACGCTCTTCAAGCTGGCGAACAGCAACAACTTTGCAATTTACATGGGTTGGCCCAGGCAGTTCCTCTGCATTGGTCAGGCGGGTCTTGAACGACATCAAACTCACACCTGGCTGTAGTTCACCAGCAGCACAATACGAGCCATCGCGTAAGCGGAAAGGATGGTCAAACGTGCAATGAATGCGCTCGCCATTATCGAGAACGACTTCCACCAGTGGTGCCTGCTGCTTTGTTAGCCTGGGTTCAAGTAAGGGCACAACGCGAATATCGCCCTCATCGTTCGTAGCATAGCCAAAATGATGGATGCCTTGCTCCCAATCCTGTGCCAGTTCGCGCATGGTCTTGACCAACCCCGAAGCCAGCGGTATACCTGTTTCTGCTCCCAAACAACCGCCGGCGCTGTCGCCCTCCACGATGTACAACTCGCAGCGGGCCGGGTTGGTATCCGAGCAGTCGGCCAGCTTGCCGGGCAGCGAGAAGCCCTCCATCGCGCTCTTGCGCGCCGTCTCGCGTACCTTCTGCACCGCCAGGCGCGTGCGGGCGGCTGAGATGGCCTTCTCGATAATGCGTCGTGCTTCGCCAGGATTTTCGTCCAACCAGGCCGCAAAGGTATCGCCTACCACCGTCGCCACGGCGCTGGCTGCCTCCGGGCTAACGAGTTTTTCCTTGGTCTGCGAACTGAACTGTGGGTCACGCAGCTTCACGCTGATCACCGCCGTCAATCCCTCGCGCACATCATCACCGGTCAGGTTCGTTTCATTCTCTTTGAGCATCCCTTTGGCGCGTGCATAGGTGTTGATCACCCGCGTCAGCGCGGTGCGAAAGCCGGTCAGATGCGCTCCGCCGTCCGTATTGTTAATATTGTTGGCAAAGGTGTAGACCGAGTCGGTATCGTAGGTCTCGGTATACTGCATCGCAATCTCAACCGCGACATCATCGGACGTGCGTTCGACATAGAACGGCTGGCGATGCAGCACGTTCTTGTCCTTGTTCAGATGGCGCACATAGGAGATGACCCCGCCCTCGAAGTAGAAGTTGACTTCCTGCCCGGTACGCTCGTCTACAAAGTGGAAGCGCAGACCTTTAGTCAGATAGGCCATCTCACGAAAGCGCTGAGCCAGCACGCGGAAGGTATAATCCAGCCCCTCCTTGAAGATCAGCACATCGGGCAAGAAGTGAATGCTGGTACCGGTACCTTCCGCCGCCCCAACCGCACGGACTGCCCCCTGCGGCTTGCCCGCGCGGTACTCCTGTACCCAGAGCTGGTTGTGCCGTTTCACCTCAATCCGCATCCATTCTGAGAGCGCATTGACCACCGAGAGGCCCACGCCATGCAAGCCAGAGGAGACCTTATAGCCACCCTGCCCAAACTTCCCACCCGCATGCAGTTTGGTGGCCGCCAGTTCCAGCGCCGAGACATTGTGTTTGGGATGCACGTCCACCGGAATCCCCCGTCCATTATCGGTTACGCGCACTGATGCATCGTTCAGAATGGTGATGGTAATATGATTGGCATGGCCGGCCAGCGCTTCATCAACCGAATTATCCACAACCTCGCGGATCATATGGTGCAGGCCATTAATATCGGTGGGGCCAATATACATGCCCGGCCGCAGACGCACGGCCTCGGTCTCTTCCAGTGCGGTAATATGGCTCGCATCATAGGTATCATCACGCACAACATTTTGATCGGTCGTCATAGAATCTCTCTTCTCCATCCAATTCGGGTTGTATTCGTTCGGGTTCTCACGAGCAGCGTGGTTACACCGGCATACCTTGCCAGCGTAGCCAGCATGTACGATAGAACACCAGGCGCGCCATGGTCAGACCGGTGCTGACATAGGCACTGAGGATAATCACCAGCAGCAGGCCCAGACGCTGCTGCGCCAGTGCCTGCCACACAATGCCCATGCCAGCGATAATCACATAGCAGAGCAAGAGCAGACCAATGGTACTGAGAAAATTACGGCGCACCACATGCACACTGTGGTAAATAGCACGGAGTGGCCCGACCTGGGTAATCAGTATCGCCTCGACCGCAAAGCCGGTGTAAATATAGATCCAGAAGCCAGCCATAAACCAGATAAAGATTACCAGCACCGTCGTACTGGGCAGCAGGCCGACAATCAACGCCGATAGCACCAGGAATGGCAGACCCAGCAAAAAACCGACGCCCAACAATAGGAACAGGTAGGCCGGGATATAACGCATCACTTGCCACACCCGCCGGATATAGGTCGCCAGCGTATAGCGTTCGTTCCGCACCATGCCTGCCAGCAGGGTGAGGAAGCAACTACTCCACAGTAATGCCAGCGTGTTGATCACCACCAGCGCCAGCGCCAGTTCAGGCAGGCTAGTGATCGTGAGCCAGCCCACTGATTGCGGCAGTGTATCGGGCGGCAATGTCGGCAGCACCAGGGGCACATAGTTGAGCAACGCCAGTGGTGCGCGCATATCGGTATGCCGCAGCCGTTCCAGCAACAGCGCTTGCTGCTGCGGATCAGACGCTACCAGTATGGCTGATGCGGTCAGGCTGGTCTCCAGGCGCTCAAACAGCGGACGTAGTGACAGGTGGGTGCCAAACCAGAGATAGAGATCCAGGACGATAGGGATGCATAGCACCCACAGTCGCCGGTTGAGTACCGTATAGCCCGCGTTGATGGTATCGATCAAACCGGGGGTTTGGGGCTTTGCGATGGTCAAGATGGCCTCCCTAAAGTTCTCTTATTATACCATAATCGGGCCATTTTGAAAAGTCGTTCCGAACATTTTTGCGCTACCGACCCTGGTACGGTGCGGAATTATAATCCCTGGAACAGAATATAGCCAATCGTTCCCAGACACAAATAGGTTCCATAGGGAATATATTCGGGCATATCCTGACGGCGCAACACCCGTTTTGCAATCACGATACCGCCCGCCACCATTCCTGCCAGCAAGATACCATAGAAGAGCGTGGTACTCAGGTGGGTTAAGCCAACCGTGGCTCCAATGAAAATTGCCAGATACACATCTCCCAGACCGAGCGGAGCGGATTTGCTGGGAAACAAGATCAGCGCCAGCATGAACAGCACGATAAACACAAATCCAGCCACAATCGCCCCCAGGCCAGCATTGAGCAGGTTCATATGGGGCACAATCAGACTGGCGAGCAGGGATAGCACGGCTGATCCGAGAATAACAACGGTATAAATCGAGTGGTAGAGCCAGTCAATCGCACCGGTGACAATCAACACCGCACAGACAAACACCAGATACAAGAAGGTGATGGTCAGTCCATACTGACGGTAGAGGAGCGCCAGCACCACGGCGGTCAACAGTTCCACCAGCGGGTAAATCCAGTGAAGCGGGCGACCATCCGCTGCCCGCCCCCGTTGAAGCGCCCACCCCAGTACTGGCAAGAGTTGCCACCAGGTCAACGGCTGCCCCGTGCGTGTACAGCGCGGCCAACCGAGCAACTGTTTTTCACGCGACAGGCGAATAATAATGATGTTAAGCAACGTGCCCAGCAGCAAGCCGATAATGAAGCTGATAAATGTGGTTAGCATAGCCTGTGATCCATTATTTATTGTCTATAATCCATAGCATAGGCGTACGTGTTCACTTTTCTCCTGTTTTATCCTGGGAGCGCGGGCCGCTTGCCCTTGCACAAACTACGCTCTCAGCTTACGTGTTACCTCTGGTGTGAACACATACGCATACCCATCTTACCCGCTGGATATTACCAATCCTGTACCACAGGCATATGGGGTACGTGTCAGGCTGTCTGCAACGCCCTGCGCATCACTGCCAGCGGTGCTGGCCGGCCTGTCCAGTGGGTAAAAGCAAGCGCCCCCTGATGCAGCAGCATCCCCAACCCATCAAGGGTACGCGCGCCCTGCGCCGCTGCCTCACGGAGCAGGCGCGTCGGACGATAGACCATGTCGTAGACAAGCATGCCTGGTGCCACGGTAAGCGTGGGTAACGGCGTTGTGTCCGCCTGCCAGCCGACGGCGGTAGCGTTGATCAACAGCATGCTGTCAGCAAGATAGGCGGGCACATCCGGGTCATCCAGCGCAAGGGCGATCAACTGCGGGAGCGGTGCTGTCTCCTGATAATCATGCGGATCAAGCTGCGATAACGTCACATCTGCCAGCAATGCTTCGGCACGCTCCAGCGTGCGGTTCACCACCACCAGGCGCTCCACATGGGCCGCAACCAGGGCATAGGCCGCCGCTCGCGCCGCACCGCTGGCCCCTAGCAAGACCACGCGCTGCCCACCCGGTTCAAACTGACCATCCTCGCGCAAGGTTGTCAGCAGCGCCGGTGCATCGGTATTGGTGCCCACCAGCGTCCCATCCGCCCGTTTATAGATTGTATTGACGGCTCCAATTCGGGCCGCTATTTGTTCCAGATCATCAAGCAAGGGCAACACCGCCGTCTTATGCGGCAGCGTGACATTGGCACCCAGACATTCTGATGTGCGGAGCATCGCTATGCGTGCTGGCAACTCATCGGCTGGCGTGTGCCATAGCTCGTAACGGGCCGGAATGCCGAGGTGCATCAAGGCCGCATTCTGCATCGCCGGCGAGCGGCTGTGCGCCACGGGATCGCCAATCAAACCAATACGCTGGATCATGCTGTTTCCCTATGTATCATCAGTTATCGCTTGCCCGGCGGCTGAAGCCGCGGGCAAGCGGTGCGAAGCCGGCCTGCGCCGGCTTTGGTAGGCCGCTGAAGCGGCCCGGCGGCTGAAGCCCACCGCGTGCCGCCCGGACGCTGAAGCGTCGGGCTACCCGTGCCAGGGCCACCTGCGTGGCCTGTGTGTCAGCGCCCGGACGCTGAAGCGTCGGGCTACCCGTGCCAGGGCCACCGGCGTGGCCTGTGTATCAGCCCGCGTAGGCGGGCGTCGCTCCCCGTTGCCCGCCCGTTCACGGGCTGGGCGACGCCCGGACGCTGAAGCGTCGGGCTACCCGTGCCAAGG
>CALANA010000157.1 GCA_937925925.1 uncultured Chloroflexales bacterium | reverse complement strand
TGCGTCCCGGTGCCCGCCCGTTCAGGGGCCGGGCAAGAAGCGTCGGGCTACGGTGCAAAGGCCACCTGCGTGGCCTGGGTGGTAGCCCGCGTCGGCGGGCCTGGTGAAAGTGGCCCGCTCATCCACGGGCCGGGTGACGGTGGCCCACCGCGTGCCGCCCGGACGCTAAAGCGTCGGGCTTACGGTGCGAAGGCCACCTGCGTGGCCTGGGTGGTAGCCCGCGTCGGCGGGCGTTGCACCCCGTTGCCCGCCCGTTCAGGGGCCGAGCGATCAGCGCGCGACAACATGGCTGCCGCACGCCCTATACGAAGTACGGCTCGTTGGCGTATGCGTTGACAGGTCGTATGACTATGGTTGCAGCACACCCTCGGTCTGGCCGTCAACGGCGATGCGCACCTCGGTGATCGTCGGGAATTGGAGCAGCGTCTGTGTCACCTGGTCACGGATAGCCTGCACACGTGCCGAACCACCACCATAGGCCTGGATCTCCCGCGAGAAGTCGGCGGTGGCGATGCCATTCTCAATCGTCAGGCGCAGCAAGCGCACCCGTGGCCCCCAGTCGGGCTGGCGACCAGAATAGCTGAGAACCTCGATCGGTGTAGGTAGCGCGGTGCCATACCCGACCTGGCTGATGGCTGGGGGGCCCCAGAGCAACTCCTCCAATGCGGCAGTACCGACTCGTTCAGTGCGCACAATACGTCGCTGCTGCGGTTGTACCGTCGGCGCACCGCTCACCGTCCAGTACAGCGTTATCTCCTGCGTGTTCGGGTCGTCCGCGCTCAACACCACCACCGACTGCTGTGCCAGCACCACGCCGGCCGTATTACGAATGGTGATCGTGGCGGGTTGGGTAGCGGGCTGGGGCGGCTGTAGCAGGTTGACCCAGTCCAGGTTGTCAATCAGTAACCCGCGCCCATCCTCACCCGCAAGCAGCGTGTAGGTATTGGATACCTCCGTGCCATCTTGCCAGCGCAGGGTCGCCACGACCTGCTCGCCAGGGGTGCCCAGACGTGCCAGCAGATGTATGGGCAGTGTTACCTGCTCGTTGGGGCGCGGGATCTCGATGCTGCTGATGATGGGTTGACCGTTGGTGGGCGATGTACGCACAGCATCGGCCCCGATATTACCGCGTTCAACCTGCCATTCGCGTGGATTGCGTGGATCATAGGTCAACACCGCTCGTTCGAAGGCCTGCATAGTAATATCGCGGCGCTCACCGTTCTTGTAGGTCTCAACCTGAAACGCATCCGTCATTGGCAAGCCGACATCGTGCAGCCAGCCGCCAGGAAACAGATCATTGCGATTGATGTATGTCCAGAAATAGAGCGGCACAATATAGCCCGATGCCGGGCGCAACTGCGCATCATAAGGCACAAACATGCCACTGCGCGACGGAGTGGTTCCACCCCGGAATCCGGTTGGGGCCGGGATACGCAATTCGGCACGATGAGCATAGGCCAGATCGGCATAGGTAATACTGGTGTTGTTGACCATGCCCTGCGGGTCGCGCTCCATCAGTTCGGCGGAGAGACGGCCATACATAAACGCCCAGCGCGGATCAGTCACTTCGTGACGGTGATCTTCAATCCGCCCCTTCTCAAAATACTGTGCCGCATAGCCGTTCACTTCCACCAGTTCGGTCAGGGGATACCCCAGAATACGGATGCCCTGATGCTGGTGATAGTAATCAAAAAACCGCGCATCAACCGCTGGCGTTGCGCGGGCGGTCATAACCGGCAGCATAAGCAGGCTGCCCAGCAGAATGATGACAAGGACGTGCCATCTACGTTGTTGCCTGACCATAGTGTTACTCTCTTCCTTCGTCTGTTTAACGCGCCAGGAGCTACCAGTACCCGCCAGGCTGTACTGGTGAGGCAGCCTTCCCTGCTGGCGCGTCAACTCTATACATCTGTGCATCGCTGCCATAGCGCTGATCAATCGCGTTGAACAACTGTTGACCAATGCCCTGACCCTGGGAAATGGGGTTCAAGCGACCGTGTACCTCGTGTCAGTTAAAGACATAGGCAGTGGCGCAGTTAACTAGCCGTGCTTGCGACCAAACTTGAAATACGCTAGCGGCCCGACGAAATTAAGAAACGATACCATCGTCCAGACCCACTTTTTACCGTTAATATCCGTGGCCGAGCGGTGGCGAATATCCCACAGGGCAGCCCCCAGCAACGCCAACTGGATCGCGCTCAACCCGATCACGCCCACTTTTTCCTTTCCGGTCAGTTCGTTCCACTGTTTCTTGTTATTCATAATAATCACTCCTTATTGTGTGTAATGAGGACATATAGCAATCCTAAATCAGTGATGAAGAATCGGCGTCCAGGCTTTAGCCTGATCTAGCTCCGTCCAGGCGAAAGCCTGGACGCCGATGCGCAATTGGCTAAAGGCTTGCTCTATTTTGTATGGCCTGCGCACGCACGGCTTGCGCAGATATTATGGCGTGCGGACGCCATATGTGTGCAGGCAGGAGCAAGGCTCCCGCGCACCATACATGGCATTCCTGCATGTAGTCTACCTCAAAATCTGCGTTAGCGTGTCGGCTATGGGAGGGATATGCGTCTCAACCTGAAGTATTGCCTATGCACCTGGTCATGTGGATAGATGCCGCCAGCGTCCTCTGTGCAAGCGGCAGATCCTACAGCCGGGCGATAATCTCGCCGCGCTGGAATGTCCGCACACTCAACCCCAGTACCAGCGCATCGATCAGCCACAGCACCGTCCCTAACAGCAGCACCAGCGTGATATTGAAATACATGACGCCCGTCGCCTGCGCAACGACCAGCATTATCACTGGTAACACTACGACCCCGCCGAGTTGATAGGCCTCCTGAAAACTCTTCACTCGACTGGAGACCAGCACCATGGTACCCAGGCCAAGGGCGGCGGTAGCGGGAGCCACCCACAGTACCAGCACCAGCCACATTGCGTTCGGAAAGAAGATGCGGCCCATGTACGGCCATGCCGATATGTTGACCATAATAGCGTAGATGATGAAGCCGAGCAGGGCAACAATCATAGCTGGTATCCAGGCTGCCAACATTTTAGCCGTAAATAGCTCTAGATCGGTTGTTGGCGTATAGACCAGCGCCTCCAGCGTCTTCCGTTCGCGCTCGCCAGCAAAGCTATCGGCGGCAATCACGCTAGCAACCATCAGCGGTGCGATCAAGAACATGGGTGCCAGCATATACACCAGCATAAACACAACGATTTTCTGGGTATCAGTGTACCCCGCCATTTCCTGTTCCAATCCGACTGGTATCTGTGCCAGAAATTCCTCCAGTTCGGCTGGTTGTGCCGCTGGCAACCCGTCGGACGGAATAAGTGCCACAAAGAAGATCGGCAGTATCACAAAGAACACCAGTGGCAAAATAATGATCGGCAGCATCACCGCTTTGCTGCGAGTCACCACCTGCAAATCTTTACGAATAATGGCCTGGATCGCTCGCGTATTCATGCCGTTACCTCCTCGGTGTCCTGGAGCTTAAAGTAGACCTCTTCCAGTGCGGGTTCATGCAAATACAGCTGATAGACACGCACATCCCGGCTGACAAGCGTTGCCAGCAGATCCGGTATGTCCTCGCGGTCGGCGCAGGTGGCTGTCAGGGTTGTCTCTGTTGCAGCGATAGCGCTCATAGGAACAGTATGGCTCAGAATGTCCCGCGCCTGCGCCATCTGTTCGGGTGCAACTTCGAGCGACAGTTGTGCGCTGAATGTCACCTGGCGTGCCAGTTCAGCCGGTGTGCCAAGTGCGATGAGTTGTCCGTGACGCATCACTGCCACGCGATCACACAGTCGTTGTGCCTCGCTCAGATTATGCGTACACAGGAAAATTACACGCCCCTCGCGGCTCAATGTGGTAATCAAGTCGTTGACCTGTCGCGCCGCAACGGGATCAAGGCCGGAGGTCGGCTCGTCCAGGAACAGAATTTCGGGGTCGTGCAGCAGCGCTCGTGCCAGGGCCAGACGCTGCTGCATCCCCCGGCTATAGGCCCCGACCCGCTCATCAGCGCGTTCAGATAAGTCAAATAGTTCCAGAAGTTCCGCGACCCGGTGGTTAACCTGGTTCACTGTGACGTTGTACAGGTCGGCATAAGTACGCAAGGTTTGCCGCGCCGTCAATCGCTCGTCCAGAGCCGGCGTTTCGGTCAGAACGCCAGTGCGCTGGCGTAGCGCTGGCCCGTCGCGCCAGGGCGACAGGCCGAGTACTCGCGCCGTACCCGCGCTGGCCGACAACACGCCGTTCAGCAAGCGGATGGTTGTCGTCTTGCCCGCGCCGTTGTGCCCCAGAAAGCCAAAGATCTCACCCCGGTCGATCTCCAACGTCAGGTCGTTGACCGCAACCTTGTCGCCAAAGCGTCGCGTCAAGCCGCTGGTGCAGATAACTGGATGGGAATGTGTTGCCATATTCATGCTGTTGCTCCTAACTCCTGCCAGAGATGCTGAGTGTTCGTTCGTGCAAAATGACACAACCTGTTTTATTCACACGAGTTACGCCGTCGTTCCAACAAAACGTCTTTCTCGCCTGCGGCCGCGTGGAACAAACTCCTTCCGCCCCCAAATTCGCCATAGGTGAAAATTCGAGAGGGAAACAAAAAAAGTACCGCTCTGCCGCAGGCAAAAACGGTTTTTGGAAGGGTGACCGCGTAAGTCCTGTTATTCAGGATAACAAAAAATCCCCCCGGTCGCATCGGCTACCAGGGGGATATCAGACTGATACGTTTGTATGGTTCACACGCTGATCAAAGAGCTATAGTGTTATGGAACCCTGGTCGTAGCTATTCACGCACAACCTGACCCGCTGGATCTTTATTGATCTCCTGACGAATCGCACGGTCTTTGCTGAACCCGATCACAAATCCGAGGCCTGTCCCAATTGCAACCGCCAGGACAAACATTGCTTTCCCGGTTAACCCAAACAGTATCAGCGCAACCGTGCCACCGAGTACCGTCCCTGCCAGTACCCCGAACACGGTATGATTGTGCGCCTGATCATCCATAGTAGTCGTGACTCCTTTCTTGACCCCACCAGGGTTATTCTTGTAGTCTATTATACTCATTCTTTGCCTGACTTTTGTTTCTATCCCACAACATCGTATCCAGCAGATCATTTTCTGCCAATTTGAGTGTGGTAATCAGGCTTTCTAGTCAGCAAAAACGAAATTATTTACAGCATTCTCCACGGTGGCAAGATTGAAAGGTAGTTGGTGCTGGTGCCATCGTCATATTGATGAACCATGCGCAGGCAGTGTTCGTTTACCACGAGGCGTCCTTGAGAAGTGCCGACATCGATGCGTATCACCGTCCGTTCTATTTTTCACAGTTTTTCCTGTTTTTATTGACAATATTGGAAATATCTGGTAGACTCTAGAATAACAAAGGAGCGGGTCTATGCAAACTATCGGACTTCCTGTTTCACATTCTGCCAGCCTGATTTTGAATCATTTGCAACGCCATGGCCAGGCCACCATTAAGCAACTCGAGGACGTTCTGGGTGTCAGCACAACTGCGGTACGTGAACATCTAGCACATCTCCAGGCTGAGAATCTGGTAGCTATCACCACGGTTCGGAATGGCCCGGGTCGCCCACGCTTTGTCTACAAGCTAACAAAAAAAGCGCAGAGTCTCTTTCCGAAACAGTACGATCTGCTGATTAATCTGCTCTTGCAGGAAATAGCAGCCGAGGGTGGCACCAGGCAGGTCGATGTGCTCCTGGAGCGGGTAAGCAAGCGCCTGGCCGAAGAATATGCCGACCGGATGAGCGGAATTGATGTGCAGGCACGCCTGCTTGAATTGCGCAAGATGCTCGAGTCACAGGGTATTCCGGCTGAGGTGCGCCAATCTGACGACGCACTGCACATTTTTGCGTGTCCCTATCTTGATGTTGCCCGCGAACATGCTGCTGTCTGTACCATGGAGCGCCAGATGTTAGAGCAAGTGGTGGGCAAAAAGATGCGCCTGGAAAATTCTATTCGTGACGGCCATCACCACTGTCGTTTTGTCATTAACAGTGAGAATGCGTAAACATGTCTACATGAGGAGTCTATGAGTAGCGATCTGGTAATTAAAAACTTGTATGCAACAATCGCCGATAAAGAAGGCCCCAAAGAAATACTCAAGGGTGTCGATCTTACCGTGCGTCACGGAATGATCCATGCCATCATGGGGCCGAATGGGAGTGGAAAAAGCACACTGGCACACATTATTGCCGGTCATCCGAACTATGAAGTAACTGCAGGTGAAATCTGGTATAAAGACCAGAATATTCTTGAACTGGAAGCTGACGAACGTAGCAAGCTGGGCCTGTTTCTGGCTTTTCAGTATCCGGTTGCCGTCTCCGGGGTTACGGTGGCTAACTTTTTGCGCACTGCCGTCAATGCCCACCGCGCCGTGGAAGGGAAAGACCCCAAAGAAACGGCGATACCTGTGGCTGAGTTTCGCAAGATGTTGCGCGAAGGGATGAAGTACCTGGAAATGGATGAGAGTTTTAGCCGTCGCTACCTTAACGAGGGCTTTAGTGGCGGGGAAAAGAAGCGTCTTGAGATTTTGCAGATGCTGATCTTAAAGCCCACCATGGCCATTATGGACGAAACAGACTCGGGGCTGGATATTGATGCGCTACGGATTGTGGCCAACGGTGTGAACCTGCTGGCCGGCAAAGAAATGGGGGTGCTAGTGATTACTCACTACCAGCGTCTCCTCAATTATATCAAACCCCATGTTGTGTCGGTCATGATGGACGGACGTATTATCCGCGAGGGTGGCCCTGAACTTGCGCTTGAACTCGAAGAGAAGGGGTACGACTGGCTCAGGGAGGAAGTGATCGGTCATGCCAGCTAAACACGTACACCAGAGCGAAACGAACTGGGAGCGCTTCGCAGCGTTGTCGGAGCTGACAGGCGACCAGCTTGTGCTGGCCGCTCGCACCGACGGTGAACCAGAATGGCTTATTGCGCAGCGTGTACAGGCATGGGAGTTCTTTGCGCAAACTCCCCCTCCGGAGTGGCGGCGCACCAATCTCACCCGCTTGCAGCCGGAACAGATCACCCCCTTGATCGGTACCCAGGGCACTCTGCTGCATGCAGATACGTCCCGGATACCCGAAGGAGTTGTGTTCAAACCGCTCAAGGAAGCGGTTCAGAGCCACGAGGCACTGATCCGCGACCGGCTGGGGCGTTTGATTGACCCGCTCAGTCATAAGTTTAGCGCGTTGCGGATGGCGCTCTGGCAAGACGGGGTGTTCCTGTATGTACCACGTAATGTCCAGGTGGAACTGCCTCTGCATGTGAGCTATACGCTCCCACACGGCAGTCGCTCGATTTTCCCCTATTCACTCATCGTGCTGGAGCATGGCGCACAGGTGACATTTCTTGAGGAGTTTATCTCACACGATGTTACCGAGAGCGTGCTGGCCGGGCCAACCACTGAAATTTTTGCCGGGCCAGGGAGCCAGATCCGCTTTATTAGCGCCCAGCACTGGGGGGCAGGCGTGTTTCACCTTGGCAGTCAGCTCTTGCTGCTTGACCGTGATGCCCAGGCCGAGTGGGTCTCTGTTGCTCTGGGCGGCGAGGTACAACATATAGAGGCGGAAACCCGCTTGCAAGGTAATGGCAGCAAGGTCAACTGGCTGGGCGCAACCTTTGCCAGCGGCAACCAGCAACTGCTGACCGCGCCCTGGTTACGTCATGTGGGTGTGAATAACGAGAGTCACATGGATTTCAGAACAGTTGTAACCGGCAAAGGCTATAGCGTGTTTGATGGTATGATTAAAATCGAACACGAATCGCGTGGAACGAGTACACGCCTGGAAGAGCATGCCGTGCATCTCACACCCGATGCACGTAGTGACTCGATCCCCGGCTTGAAAATTGATACCAACGATGTTGCCAGCGCCGGGCATGCCAGTACCAGTGGGCAAGTCGATGATGAGCAACTCTTTTATATGCAGACTCGCGGTATCAAGCGTGATGAAGCAGTGCGGATGATCGTCATGGGCATGTTTGAGCCAGCCCTCACGGCCATACCGGTTGAAGAGGTTCGCATGTCTCTGACAGCGGCAATTGAGGCCAAGATATAGGGCAATTTCAACTGGTAGAACCTGATACCCGAACGGCAGAAAACCCGGTTCTGCCAGTTAATTCCTGGTGACAGAATAATGACAGCAACAGTTCCTTTTTCCATATTCGACATTCTGGACTTGCGGCGTCAGTTTCCGATCCTCCATCAGGAGATCAACGGCAAACCACTGGCCTTTCTCGACAGCGGTGCATCAGCGCAGCAACCGCGCCAGGTCATGGATTGTCTGGAAGATTACTTTCGGCGCTATCACGCCAATGTGCATCGTGGAGTGTATCGTATGAGCGAGGAGGCAACCTTCGCCTACGAGCGAGCGCGGGGTAAGGTGGCACGCTTTATTGGTGCGGCCAGCCCGCGAGAAGTGATCTTTACCCGCAATGCCACGGAGTCGATTAACCTGGTAGCACAGAGCTGGGGGCTAGCCAATGTGCGGGCTGGCGACCATATTCTGCTCACGATTATGGAACATCACTCCAATATTGTGCCCTGGCAGATGCTGGCTGAACGCACGGGCGCTCATCTGGATTATATCCAGCTTGATGGACAGGGACGGCTGGTGCTGGAAGATCTGGATCACCTGTTGACCGAGAAGACGCGGATCGTGGCCCTCACGCAGCAATCGAACGTATTGGGCACGGTTAATCCCGTGCAACTGATTGCCCAGCGGGCCCATGCCGTAGGTGCGGTGGTGCTGGTCGATGGAGCGCAGAGTGTGCCTCATATGCCGGTGAATGTCCAGAAACTCGATATTGATTTTCTGGCTTTTAGTGGGCACAAAATGTGTGGGCCAACCGGGATTGGCGTGTTGTGGGGGCGACAGGCCTTGCTGGAACAGATGCCGCCCTTCCTGGGTGGTGGCTCCATGATTGATGTCGTCGAGTTAGATCATAGTACGTATACTGAAATTCCATCTCGATTTGAGGCTGGTACACCTGCAATTGGCGAAGCAATTGCCCTGGGTGCCGCGATCGATTTTTTGAGCGAGGTGAGCCTGGAGAAGATTCACCACTACGAACACGAGTTACTCACCTACGCGCTCCAGCGCCTGAGTATGGTACCGGACTTAAAAATCCATGGCCCGCTAACAACCGAACATCGCGGTGCAACGATTGCCTTTACCCTGACCGGTCTGCATCCGCAGGATATTGCAGCGGTACTCGATAGTGAAGGGATAGCCGTGCGCGCCGGGCACCACTGCGCCCAACCCCTCCATCGCTGGCTGGAGGTACCGGCAACCGTGCGCGCCAGTCTCTATCTCTACAACATTCCCGAAGAAATAGACCGACTGGTGCTAGCACTGGATAAAGCTCGACGGATGCTCGGCTAACGTGGTCGTAGTACTCCCACCAAACTTCATCGCGGCGGGGGGACGGGGTGTACATGTTCCCTGTCTGGTGAGGCACGGCCCCCGGGGGGCCGGGGGGCGGCGTAGGGACGTTCCTTGCAACGCCTCTACTGGCGAGGCCAGGTCTCGCTATCGTTATGAGCTAGCCTGCGCAATGGTAAGCATATTTTACTTCAGGAGGGATATAGTTCATGGTTGCAGAAGCAGTCAATCTACAGTTTGATTACTCGCGCTACGGGTTTCGAGACGAAGAAAACTATGTATATAAATCACCCAAGGGTCTCAACGAGCAGGTTATCCGCGAACTTTCGGCGATGAAGGGTGAGCCGGAATGGATGCTGAAGCGGCGGCTGAAGGCGCTCGACATTTTTAACAAGAAGCCGGTGCCCCTGGCCGGAATGTGGGCCAACCCGGAACTGGCAAACCTGGATTACGACCAGATCCACTACTATGTACGCGCCGGTGAGCGACCGCAGAGTGACTGGGACGCAGTTCCAACCGAGATTAAGAATACGTTTGAAAAGCTGGGGATTCCCGAAGCTGAACGCAAGTTCCTGGCCGGTGTGGGTGCCCAGTATGAGAGTGAGGTTGTGTATCACTCACTGCGTGAAGAATGGTCAAAGCAGGGCGTGATTTTCCTGGATACCGATACTGGATTGAAGGAATACCCGGAACTGTTCAAGGAATACTTCGGCACGATTATTCCAACGGCAGATAATAAGTATGCCGCCCTGAACACCGCGGTCTGGTCAGGTGGTTCTTTTATCTATATTCCACCCGGGGTCAAAGTTGATATTCCGCTCCAGGCCTACTTCCGCATCAATGCCGAGAACATGGGCCAGTTTGAGCGCACGCTGATTATTGTAGACGAAGGTGCTGAGGGTCACTATATCGAAGGTTGTACCGCTCCGATCTACAGCACGAACTCACTCCACTCGGCGGTGGTCGAGATTATTGTCAAAAAGGGTGCCAAATTCCGCTACACGACCATTCAGAACTGGGCCAACAATATCTACAACCTGGTCACCAAGCGTGCTGTGGCTTACGAAGAGGCTTCGATGGAGTGGGTTGATGGCAATATCGGCAGCCGCCTGACCATGAAGTACCCTTCCGTCTATTTGATGGGCCGTGGCGCACGCGGTGAGGTATTGAGTGTCGCGTACGCTGGTCGAGGACAGCATCAGGATGCGGGCGCAAAAATGGTGCATGTTGCTCCGGATACCACCAGCCGCATCACTAACAAGTCGGTCAGCAAGGATGGGGGCAAGACCACCTATCGTGGTCTGGCCAAGGTTGCGCCAGGGGCCTACAACTCCAAGATCAACGTCAACTGTGACGCATTGATTCTTGATGAACACTCGGCCAGCGATACCATCCCCTACATCGAGATCGAAGAAGACCGCACTACCCTGGCCCACGAGGCAACCGTAGGCCGGATCGGGGCCGAACAACTCTTCTACCTGATGAGTCGCGGGTTGCCCGAAGCCGATGCACTGTCTATGATCGTACTGGGCTTTATGGAGCCGTTTACCCGCGAGTTACCAATGGAGTATGCGGTTGAGTTGAATCGGCTGATCCAGCTCGAGATGGAAGGCTCGGTGGGCTAAAATCAGCGCAGCGGCGGGTACCAACATTGCTGCGTTGATACCCGCGCTGTATACCTGCTGCTGATGCGCCGGCATCGGCAGCAGCAATGTTCACTACTGGTGTTGTTCAAAATAAATATAAATATATGGTGGAGACTCGGTGTATGCTCTCTGTACATATTGCAGCGGTTCGTGATATACCAGATGGTACCGCGAAGACCTTTCATATCAATGGGCATGCAATTGCTATCTTTCACATTGATGGTACATTCTATGCTCTGGATGACACCTGCTCGCATGCTGAGGCTTCGCTCGGCGAAGGCGATCTGGATGCCGACGATCTGACCATCGAGTGTCCGCGCCACGGCTCTCGGTTTGCACTCGCAACCGGGCAACCGCTTAATCTACCAGCATACGAACCGGTGAAGACCTACCCGGTGCAAGTGCAAGATGGTGAACTGTTTGTCGAGTATTCTAGTTAAAAACTTGACTTTCCGGCCAGTTGAGATTACAATAGAGGCACGCGCGGTTAGCAGGCACGCAATGCGGATAGCGGTCGATGATGACGCTGTTGTAGTGTGCGTTGCCTGCTGACCCTTGATTATTTGCCAGCAAATAAACAGGAGATACCACATGACCGCGTATGCTCATCCCGAAGTATTGGTCGATACTACCTGGGTTGCTGATCATCTGCACGATCCCAATGTGCGCCTGGTGGAAAGTAACGAGGATATTCTGCTCTATGATACTGGTCATATTCCAGGAGCGATCAAGATTGACTGGGTGACCGATTTAAACGATCCGATCACCCGCGACTATCTGGATCGCCAGCGTTTTGAGCAGTTACTTGGCGCACGTGGCATTGGCAACGAAACGACCGTTATCTTTTACGGTGACAAAAACAACTGGTGGGCAACCTATGCCTTCTGGGTATTCAAGTTGTTTGGACATAAAGATGCCCGCATTTTGAATGGCGGGCGGGCCAAATGGATTGCTGAGGGACGCGAATTGACGACAGAGGTACCGAGCTATCCACCTGCAACCTATCGTGCGCCGGAACGTGATGATAGCACCATTCGCGCCTTTCGCCAGCAGATCTTTGAACATATTGGCAAGCCTGATACGGCGCTGGTTGATGTGCGTAGCCCGCAGGAATTTAGCGGCGAGAAAATTCATATGCCCGAGTATCCGCAGGAGGGTACGCTGCGCGGTGGGCATATTCCGACTGCGGTCAATATTCCATGGGCCCAGGCGGCCAATCCAGACGGCACCTTTAAGAGTCGTGATGAACTGGAGGCGCTCTATGGTGGTCAGGGTATTGTCCCTGATAAGGATGTGATTGCCTACTGCCGCATTGGCGAGCGCAGCAGCCATACCTGGTTTGTATTAACGTACCTGCTGGGCTATCCAAAGGTGCGCAACTACGACGGTAGCTGGACAGAGTGGGGTAATCTGGTGGGTGCGCCCATTGAGAAGACCTATCAGCCATAAACGGACACCATGTTGCCCGGTATGCCTCCCTGATACTCTATGGATCGACAGAGCGCAATTGAGTATTTGCTTGACCACTACGAGTCGCCACGCAATTATGGCCCATTGCTTGAGGCAGATGTGGTGGTGCCCGGTCAACAACCGGACTGTGGCGATCAGGTCACGATCTACCTCAAAGTGGATGCGACTGAAGAGCGCATTGCGCGCTTGACCTTTGAGGGCACAGGGTGCGCGGTCAGCCAGGCAGCAGCGTCGATGTTGACCGAGATGCTCCAGAGTGCGTCACTGACGCAGGTGGAAGCGCTAGAATCTGAGACATTGGGTGATTGGCTGGGGCATGCGGTTGTGCGTAATCGCCCCCGTTGTGCCACGCTGGCACTGGGTACACTCAAGGCGGCCATTGCGCAGTATCGCGCAGCCCACACCCCTGATCCACCCGATCGGTACAGCCCAGGAATGCGAGATACAGGTGATAGACCACGCCGTGCAACATCTGGATGATCGTCGCCAGCCGCTCGAACTGGTTGGTAACACCCCGCTGTTGCGTCTGGAGCGTATCGATCCCGATCTGCCTCCCGGCGTGCAGGTGTATGCCAAGGCCGAGTGGTATAATCTCGGCGGATCGGTGAAAGATCGCCCGGCGCTGTGGATGATCCGTGCGGGAGAGCGCTGCGGCCAGTTACGCCCCGGTATGCGTATCGCCGATGCGACCAGCGGCAACACAGGCATCGCCTATGCGACGTTGGGCGCAGCGCTCGGCTATCCCGTGACGCTCGCATTACCGGCGAATGCCAGTGCCGAGCGCAAGCGCATCTTGCGTGCCCTGGGAGCCGAGTTGATCCTGACCGATGCCGCAGAGGGCATGGATCTGGCTATTCGCACTATTCGTGCGCTTGTTGCACACGAGCCAGAACGCTATTTTTATCCCGACCAGTACAACAACCCGGCCAACCCACAGGCCCATTATGAGACGACCGGCCCGGAGATCTGGCAGCAGACGGAAGGGCAGGTGACCCATTTTGTGGCCGCATTGGGAACCAGCGGCACCTTTATGGGAACTGCTCGCTACCTACGCGAACAGTGTCCCGATGTGTACCTGGTAGCGGTACAGCCCGACAGTCCGTATCACGCTCTGGAAGGTGTCAAACATATGGCAACGACGCAACTGCTGCCAGGCATTTACGACACCACACTGCCGGATGCGATTGAGGAGATCAGCAGCGAGCAAGCGTTTGTGATGGCCCGGCGTCTGGCGCGCCGTGAGGGGTTGCTGGTGGGTATTTCGGCTGCGGCCAACGTGGCGGTTGCCTTGCAGGTCGCACGCCAGTTAACGGCCGGTGTTGTGGTCACCATCCTGTGCGACAGTGCCTCACGCTATCTCAGTGAGCGCTTCTGGGAAGAAAGCGAGTGGGTCGAGAGCGGCGAAGGAATTTGAGCCATGTAACTGTTCCCATCGGGAGGGAAAGCTTCTGTCGTCAGCGTTCATGGTGCGCCTGGGAGTGCGGGTGTCCCGCCCGCCATCACGCCTGCTGCCTGGGAGTGCGGGCGTCCCGCCCTCTGCGCCTGGGAGTGCGGGCGTCCCGCCCGCCATCACGCCCGTGCGGGCACGCGGCCCGCGCTCCCAGGCGGGCATGTTCTCTTGAGGGTGAACAGGTACTGAGCGATCTGAATTGGACTGGGATTGCATAGTAAGGCTATGATAACACTTTCTGCAACCGTAGCGCAGGCCATCGCCGCCCATGCCGAAGCCACTTATCCCGATGAATGTGTTGGTTTACTGCTGGGTCATCTTGCCGACACCCACAAACTGGTCGTCACTGCCTATCCGGTGGAAAATCGCTGGGAAGGCCAGGTGACCCTGGCGGAAACCGATAATGCTGAGTCACGGCGTGATCGGTTTTATCTTGATCCCCGTGATTATTTACGCGCCGACCGTGCAGCACAGGCCCAGGGGCTTGATATAATTGGCTGTTACCATTCCCACCCCGACCATCCCGCCCAGCCTTCGGGCCGGGATCTGGTGGGGGCGCAAGGGATTGGCGGTTCCAGTTTTGCGTTTGTTATTCAGCGTGTTGACCGGGGCGTGGCAACTGAGCTGACAAGCTGGTTGCTACATGATGATACATCTGCGTTTGAGCCGGAAGAAGTGATAGTGACCGATTGAGGTGATGCCTGGCAGGTGTTTATAGGGTGTAGGGACGTTGCATGCAACGTCCCTGCAGGGAGCATGTGCGGGGCCTGTAGTCCCCCACCCTCGCCACGAAGCAGGCTCGTTGTCGTATGAGAATGATGTTGCGACGTTTCAGATAAAAAATAGATACCCTATTCTATATAATAGTTCAGGAGGTACACGGAGGCATGCTCAACTCATCTTTTCGCCTTCGCAGTAGGGCGAAAAAGACATCTGCTTCACGCGACCGTGTAAGTCTTGTAGTATATGGAGAGAGCTATGGCTGTGACGATTACGATCCCAACGGCGCTACGCCAATATGCTGGCGGACAGGCCAGCCTTACCTTAGAAGCCGAAACAGTAGGCACTCTGCTGCACGGGCTGGTTGAAACCTATCCTGACCTGGGCCGCCACCTGTTTAACGAGCAAGGCAAGCTGCGCAATTTTGTGAATGTCTATGTTGGTGATGAGGATATTCGCTATCTCGATGGCGAAGAGACGAGGCTGCAGGGCAGCGAAACCGTGAGCATTATTCCGGCCATTGCCGGTGGCTCAGGTGACACGAGTTATGCGGCGCCTTGACATGTGTGCCTTTCTCATCTGCGGCAGTATGGAGTAGCGGTGTTGCCTGCAACGCTGCTACCATGACAGTGTCTGGTGCGTGCCCTTGCGCTGCCGTAGCTGAAAAAGACAGTTTGTTTGAGAAACCACGTAGGTTCTGTACATAAGCAATGACAGGGTTGCCACTTGTCTGGGAGAGAAGGATACCTAAGATGGCAAAGAGTGTACTCTCAAATGAGGAGATTCGCCGCTATAGTCGGCATCTCATTATGCCCGAAGTGGGCATGGAAGGCCAGCGGCGACTGAAGCAAGGCCGTGTCCTGCTGATTGGCACCGGCGGGCTGGGATCGCCACTGGCGCTCTACCTCGCAGCCGCCGGTGTAGGGCATATTGGCCTCGTCGATTTTGATGTGGTAGACGAGAGCAATTTACAACGCCAGATTGTCCATGGTACCAGCACCGTAGGCGTACCAAAGACCGAGTCGGCCAGACGCCGTCTGCATGATCTTAATCCCACTATTGACATCACCACCTACGAAACGCAGGTGACCGCGGCCAATGCGCTGGAACTCATGCGCCCCTATGATGTGATTGTCGATGGAACCGATAACTTTCCCACGCGCTACCTCACGAACGATGCCTGTGTGCTGCTCGGCAAGCCGAATGTCTATGGGAGCATTTTCCGCTTTGAAGGTCAGGCGACGGTGTTCTATCCCAAAGCGGGTGGGCCATGCTATCGCTGCCTCTATCCAGAGCCACCGCCGCCCGGACTGGTGCCCTCCTGCGCCGAGGGTGGCGTGCTGGGCGTGCTACCTGGCGTGATCGGTACCATCCAGGCCACCGAGGTGATCAAGTTGCTGACCGGCATTGGCGAGCCACTGATTGGCCGTTTGATGCTTTATGACGCCATGGCGATGCGCTTCCGTGAACTCAAGCTGCGCCGCAACTCCGATTGCCCGGTGTGTGGCGACCGGCCAACGATCACCGAGTTGATCGACTATGAGGCATTCTGTGGCTTGACGAACGAAGTCATACAACTGGAGAGCCAGTATGAAATTACGCCGCAGGAACTGGTAACCTGGCTAGAACGCGATGATCGGCCTTTCTTGCTCGATGTGCGCAATGCCTATGAAGTCGATATTGCCACCATACCAGGCACGGATAAGCTGATCCCGGTTGACCAGTTGCTGCACCACCTGAATGAACTGGACACTGCCCGCGAGATGGTCGTATACTGTCGGAGTGGTGTTCGGAGTGCCAATGCCGTCAACCTGCTCAAAGGTGCCGGGTTTCGCAAAGTAAAAAACCTGGTCGGGGGCATCTTACGCTGGTCTGACGATGTAGACCCGACAATGCCCAAATATTGATAAGGAGTGGCGAAGAATGATAACCGAAGAGATGGTGCGGGCTGCTTTACAGAATGTGATTGACCCGGAGATTGGGATGGATATTGTGAACCTCGGTCTGGTCTATCGTGTCGATGTCCTCGACGGCGGTGCCAAAGTGGATGTCGATATGACGCTAACCACACCGGCCTGCCCCGCCGGGCCGCAGATTTTAGAGCATGCCCGCCAGGAGATTATGAATCTGCGTGAAGTGTACAAGAACCTGGAAGATGTGAGTATTAATCTGGTCTGGACACCCTTCTGGAATCCATCAATGATGACCGAGGATGCACGCGAGGAACTGGGGTTCTTTTAGCGATCAACGTTTCGGTGACACTCCGCACGCACGACAGCGCGGCGGTTTCTTGTTTGCGCTTCGTTATGACGGACGAACCGGTATCTGCTCCCCAGCAGGTCACTATCGAGTACCCGCATAATTGTCGACAGCCTCCTGCCATACCCTGGCACCGGTACATCCACTTACTGTCACCGCTGAGGACGCCGAGGTGCGCTACTGTGCCTCCCGCTGTCTCTCCCCCCCGCTGGGGGGAGAGAGGACTCCCGCCCCAGCGGGGGCGGGGTGGGGTGGGGGCTGGTGCCTGCCTGTACCCCCCTCTGTATCTCCTCCCGCTGGGGGGAGCGGTGTGGCTCCCGCCCCCAGCGGGGGCGGGGTGCGGTGGGGGCACGCTTCTTCCGCTCGGGAGAGTCGGAGAGTCACGTGTTGCCCAGATGTGTCTCGCATACACCATCAATCTCCTGGTCTTTCCCTATTCCCTGGGCCACGCAACACATCTGCCAGCACCGTAATGCCCAGCAGATACTCGTCCAGCAGCATATGCTCATCGGGTGTATGATCCAGCCGCGAGTCGCCTGGCCCATAGGCGACGATCGGGCAACGCCAGGCCGGGCCGACCACGTTCATATCCGCTGTCCCTGTTTTGTGCAGAAACCCCGGTGTGCCTCCCGCCCGGCGGATAGCACGCACAAATGCATTCGCCAGCGGTGTAGCGCGGGAACTGCGAAAAGCGGGACAGGCGCCCTCAAAGGTCAGAACCGCGTCACTGACACTGGCCCGTAGTTCATCCGCCAGCGCGTAGGGATCGATGCCTTCCGGCAGACGCAACCCGATGGTCGCCTCTGCCCAATCGTGCAAGCCATCGCCGGCGCTGGCAACTCGGCGTAGCGAGGGTGATAGCTGGTCAAACAGTCGTTCGCGTCCGACATTATAATCCGCGCAACGCCGAAGAATTGCCATCCAGAAATCGACCATGAACTCAGGTGCGGCTCGCAACTCGCCAGCACTGTGGGCCGCCGATTGTTCACGGCGATAATGCACCAGCAGTCGCCCTTTATAGCCGAGCGTAATCCGATCCCAGCCACTCGGCTCGCCAATCACGCAAAAGTCCGGTTGATAGGCATCAACCACGTAATGTGCGCCTCTGGACGTGGCCGACTCCTCCTCGACGGCACCGATCACTACTACGCGGCAGCCCAGGGTACCAGAGTGTACGGCCCGCGCTGTCGCGCAGACAAAGGCGGCCAATGGCCCCTTGGCGTCCACCGCCCCACGCCCATACAATCGTCCATCTTTGATCTGCACCGGCACAGCGCCAGGCACGGTATCAATATGCCCCAGCAGAACCATCAGCGGGCCAGTCTCGCCGATGGTACCCACCGCATTCCCCGCTCCATCAAGATGGGCAGCACAACCGATCTGCCGCATCTGGTCTACCAGAAACGCCGCCGCCTCCGCCTCGCATCCCGAAAGCGACGGAATGCGTACCAACTGTTCAAGCAATGCTATCTCATCCATCACATCGTCCGCTGCAAAAAGTCCAACGTGAGATTATACATCCAGGTCAACTCCGCTGACGGCCGATCCGCCAGCAGGTAGTGTGACATACCATCAAAAAAGTGTGCCTCGTGTGGAACGCCCAGCCGTTCCAACTGGGCCACCAGCAGTTGCGACTGTTCAAAGGGCACTACCTCGTCATCGCGGCTGTGGAGAATCGCCAGTACTGGCAAGTCAGGACGCAGATGATAACGGGCCGAATAGCGCCAGTAGCGTATTGGGTGCATATCTGGCGTTCCAAGGGCGATCAAGGCCTGATCGAGGCCAAAAGGTGGTGCAAACTGCCCGGCTTCAAAGCGCTGTCGCAGATCAAACAGATCGCTGGCCCCGCCCAACGACACCACACTCCGAAAGCCACTATCGCGTTGAAGCAGGCGAAACACATGCAGGCTGCTGTAGCTGCCACCCAGCACAGCGATGCGCCGCCCATCAACGCCAGGCAACCGACCGGCGCGCGCAAAAGCCACCAATCGTTGTAGCTCATCAATATCGGGTTCCAGATTCAAGGAGTAGGCCGGGCCAACGGCAAGCACGGCATAGCCCGCAGTAGCAAGCGGAATACTCACGCCCTCCCACCAGTCCGCCTGTCCAGGATAGACGGCCAGCAGCAGCGGCCAATCTTCGGACGGGGTGCGGGGTGTATAGAGAAAGGTCAACTGATTGGGACGCCCGCCGCTATCAAATGTTATCTCGCGCCGCACCGCAATGCCGGGTTGCGGCAGTTCCCACGAGCGCGTTACGGGGGGGCCAAGACGCACATTGCTGCCCGGTTGCAGGGCAGGTAATGTGATCGGCGGAAGCTGAAAATCGAACGTCGTTTGCGTATCTGCCGCTAAGTGGAGGGGCCGGCCCCATGATCGTCCCACAGTCGGATCATACCCACGTGCCACGGCCAGTGGCACATAACGGCCAGCGGGAATTGCTGGCAGGTGATAGCATCCATGGGTGGTGGCTGTCGTGGTATGCACCCGGCCGGTGGGTTCGGCCAGCAGCACCAGCGCGGCAGGTACAGGTTCATGGTGTGCGTTGGACACACACCCCTGCAGGATGGCCGTGCCCGCACCTGCGGTATCAGTCGCCATCCGCTTGTGCCACCAGGTAGCGAGCCGATAATACAGCAGATTGCGCAACGGCCAGATATGATCATTCTCGGTGGTCACAAAAAAGATGGCAGATACGCTCAGAACGATAAGCGCAATCGCAACCCACCGTTGCCAGGCCTGGTGCTGTTTCATGACGTGTAATACCAATGTGCCTTCGCCCTTCCGCCGCTTGTGATTCGTCTTCCCCTTCCGTATGTCCAGACGGACGCGGTGGGTCATCCGCCGCTGCGATTCGTCCGCCGCCGCGTGGAAGGGACTCGCTTCTGGTGCCCCCGTTTCGCCAAAGGCGAAACGGGGGCACCAAAAAACAGCAACAGGACTGCTGCATCGATTGTGAAGAACAAGCGTCCCGACTTGAGCCTGGTAGCACTGCGTTGCGGCTTGAGCCTGGCCGATTTTTTCACGATCTCAGGATAGGATTGCCCTATCCATAGCAGGAAATAAGGCAAGCGTGCCTGTGACGATACCCCCGATTCTGTTCTCTGCCGTCATCTCTCTCTCTGCAATTACAGAGGCCGCGCCTGGCCTGCCAGGTGTTACCTGGCCTCACCGTTGCGGCGGCGATGCGAGCGAACGGGGTGGTACAAACGCCTTGCGGCTCCCACCGATAAGCCCGCCCCACGCACCTTGCTCCTCATCAGTCAGCGCAGTCGCCTGGCCGCCGACATTGCTGCCGACGCCGGTGCGCTCTTACCGCACCCTTTCACCCCTTACCGGCCGGGGAACGCACGCGCCAACGTTCCAGCGTGCGCCCCCGGCTGGCGGGACTGCTCTCTGTTGCCGTCTTGCGTCACGCGCAGCTTACGCCACCCGTGCCCCCGCTTACGGTTTCGCGGGGTAACCTTCCATCATAGCACCTACGATGGGCGAGGAGTCGGGAAGTTCCTCTGGTCGTGGCCATGCCATATTATAACCAGCGACGGCGCATCACAAGCACGCCTGTTCAGCTCTTAGTATACCACACCAATGCAAGTCTGTATGCATCAGGTACGTGTTCACTGTTGGGAGCGCGGCCTGGGAGCGCCTGGGAGCGCGGGCCAGGGAGCGCGGGCGTCTCGCCCGCGTGGTGCTGGGAGCGCGAGCTTCCCACCTGGGAGCGCGGGCGTCCCGCCCTCAACGATCATAGCCGCACCCTTGTTTGGATCGTGCCACCCGGCTCACTCCTCACCCCGGGCACGGCGGCGGGCACGTTCTTTGGCTACTCGTAGACGCTCCAGCGGATCTGTGGTGGGCGGGGGGGATGGCAGCGGATCGGGAGCCGGTGCCGCCGCTGATGGGCGGGCCACCGACTCAGGCGTCGGCGAGCGTCCCGTAGGTGGTGGTGCTGGCGCCTGGCGGCTGTTATTCGTACCGGTAGACGGCGTCACCCGGCGTTTGGCCTGCGCGAGGCGGGTAAGTGTAGCATCGGCGGCCGGCGCAGGCGCGAGTTGGCGTTGCATCCGCGTTTGCATCCAGGCGCGGGCTTGCTCGAGATCGCTGCGGCACACCACCAGTCGCCGCACCGCAATGTCAATGGGGAGCAGCAGCAGTACCAGCAGCAGCAGGGGCAGCGCAATCTCCTGTGCCCGGTTCACATTCGCACCGGTAGGCGTAAACGCATCGGCCGCAGTCACAATCCGATTGCCCCCCGTCACCCGCATCAACTCGGCGAGCAGCGCCGGGTTGCTCTGCCCCATCCGATATTCGGGCGAATAGGGTACGACCAGGCCGGCTACTTCCTGGATAACCGTGCGTCCGGCCTGTTCCCCCGATAGCTGTACCAGATAGGTGCCCGTGGCCGGACTGGGCACACTGGCACGGTAGGTACCGGGCGCGACCTGAGTCAACGGTACCGTCTCGTTTGTCTGGTTGTTACTCCCCACCAGCGTAGCCGTCATGTGCAGATCCTCACGCGCCACACCCGCGCTATCGGCCACGGTAACGTTCATAATCGTTTGCATGCCATCAACCTGAATATCGGCCAGCACGCTGTTGGTGGAACGATCCGGCACGATCCAGCCCACCATCTGTGCAGCGAAGCGCGGAAAGTGTTCCCAGCGCACCCAGTTACGGGCCCACTTGCCGCGTGCATCGCTCGTCCAGGCGATGCTGCGCCCCAGACCATACTGCCACTGTGCCAGGATTGGCGAGCGGTCTTCGGTCACCAGCACGTTGCGGGCCGTGTCTTTGAGCGTGGTGCCGTTGTAGCCAAACAGTTGCGGCAAGCCAGCCGCAAAGCCATCGAGAATCGGACTATCGGCGGCAATCTGGGGGTAGAAAGGCTCTTCGATAATATAGTTGCCAACGGCGTTAATCGTCTCCTGAACAAAGATCTGTGGGACATCACTCATATCTTCCGAAGCAAAATAGCGTCCACCGCCCTTGATCGCCAGTTGCTCCAGAAAATCTGCCGAACCGCCGCCGGCCGCAACCACCGAGAGCGTCATTCCCTGCGCTCGCATCCGTTCGGCCAGATCAAAGTTGTTCCCACCACTGCCCCAGCCATCGGTGAGCAGAATCGCATGCTTGATACGCGCATCGGTGTTTTGCAGCATGCGCTCGGCTTCGAGCAACCCGGAACGCACGCTGGTGCCGCCGCGTGGTTCAATCCCGCTCACGGCATCGAGAACCTGATCGACGGTCGGCGCACGGGTAGCTTCCAGTTCCACATACGCCACCTCTTCAAAGGAGACGATGCCGATCTGATCCTGTTCGCCCAGCAGCGGTGTGGCCTGAATAATTGCTTCTTTGGCAATGTCCACCTTGCGCACATTGCTCAGTTGCAGCGGCGGCGCACTACGATCCGGGCCAGCGCAGTGGCAGGCATCCATGCTGCCGGATTTATCGATGATAAACACCAGCGCCAGGTTGGGCCGCTCTTCGCGGTTGCGCACATCCATATACACCGGCAACACCTCCTCAATCGGCGTGCGCCCATAGCCCCCGACGCCGAAACTCTCTTCGCCACCGATCATCATCAAGCCCTTGCCCAGATCACGCACATAGCCCGGCAGGGTGGCCATAGCTTTTTCGGGCAGATGACGAGCAGGGACGTTGACCAGTACCACGGCCTCGTAGTTGCTGAGTTGCGCCAGGTCAACCGGCATATCGCTCGGTGCAACCGTCTCGGCATTGATGTTGGCGGCGGAGAGGGCGTTGTGCAGGTTACGCGCATCGCCACGCTGGCCCTCGACCAGCAGCACGCGCGGCGGGCCTTGCACCTGCACCAGCACGGCCGCCTCGTTGTTCTGGACGCGGCCATCAAGCTCCGGCTCGATCTGCGCTCGATAGCGCTGAAAGCCGGTCGTGGTGGCAGTAACGGCGACGCTGAAGCGGTTGAGGCCAACTTCAAGCTGCTGCTGCTGGTCAACAATGACCTCCTGGTCGGCAAAGATGCGCAGGCGAGCGGACTGGGCGACGGTACTCTCGATGGTGGCAGTCAGGCGGATTTCCTGCCCTTCACGCACGTGCGTCGGTGCTTCGAGGTTGGCGATCAGCGCCTCGCCGCCCGTGTCGGGCAGCGAGAGGTCGATGATGTCGATCGGCACGTTACCGGATGCGGCCAGTTGCGCGGCAGTCATAGCATTGCCCACGTTCTCGCCACCGTCACTGAGCAGCACCAACCGTTTCTGCGAGTCGGCGGGAAAAAGCGCCAGACCAAGCTGGATCGCCTTTTCGATGTTGGTACGACTGACAACCGGTACCGACGCAATGCGCCCAAACTCGCGTGAACCATCGGGCGCACGTTCCACCAGGGCATTCTCACCAAAAACCACCACGGCGGCACGATCCTGGCTGCCCATGGCGTGCAAGGCTTCCTGGATAAACTGTTCGGCCTGGGCATACGCCGAGGGCGAAACCGAGTCGCTGCTGTCGAGCAGAAAGACGGTGGTGATGTTGCGTACACCGTAGACCAGTTGCATCCCTGCCAGGCTGAAGATCAGGCCGAGGATCAGCAGGGTGCGTAGCCCCAGGCTGCCCCAGAAACGCCACGGTGGCAGGCGGCGTGGAACGGTCAGGGTGAGTACCCACAGCGGCACCAGTACGAGCAGCAGCCACAGTGCGCCGGGATAAATAAACGAGAAATGCAGCATGTATATACTCCTGTCAGGCGCGTTGGCGCGTTGGCGCGTTGGTGCGTTCATGCGCTGGTATGCTGGTGCGTTCCAACTTCACCCTTTATGCGCCGTTAGAACGTTGCGCAAGGTTCAGGGACATTGTACCCGTTGCGGCACAGCACGGCAAGGGCAATCGGGAGGATGGGAAGAGGCGAGGATGCGCGGATGCGCGGATGCGCGAGGCACCATTTTAACGCAAAGGCGCAGAGAGGCAGAGACGCAAAGGTTCTGTATCCTAACCGGAGGTACACGGCGGTCGGTTGATCAAGCCGTGTGCCCCCGCGACATTCCATGTCATGCTGACGAAGGAAGCATCTCGCTGGACACCATGCCGAATCCATGCGATGGACG